>NZ_JARJBE010000014.1:0-120001 GCF_029269915.1 Rhodococcus sp. C3V
CGGAGGCGTTGCCGTTTGTGAAGACGCTTCGTGAGCACGGTATTTCGGGTCGCGCTGCGGGTCAGGGTGCGATGCAGATTTCGCCGACGTTCGTCATGACCGATGATCAGGTCGCGGAGATGGCAGCAGGGATCCTCGCAGCCCTCGGCTGAAGTCAGCTGCGGCGCCGGAAGAATTTCTCGATTCGGCGCCGCACAGCGTTGGGTGCAGGTTCGAGTTCCAGAACCTCTTGTTCCGACTGCTTGGCGTAGGCCTGGGTGTACCGCTCGTGCAGTACCGAGCGAATTTCGTCCGGAGAGTAGGCCCGACGCTGGCGTTCGCCGCGCGCAACGAGAACCCCGGTGGCGGCAACGCCCATTGCACCGGCGAGGCCGACCAGTTTCCAAACGTGCGAGGCGCGCAGAGGAGTACGGAGTTTCATCCCTCTACGCTAGAGGCATGGACCGACGATTGCTTTCGCAGGTGAGTCTCGACGAGGCCGCTGCGGCGACCCGCACGGGCGACATCTGGATCTTCCGCGGAGAGTCGACGGCGGACCGGGCCATTCAGACACTGACCAACAGTCCCGTCAACCACGTCGGAATGTCGGTCGTGATCGACGACCTCCCGCCGCTGATGTGGCATGCGGAACTCGGTCACTCGCTGCAGGACATGTGGACCGGACGCTTCCAGCGTGGTGTCCAACTGCACGATCTGCGATCGGCCGTTCAGGTTTGGGGCGCCAAGTACGGGCAGCGTGGATGGTTGCGCCAGCTCGACCACGAAGTCACCCGGGAGCAGGAAGACGCTCTGCTCCAGACGATCGCGCGGCTGGACGGTACGCCTTTCCCGTCGACGGCCAAGCTTGCTTCGCGCTGGTTCGGAGGCCGAATCCCGAAGCTGCGCAAGAAGTCCGACGTATCGGCAGTGGCCGTCGAGAGCGCCTACTGCGCCGAAGTGGTTGCCAAGACCTATGAAGCGATGGGTCTGCTCGTCGGCAATCGTCGTGTCAACTGGTTCGACCCGGGCAAGTTCTGGAGTGGAGATCAGTTGCCCCTCGCGCCGGGAGTTGCGCTCGGTGACGAGATCTCGGTATCACTGAGTGCACGTGACCTCGAGGCCGGACGCAATCCCGCCGGGTACTCACAAGGTTCGTGACGGCTCGGCGACGACGCGGCCGCCGACTTCGAGCCAACCTTCCGGAGAGAAGGTCGTGTGAAGGACCGATCCGCGTCCCTGGGTGATGAGCAATGATTTCCTCAATCGGTCCGTGATGCGCAGCGCTGCAGATCCGGTCGCCTCGTCCTCGGCGATTCCCATCACCGGTGCGAACATGCGTGCGCGGATGGCAGCTTCGAGCTTGTCCTGCCATGCCCACAGATACGAATGATCCGCCTCGTAGTCGGACGGATCTGCGTCGATGACGTCGTCCACCGTGTCCATCGGATAGATCGCGAATTCCGGTGCCCATTCAGCACGCGCGCGTACCCACGTCAAAGCGCCGGATTGGCGGACGTCGACACTGCCGGCAGGAACGTCGAGGGCGCTCACGCGACGGCCCTGTTCGCCCAGCCACCACGTGGCACCGACGGTCGGGTGTCCGGCGAAGGGGAGTTCTGCTGCCGGAGTGAAGATCTGGACCCGCGCACGCGAGGCGCCGTCATCCGGAACGTCGATGAAGATGGTCTCGCTGTAGTCGAGTTCCTTCGCGACGGCTTGTCGATCCGATTCTGCAACCGTGGACGCGTCGACGATTCCCAGCGGATTCCCGTGCTTGCCGTACTCGTCCGTGAAGACCCGGACCACACTCACCTCGATACCCATCGGTCCACCCTAGCGCGCGAAAAGCCCTCCCCACCTTCACGGTGGGGAGGGCTCGTCGAACTGCACTCAGGTCCGAGTGATCAGACCTGTGCGGCAGAGAGGATCTCGTTGGCTTCGACAGCCTGTGCGACGCCCGCGACGATGGAACCGGCGCGGATCGCTTCGAAGATGACCTCGCGGTCGACACCTTCCTGGCGGAGGGTGTTCTCGTGAGCTTCGAGGCAGTGGTTGCAGCCGTTGATCGCGGACACTGCAAGCGACCACAATTCGAAGTCGGCCTTGTCGACGCCCGGGTTGCCGATGATGTTCATCCGCAGGCCGGCACGAAGGTCGTCGTACTTACCGTCGAGGTAGCCCTTGGTGCGGTAGAAGACGTTGTTCATGCCCATGATCGACGCTGCGCCGAGAGCGGCGTTGTATGCCTCTGCCGACAGGTTGTCGGCAGCCTCGGAAGCAATCTCCTTGAGCGTGGACGCAGACTTGGTGGCTGCGGCCGTTGCGAGGAGCGTTCCCCACAACTGCTGCTCGTTCAGGACCGTCGTGCGCGCAATGGAACTCAGGTTGAGCTTGAGGTCCTTCGCGTACTCGGGAAGCGAGTTCTTGAGGTTCTCGACGCTCATACTCAGACGCTCGCAGTCAGGAGCTCGCCGGCGTTGATGGTCGGGTCGCCCTTCTTCCAGTTGCATGCGCACAGCTCGTCGCTCTGGAGAGCGTCGAGGACGCGGAGAACCTCGTCGACGTTACGGCCGACGGAACCGGCTGTGACGGAGACGAACTGGATCTCGTTGTTGGGGTCGACGATGAACGTCGCGCGGTCTGCAACGCCGTCGGCGTTGAGGACGCCGGTGGCCTCGGCAAGCTCGCGCTTGAGGTCCGAGAGCATCGGGAAGGGGAGGGTCTTGAGCTCTTCGTGCTGTGCACGCCACTGGAAGTGCACGAACTCGTTGTCGACGGAAGCGCCGAGAACCTGAGCATCACGGTCTGCGAACTCTTCGTTGAGCTTGCCGAATGCAGCAATCTCGGTGGGGCACACGAAGGTGAAGTCCTTGGGCCAGAAGAAGACGATGCGCCACTTGCCTGCGTAGTCGTCACTGGTGACGGTGGTGAAGTAGTCATCGGGCTGCTGGGCATCGACCTTGGACAGGTCGCCGCCGATGACAGCCGTGAGGTTGTAAGCGGGGAACTGGTCGCCGATTGTGAGCAGAGCCATGTGTCTCATTCTCCTACGTGTCTCGTGAACAGGAATTTCTTGCGCACACGATCCGGCTGTTCGGACTGTGACGGCCGAACGTGCTGGATCGAGAGGGTTTGTCACCGTCAGCGGGTCGGACGGTTTCGACTGGAGTGTCGAGGTTGTGACCGGCGCTTTTTGGTATGAGTCCATTCTGCATCAAACCGTTCAAAAGGTAAAGGTGATGGGTGGCACTACACTGATAGGCATGTCTGATCAGACTTATCAACCTTCCTTGTCACAGCTGCGTGCCTTTGTGTCGGTGGCCGAGTACCGGCACTTCGGTACTGCCGCAGCGCGTTCCGGTGTGAGCCAACCCACACTGTCGCAGGCGCTGGCAGCTCTCGAGGCGGGACTAGGGGTCAAACTGATCGAACGTAGTACGCGGCGCGTGCTCGTGACCGCGGACGGACAGCGCTTGCTCGGTCAGGCCAAGCAAATCCTCGAGGCTGCCGACGGTTTCGTCGCGAGCGCGGCCGGCTCCGGCGACTCTCTGACCGGACCGCTACGCATCGGGTTGATCCCGACCGTTGCGCCCTACATTCTTCCGGGGTTGTTGCCGGAGCTGCGCGAGAAGCTGCCGTCGTTGGCGCCGCAAATAGTCGAGGATCAAACGGCGCGCTTGCTTGATGCCCTGCGATCGGGAGCGCTCGACGTCGCGGTGTTGGCGCTTCCTGCCGGAACACCTGGCCTGGTGGAAGTTCCTGTGTACGAAGAGGATTTTGTGATGGTCGTGCCGAACGATCATTCCTTGGCCGGACGTGTCGATCTCACGGCGGACGTGCTCGACGCGCTGCCGTTGCTCTTGCTCGACGACGGCCACTGCCTGCGCGACCAGACGTTGGATCTGTGCCGTTCGGTAGACGCCCATCCGCTTGCCGGCGACACGCGGGCTACCTCTCTCGCGACAGTCGTGCAATGTGTGGCCGGGGGACTCGGGGTGACTTTGGTCCCGGAATCGGCTGTTGCCGTGGAGGTTCGACGCGGGGACTTGTCGACGGCGCATTTCGCTTCGCCGGCTCCAGGTCGCACGATCGGCGTCGTGTTCCGCTCGTCGAGTGGCCGAGCAGAGGGATTCCGTCAGCTGGCCGAGCTGGTCCGTTCGGTCAGCCCGACGGTTCCTCGATGACGTGACTCGTTCGACGTCGACGTGAAAGCTAGTCGAGAGAGCCTTCTTTCGCGGCAATGACGGCTCCGGGATTGAGAATTCCCAGCGGGTCGAGCGCATCCTTGACCTTGCGATTGAGGGCCATGACGTCTTCACCCAACTGTGACGGCAGCCAGTCGCGCTTGAGTCGACCGACCCCGTGTTCGCCGGTGATCGTGCCGCCGAGCGCGATGGCGAGATCCATCACCCGTCCGAATGCGATCTGTGCGCGTTCGGACATGTCCGGGTCTGCGGGGTCGAAGACGATGAGCGGGTGGGTGTTTCCGTCTCCGGCGTGCGCCACCGTGCAGATCAGGACGTCGAGGTCGTCTGCGATGGCTTCGACCCCGGTTACCAGCTGGGGGAGTGCGCGCATGGGAACGCCCACGTCTTCGAGAAGCAGACTTCCCATCGCGAGCACGGCCGGGAACACCGCTCGCCGTGCCGCCGCAAAAGCGTCACCTTCGGCCTGGTCATCGGTGGCGAATACTTCGGTGGCTCCGTTGTTTTCGCACGCCTGAACAATCGTCTCGATTTCCAGCACGCCTGCCGCGCCGGGTGCGTCGGACTGCGCGAGCAGTAGTGCGTGAGCCTTGCGGTTGAGACCCATGCGTACCGAATCCTCGACAGCATTGATACTGGCGTGATCCATGAACTCGAGCATCGCCGGACGCATGTTGCTGGTGATCGCCAAGACCGCGTCGGCAGCTTCTTGTACCGAGTCGAACGACGCGACGACGGTTGATGCGGGCGGCTGCGCGGGAATCAAACGCAACGTGATTTCCGTGATGATGCCGAGAGTCCCCTCGCTGCCCACGAACAGTTTGGTGAGGGAGAGTCCGGCGACGTCCTTGAGAAGGGGACCTCCGAGGCTGACAGCTGTACCGTCCGCCAGCACGACCCGGAGTCCGAGAACGTAGTCGGTGGTAACTCCGTACTTGACGCAGCAGAGTCCGCCGGCGTTGGTGGCTGCATTGCCGCCGATGGAACAGATCTCGAAGGACGACGGGTCAGGTGGGTACCAGAGTCCGTGTTCTGCGGCTGCTTTCTTGACCTCGGCATTCATCAAACCGGGCTGAGTAACCGCCACCCGGGCGACCGGGTCGATCGTGATCTGTCGCATTCGCTCGGTGCTGACCACTATGCAACCGTCGACGGCGCTGGATCCACCGGACAGGCCCGAGCCGGCACCTCTGGGAACCACCGGCACGCGGTTGGCGGTTGCCCAGCGCATCACTGTTTGGATGTCTTCGGTGCACGTAGCGCGAACCACGGCAGCGGGACGGCCGGCGGTCGGGTCGGCGGCCCAGTCCTGGCGGTAGCCCGCGGTCACATCCGGATCCAGCAGGACGGCTCCCTCGGGGAGTGCCGCTACCAATTCGTCGAGGGCTGAAGAACTCGCGGGAGTCATGCTCTCATCATGCTCGACGGAGTTCGACGATGCGCCAATTCGCGAGACCACGGCCCGACTCTGTCGCGCCTGATCAGTTCAGCGTTGTCCGGCAGCGATCCTCCGAGTTGCCAGTTGAAGCCCTAGCGGCCCTTCTGCTTTCCGGAGAACCGGCCACCCGAACTCTTGGTCCCACCGGACTTGCCGCTGCCTGATTTGCCGCCCGCCTTGGCTTTGCCGGAACCGGCGTTGCGGCCGGAAATGTTTTTCGCGGTGCCGGCGCCCTTTGCTTTCTGTCCGTTCTTGGCAGCTTCTGCGCGACGCTCGCGGGCCGCGATCTTGGCCTTGACGGAGCCCTTGATCTTCTCCGCCGGCTCACCGTTTCGGCCGCGGGAACTCTGCGCCGTTCGGCCCCGCACGATGCCGATAAGTTCCTCGACCAGATCTGTGGTCTTGGACTCCATCCATGCCAAAGCCACAGGAGCCTCGGGCGCACCGTCCACCGGACGGAAGGTCAGGTCCTTGCGATGGTGGAACCGCGCCAGCGAATGGGGAACCACGACAACTCCGACACCGGCGGCCACCAACTCGATGGCGTCGGCGATCGTCGCGGGTCGCTCGGCGGCGGTCTTTCCGGGACGGGTCGGCCAGTCGAGTCTGTCGTCGAGAGGATCGAGCACTATCTCGTCGGCCAGATCGTCGACGGAAATCTGATCGACAGTAGTGAATACGTGATCTTTCGGTACCACCACCACCGGGGTTTCCGCGTACAGCGAGATGGCGCTGATGCCGGTCCGGTCGATCGGCAGTCGAACCAAACCTGCATCTGCTTCACCGGCGCGAAGTGCAGCTTCGAGTTCGAGAACCGGGAACTGAACAAGTTCCAGACGCACCTCGGGGAGCCGCTCGTGCCACACCCGGACCCACTTGGTGGGCGTCACCCCCGGGGCGTACGCGAGTCGAAAAATTGCCTGACTATCCGCGTCTGTCACCAGGCAAGGCTACCGCCTTGGTAAAAGCACCCGTATCGGCTGGTTACTCTTGTTGCATGACGTCGAACAAAACTCCCCAGACGATGAAGCCGACGACGGCTGCCAAGAAGCTGGGTGTGTACCTGGAAGCAACACCTGCGCAGTTCCAGGAAGGCGACGTGACTCGTGACGAGCTGACCGCTCTGCAGACCGATCCGCCGGAGTGGCTGCTGGAGCTGCGACGCACCGGACCGCACCCTCGCCCGGTCATCGCAGCCAAGCTGGGCGTATCGATCGCCGGCCTGGCCCGCGGCGGCGTGGAAGAAGCACTCACCACGGATCAGATCGCCGCACTCCTCGAAGAGAAGCCCGAATGGCTCGAAAAGGAACGCGCTGTTCAGGCCGAGGTGCGGGCCGAGAACGTTCGCATCAAGGAAAAGCGCGCTGCTCGCCGCAACCAGCCGCGGAAGGCTCGAAGGGGCTGACGCCCCCTGTGCGCCTTTTTGGTAGCGCCGACTACCAAAAAGGCGCACAGGCGCTAGCCTTCCACGACGCTCAGCTCGTCGAACACGATTTCACCCGCGGCATCCGATTCCGGGATGTCGACGACGGCAAGCAGTGCCCATCCGTGATCGCCCTCCGGATCCTCGAGCACCTGCCGCACCCGCCAGAACTCACCCTCTTCGGTGACCTGGAAGAGCGCCGGCCCGCGCGCCGATGGCCCGGTTCCGATTGTTGCGTACTCCTCGAAGTACGGGAGTAGTTGCTCCTCCCACTCGGCGGCGTCGATACCGTCCTCGAGGTTTTCCAGCTCGTTCCACTGCCGACGCGACGCGAGGTCGATGCGTCGGAACATCGCATTGCGCACCATGACGCGGAATGCGCGCGGGTTCGCCGAGATGGGACGGGGAATGTCGGCGCCGAACGCAACCTCTTCCGTATCTGCCTCGGCTCCGGGGTCGGTGAGTGACTCCCATTCGTCGAGCAGGCTCGAGTCGACCTGACGGATCAGCTCGCCCAACCACTCGATGATGTCTTCGAGTTCCTCGGTGCGCGCTTCCGTCGGGACGGTCTGTCGCAGCGCGCGGTAGGCGTCGGCGAGGTAGCGCAGGACGAGGCCCTCGGACCGGGTGAGTCCGTAATGGCTTATCAACTCGGCAAACGTCATGGCGCGTTCGATCATGTCGCGCACCACGGACTTGGGGGAGAGGGCGAACTCGGTGATCCACGGGTGGCCACCCCGGTACATTTCGAAAGCCGGGAACAGCAAGTCCGACAACGGTTTCGGCCACGTAACCTCTTCGAGGAGTTCCATGCGCTCCTCGTACTCAATGCCGTCGGCCTTCATCTGCGCAACCGCTTCGCCACGAGCGAAGTGCTGCTGCGCCATCAGAACCTGACGCGGATCGTCGAGCGTCGACTCGATGATCGAGACGACATCGAGTGCGTAACTGTCGGATTCGACGTCGAGAAGTTCGAATGCCGCCAAGGCGAACGGTGAGAGTGGCTGGTTCAAGGCGAAGTCGCGTTGCAGGTCCATCGTCAACCGAGCCATGCGGCCGTACTCGTCGGGTTCGTCGAGGCGTTCCACGATGCCGGCGCTGAGCAATCCGCGATACAGCGAGACCGCTTTGAGGATGTGCTTGCGCTGCGCCGGACGCGATTCGTGGTTGTCCTCCAACAGGTGCCGCATCGCGTCGAAGCAGTTACCCGGGCGGGCAATGACATTGAGCAGCATCGAGTTGCTGACCGAGAATCGCGACACCAACGGTTCGGGCGATGCGGCGACCAAGCGATCGAACGTCGCTTCGCTCCAGGATACAAACCCCTCGGGAGCCTTCTTGCGTTGAATCTTCTTGATCTTCTTCGGATCGTCGCCGGCCTTGGCGACTGCCCGCAGATTCTCTACTTCGTGTTCGGGTGCCTGGACGACGACGGTGCCCATCGTGTCGTAGCCTGCACGACCCGCGCGACCGGCGATCTGATGGAACTCGCGGGCTTTCAGATGCCGAGTGCGGACGCCGTCGTACTTGGCCAGACCCGTGAGCAGCACCGTGCGGATCGGGACGTTGATGCCGACGCCGAGGGTGTCGGTACCGCAAATCACCTTGAGAAGCCCGTCCTGTGCGAGAACTTCGATGAGCCGTCGGTACTTGGGCAGCATGCCCGCATGGTGAACGCCGATGCCGTGCCGGACCAGGCGGGAGAGTGTTTTTCCGAACCCGGTGGTGAAGCGGAAACCACCCAGCGCCTCGGCGATCGCTTCCTTCTCTTCTTTGGAACAGAAGTTGACGCTCGTCAGTGCCTGGGCGCGTTCGAGGGCGGCGGCCTGCGTGAAATGCACGATGTAGACGGGGGACTGGTTGGTGGTCACCAGATCTTCGATGGTTTCGCCGACCGGCGTGGTCGCATACGAGAACATCAGCGGCACGGGGCGTTCTGTGCCGGAGACGACGGTGGTGGGTTTCCCGGTACGCCGCGTCAGATCTTCGGAGAAGAAGTCGACCTCACCGAGAGTTGCCGACATCAACAGGAACTGGGCGTGCGGCAACTCGATGAGCGGAACCTGCCACGCCCAACCTCGATCGGGTTCGGAGTAGAAGTGGAACTCGTCCATCACGACCTGGCCGATATCGGAGTTCGGGCCCTCGCGCAGTGCAAGATTCGCGACGATTTCGGCCGTCGCACAAATGATCGGCGCCGACGAGTTCACGGCGGCGTCGCCGGTCATCATGCCGACGTTCTCGGCACCGAAGACCTCACACAGTGCAAAGAACTTCTCGCTCACGAGCGCCTTGATCGGCGCTGTGTAATAGGTGCGCTTGCCGAGCGACATCGCATAGAAATGCGCGCCGATCGCCACCATCGATTTGCCTGACCCGGTCGGCGTCGCAAGGATCACGTTTGCACCCGAGACCAACTCCATGACGGCCTCTTCTTGGGCCGGGTAGAGCGTCAAACCTCGTTCGATGGTCCACGAAGAGAAGGCGTCGAAAACGGAATCAGGATCCGCGTTGTCGGGGAGAAGTTCCGTCAGCAGCACTCGTACAGGCTAGCCGCAACCGTGGATCAGGTTGCGCTTCGCTCGTCCGAGCCCATGGCGTCGAGCACAGCCATGCGGGTGGACGACGTTCCGGTGATGGTGTTCTCGCCGACCCCGGAGATCAGCATGTGGCGCCAGCGAGCCTCGTCGAAGACGAGTGGTGCGGTGCTGGAAAGAAAATCTTCGACGATCTGCAGGAAACGCATCGGATCGTCGCGGAACGGGAAGTGGCCCGAGCCGCGGAAGACTTCGAGGCGTGAGTTCGGCATCGCCGCGTGCGCGAGATGAGCGTGGGAGACGGGAATGACGGAGTCGTCGTCGCCCCAGATCAGTTGAACCGGCAGATTCTCGGTCAGATAACAGCGGTCGAGCATCGTGACGACCTGTCCGCGCCAGTCCACGACGGCCCGCAGCGTACGAAGGTAGGCCTCGTAGGCAGTGGGGTCGGGGAGATCAGCGAGCACGCGAATCAGGTCCGGTGTGTCGTGCAACATGGTGCCGGGACGCAGATTTGAACCGTGAACTACGCCGGCAAGGTTCCCGGCCATCCGGACGAGCGGCATCGCACCAGGTATCCGGAGCAGCTTTACCACCTCGTTGACCACCGGAACGGACATGAGGCGAAGCAGCGGATGGACGTCCTTGGTGACGCCACCGGCCGAGACCAGCACGAGGCGATCCACCATGTGTGGGAATTGGTAGGAGAACTGCATCGCTACGCCGCCGCCGAGCGAGTGCCCGATGACGGTGACGTGCTCGATGCCGAGCGTCGACAGAAGATCCCGCATGCCGTTGGCGTACGCGGCTACCGAGTAATCCGCGCGTGGCTTGTCGGAACGGCCGTGACCCAACAGGTCAGGTGCGATGACCGTGTACTTCTTGGCGAGGTGGGGAATGATCTCGGTCCACGTCGACGAGTTGTCGCCGATTCCGTGCAGGAGCAGTACTGCCGGACCCTCGCCGGCTATCCGAAATGCGCGTCGGTAGCCGTGAATCGTCCGGAACATCATCCGCGGTTCCTCGTCGGGGACCGGTCGGAGCTGACGGTTCCGTGGTCTGCTCATGTCGCCTCCTGGCTCGGCGTGTGACCACGTTGACTGTCTGCTCCAGTTGTTGAGCCGTCAACGAAAATCACACAGAGTTTGAGGCTATCCGACGGATGTGTCCTGAACAACAGCCCAGGTAACGGAGGGGTTGCGGAATGCGCACAATGTCGAATTATGCGCCCCGCCCGTCACATTTTCGTCAGTTGTCGCCTCGATCGAGGTCTCCAGCTGAGCCGAAGTCGTCATTTCCTGCCTGTTCGGCCAGGAACTTTTCGAACTCTGCGCCGATCTCGTCACCGCTGGGAAGGTCGGCCTCGCCGGCCAGAAGGGACGACTGTTGTTCCTGAGCGGCGACAAAAGTGTCGTATTGACGCTCCAAAGCGTGGACTACAGTCTGAACTTCTTCGTTCCCGGCTATGTGCTCGTTAACCTGTTCCCGAACGCGCGCCGCGGCCTCACCCAGTGCCACCAAGGGCAACTCCAGATCCGAAACCTCGGAAACGTTTTCGAGCAAAGTTTCTGCGGCGCCCGGGTAGTCCGTTTGCGCGAGGTAGTGGGGGACATGCACCGAAAAGCCCATCGCCTCGTGCCCGTGCTGAGACATACGAAGCTCGAGCAGTGATGATGCGCTGCCGGGAACCTGCAGTTCACCTGACCAACGCTGATGGTCCTGGATCAGGTCCTTGTTGGTCGAATGTGCTGTCACACCGAGCGGTCGGGTGTGCGGGATTGCCATCGGAATCGCGTTGAGTCCGATGGTTCGACGCACTCCCAACTGTTCGGACAACAGTCGAACAGCTGTGGTGAACCGCTCCCACTTGAGGTCCGGTTCCATCCCTGCGAGCAGCAGGAACGGCGTGCCGGCCGTATCGCGCAGTGCGTACAGATTGAGCGCCGGAGCGTCGTAATCGGAGAAGTGATCGGCCTTGAACGTCATCGTCGGTCGACGCGAGCGGTAGTCGATCAGCTCGTCGACAGCAAACGACGCGACAAGCTCGGTCTCGAGGCTTTCGCGCAGATGCGTCGTCGCCAACTTCACGGCGTGACCGGCGTCGGAGTAACCCTCGAGTCCGTGAATCAGGATCGGTCCCTGGCCGTCGGCAGCCGCCAACTGGGGCGCCGGAAATTCCAGCTCGTACATCCTCGACTGTTCGTCCATCGCAGTCCCCTTCGCTCTTCGGTCTTGATCTCAAGTGTCCACTATCGGCGCACGCTCGACAGCATCGGAGTCAGGTGCCCGACAGCACTGGATCAGACGTTCATCGGTAAGAACACCGAGTCGGTGACCGATCATTCCCGATCCGACGAGACGGGCGTTCGCCGAGAGCGAAGCTGAGCGGTATCTTTCGACACTTGGCCTGGGCGTTCGCTAGATGTCGGGTGCGCGGCTTCGGACATGGCAGAGTGGAACACAAGGTCGGCACGGCTGATTTGTCCGAAATGGATTGGTCGATTGTCGGGATCGGTCGAGTGCGGAGGCTTACATGCGGGTGTGTCCACGATCGTCCAGGCGAGTGGCCGCATGCTCACTTGCTGCGGTGGCCGCCGTTGCACTACTCGCGGGCTGCTCCGGGTCTGTCCAAGGAGCACCCGTTCCGGACTCCGCGCCGGCGACTGCCGGTGCGACCGACAGCGGCACGGCGGCGCCGAGTACGACGGCTGCACCCAAATCCTCGACGCCGAAATCCACCTCTCCGAAAACGGCGGCACCGCTGTCCGAACTGCTGCTGACTCCCGAGGAATTCCCCGAGCCCTTCGGCGCTGTTGTGCTGCCCCCGCAGGCCGTTCCGATGGCAGCGCCGGATCTAGTCGGCGTCCCGCGCGGTGCCACCGTCGATCCGTCCGAATGTGAGCCACCGGAACAGGATTACGGTCCGAACGGGACCGTGATGGCGGTCGGGACCGACAACGCGACGAGGGCAACGATTTCGGTTGAACTCACGAAGGTCGATGCACCACTGGACGAGTTGGAAGCGCAAACTCGGCAGTGCCCGTCCATGACTGTCACTGCGAACGGCGTCACTACGGCAGTGACGACGGAAATTCTTCCGCCGTCGCCGATCGATGCCGACAAGACGATGTCACTTCGCCGCACTGTCGTGTCTCCCAAGGCCACAGCCGGTGATCAGACGATGCTGACCTTGATCGCGCAGGTCGGCGACGTACGGGTGGCGACAACACTGATGACGTTCGGTTCTGCGACGCCCTCGACGGCACCGCTGGATCAAGCGTTCACTGCAGCCGTGCAGAAGGTCAAAGCAGGCAAGTGATTTCGCAGCACACAGGTACGACAAGTAGCGGAGCTGCTCGGTGCGGCGCGGTACTTGGTCCCCAACAAATGCGGTAATCCACAGACGAGTTGGACGCAGCTGTTTTCCCTGGTCGAGCAGACGGCCGGGTCAGGGTGATCAGCGACGGTGTGTGCATGACGACATCACCTCTTCCGGGAGAATTCGAATTCTCCGACGACGACCTTGCCGCCCTTCTCGGATGCGTCGAACGCGTCTCCGATCCAGGCGAATTGATCGCGGCAATACCCGCACTCCTGGGCTTCCACCCGTCCAACTCTGTGGTTGCGCTGTCTCTGATGGGCGCCTCCGCCTCGACGCTCGGACCAGTGATGCGGCACGACTACTTTCCCAGTGTCAGGGGAAAGCCCGCGAGGCAGATGAGCGCGGCGCTGCGCCAGTTCGCCGCCGTCTGTGACGGGGAAGGCGCGCGTGCGGTCGTTCTCGTGGTGATCACCGATTGCTCGGCAGCTGAAACTCTGATCGATGAAACCATCGAGCTGGCCGAGGTATTCGAAGACATGCTCGGCGGAACCTGCGTCGAGCTGGCCGACGTATTGTGCACGGCCGCAATAGAATCTGGCCAGCCGTGGACGAGCGTCATGCGTTCGATTCACCGCGGCACCCTGCCAGACCCGGCATCTTCGTCGGTTGCGGCAGCACAGGTGTTGGGCGGGAGGGTCATTCGCCGTTCGCGTGAGGAACTGGTCCGGTGGGTACACGGCGCCGCTCGCAATCACGACACGATTGCCCGACTGATCGCGAGCCGACGAGAGTCGAGCGCGCACAGAGGGGGACCGAGCGGTGAAACCGCAGTTCAGCGCCGGATCGATCTGGTGTTGGAACATGTCCGCCGTGTCGAGGCAGGCGCTCACCGCCCTGACCCGCAGGAATGCGCCGATCTGGTGGTCGCATTGACGGACGTACGCGTGCGCGACGTGGTGCTGGGATTGGCGATCACGTCCGTTGCGGCACATGCTGAGCAATTGTGGCTCGTGCTCACCCATGAAGTACCGTCGCCCGAACGAGCTTGGCCGGCAACACTTCTCGGCTTCTTTGCTTACGTGCGTGGCGACGGCCCTCTGGCAGGTGTTGCGCTGTCGGCCGCACTGTCGGCCGATTCGGAACACACCTTGGCGGGATTGCTGGATCTATCGCTGCAATCCGGTGTGCGCCCCGACGGAATCCGTGACCTCGCGGCCGTCGGATTGTCCATCGGGGAATCGCTCGGAATCACCGGCTTGCCGCCGGCACTGCCGAGTGGAAGCTAGCGAGCAGCGTGTGAGCGGTCGCCCAGATCCTGGAGGAACTGCCATGCGTCGGCGACGATGACGTCGAGATCGGTACGCGTGGGCGTCCAACCGAGCTCGGCAATCGCCTTGTCGCTCGATGCGATCAGTACCGCCGGATCACCTAGCCGTCGTGACGCGTCCTCGACGTTGATCGGCAGGCCGGTGACCCGCGCACAGGCGGCGATCACCTCGCGCACGCTGAAGCCGGCACCGCTTCCGAGGTTGTAGATGCGGTGCTCGCCGGGAACCGAGGATTCGAGCGCCAGTAGATGTGCTTCGGCGAGGTCCAGCACGTGGATGTAGTCGCGTACCGCGGTTCCGTCCGGCGTGGGCCAGTCGGTTCCGAAGACCGAGATCTTGTCCCGCTGTTCGAGCGCGACCTGCAGGACGAGTGGAATCAGGTGGGTTTCGATCACCCGGTTCTCGCCGGCGGACTTGTACGCACCTGCGACGTTGAAGTAGCGCAAGCTCGTCGCACCGAGGCCGTGGGCGATCGAGTACGAGGTGATCGCATGATCGATCGCGAGCTTGGTCGCGCCGTACGGATTGGTGGGGCGGGTCGGAGCGGTCTCCACGATGGGGGACTGCTCCGGTTCGCCGTACGTAGCTGCGGTGGACGAGAACACGAGGCGCGGAGTACCGGAGACACGGATCGCCTCGAGCAACTCGATGGTCGTGACGACGTTTCCGCGCCAGTACTTTTCGGGGTGCAGCACCGATTCGCCGACCAGCGACTGCGCCGCGAAGTGAAGCACACCGTCGAAAACCGGTGAACCCGCACTGCCGAGGACGTCGGCAGCAAGCGCTCCCACGTCTCCTTCGATGAACTCGGCACCGGCAGGCACCGCGTCGGCATTTCCGGTGGAGAGGTCGTCGATGACGACAACCTCGTGTCCACGCTCGAGCAACACAGTGCTGCACACACTGCCGACGTAACCGGCGCCGCCGGTGACCAGGAGTTTCATCTACTTCCTCAGACCTGCTTGACCTGAACGGCGTGAGCCATTTCCTCGGACAGGTCGAACCCGCTGTGACCCGGCACGATGATCGTCACCGAGCCCGGACGGGTTTCGACCGTCACCCTGGCGTCGGGAACGACGCCGGCGTCACGCAGCTGCGCGATCACCTCGGGATCGGACTGCACGTGCTCGGCCAGTCGCCGAACGACCACAGCTGTCTGTGCGCCGTGCGGAATATCGGTCAGGCGCACCAATGTTTCGGTGGTGGCAACCGGGCCGTCGAGTCCCAACTGGTCCAAGCCCGGAATCGGGTTGCCGTAGGGCGACGTCGTGGGGTTGTTCAGAACGACGACGAGCCGACGCTCGACCTCCTCGCTCATCACGTGCTCCCAACGGCATGCCTCGGCATGTACGTCTTCCCATTTGAGACCGATGACGTCCACCAGCAGGCGCTCTGCCAACCGGTGCTTACGCATGACAGAGATCGCGAGATCGCGACCCTTGTCGGTGAGTTCCAGATGTCGATCGCCGGCGACCATCAGCAAGCCGTCACGCTCCATACGCGCAACAGTCTGGCTGACGGTGGGTCCGCTCTGTTCGAGCCGTTCGGCGATCCGCGCCCGGAGTGGGACTACGCCCTCTTCTTCCAAGTCGTAGATCGTCCGGAGATACATCTCCGTGGTGTCGACTAGATCCTTCACACTCAACCCCTTCGTCAGTTGATCATTCTACCGTTCAGTTCGTGGTTCCGGTGCCGCCTCCACCGCGGCGAGTCCAGCGCGTGTCCGAATTGGATTCGTGTCACTCGATCTCGGTCTCCGAAGCGGGCCACGAGTGTGGTGTGCAGCACGAAACGAGAAGGAAGTAGCGTGATCCCATGACCGCGTCGATCAGATCTGACGGGGACCCCGCGGCGTCTCGAGCGAATCGAGTCGTGGTGTGGAGTCCGGAGTACCTGAGCTATCGGTGGAGCGCCGATCACCCGATGAATCCCACTCGCCTCGATCTCACGATGGCACTCTCGCGAAGCCTCGGACTTCTCGAGGGCATCGAATTTCTCGAACCGAGTGCCGCGTCCGATGCCGACCTCCTCAGAATCCACACACCGGCATATCTTGCAGCGGTCAAAGACGCGGGTAACTCTGCGAACAACGGTGTGAGCGGCCAGGATGTTCCCCACGGGCTCGGTACCGAGGACAACCCGGTCTTCCCGCACATGCACGAAGCCAGTGCGATCCTCGCCGGCGGCTCGCTGGCCGCAGCGCAGGAAATCGCTTCGGGACGTACGAGGCGCGCGGTCAGCATAGGCGGCGGCATGCACCACGCGATGGCGGATTGGGCCTCTGGATTCTGCGTCTACAACGATGCGGCGGTTGCGATTTCGTGGCTGCTCGACAACGGCTACGACCGCATCGCCTACATCGACGTCGACGCTCACCACGGCGACGGAGTGCAACATGCGTTCCTCGGGGACCCGCGGGTGCTCACGGTCTCGCTGCATCAGCACCCGGCAACCTTGTGGCCGAACACCGGATGGTCGAGCGAGGTCGGCGACGGGGCCGCCGAAGGTACGGCGGTGAACATCCCGGTGCTGCCCGGAACCGTCGACGCGTTGTGGCTGCGTGCATTTCACGCCGTCGTCCCGGGAGCCATTGCAGCCTTCCGCCCGCAGATCATCATCAGCCAGTGCGGAGTCGACTCGCACCGCGAGGACCCGCTCGCGGATCTCGCCCTCACCGTCGACGGTCAGCGCGCCGCGTTCCTGGCGATGCGTGACCTCGCCGACCGCTACTCCGAGGGGCGGTGGCTGGCAGTCGGAGGCGGGGGATACGGACTGGTGCGCGTCGTGCCGAGGGCATGGACTCACTTGATCGCTGCAGCGCTCGATCGCGAGATCGACGTCGACACCGCTGTCCCGGAAGACTGGAAGGAATCGACGAAGCTGCGAGCGCCGAGCGTCGACCTCCCGCCGACCATGGGGGACGGCGGCGATGTCGCCTACACGCCGTGGGACGGCCCGGGTGGTACACCGGAGACAGGTGTCGCCTCGGTGGACCGTGCACTCACCCGTATCGACTCGGCGATCATCGCGACACGTCGCGCTTCGTTCCCGCTACTCGGACTCGACCCGGAGGATCCCCGTGACTGAACAGTCCGATACCGAAGCTGCCGGCGGCGAGGCGAGCGGCCAGGCGCCGAAGACCGACCCCGCTCACACCTATCCCCATTCCTGGGTAGTCGATGTTCTCGCCTCCGACGGCGGAGCGGTGGCGTTGCGACCCATCGTTCCCGAAGACGCGGACAAGCTCGTCGAATTCCACGGCAAACTCTCCGAGCGCACCCGGTATCTGCGCTACTTCGGCCCGTACCCCACGATGTCGGCGCGCGACGTCAAGAACTTCACGACGGTCGACCACCACAACCGCGTGGCGTTCGTGATGATGCTCGGCGACGAGATCATCGCGGTGGGTCGATACGAGCGACTGCTCGACGTCGGTGACGGAAAGTCTGCCGAGGTCGCCTTCGTCGTCGCCGACGCACACCAGGGGCGCGGCCTCGGCCCGATCCTGCTCGAGTACCTGGCAGCGGCAGCGGCCGAGAACGGTCTGACGATGTTCGTCGCCGAGGTCCTCTCCGAGAACCGCAACATGGTGACGGTGTTCCGTGAGGCGGGGTATCAGGTGAGCCGCTCTTTCGACGGTGGCGTGCTGAGACTCGAATTCGCGATCGACCCGACGGAAGCGCTTGTTTCAGTACGTAATTCGCGTGAGCGGGCAGCTGAGGCCCGCAGCATGGGAAACGTGCTCAGCCCGCGATCGGTGGCGGTGATCGGCGCATCAGCGGACCCGGCCAAAGTGGGTAACGCGGTGTTGACCAACCTGCTGCGCGGCGGATTCACCGGACCGGTCTATCCCGTCAACGCGGAGCATCGTTCGGTACACGGCGTTCGGGCATATCCGACGGTTCGTGACATCCCCGACGACGTCGATCTCGCCGTCGTGGCTGTACCTGCAGAATCGATCAATTCGGTACTCGACGACTGCCTCGACAAGGGCGTCAAAGCGCTGGTGGTCGTCTCGTCGGGCTTCAGTGAGAGTGGTCCGGACGGGCGCTCGTCCGAACGCAAACTGGTCCATGCAGCGCGCGCTCACGGTATGCGCCTCATCGGCCCGAATGCGCTGGGTGTCGCGAACAACGACCCGGCGATTTCGTTGAATGCGACGCTCGCGCCGGTCTTGCCGGTGGCAGGCAACGTCGGCTTCTTCTGTCAGTCCGGCGCGCTCGGTATCGCCATTCTCGACGAAGCCGCGCGCAGCCGAATCGGATTGTCCGCCTTCGTTTCCGCCGGTAACCGTGCGGACGTCTCGGGTAACGACCTTCTGCAGTACTGGGATTCCGACCAGTCCACCGAAGTGGTCCTTCTCTATCTGGAGAGCTTCGGCAACCCACGGAAGTTCTCTCGCATCGCGCGTCGAGTTGCGCGGAAGAAGCCGATCGTCGCAGTGAAGAGCGGTCGGCACGCGGTTCCGCCGGTGCTCGCCGCCACCGGAGTCGAGATCGACGATTCGATCGTCCGCGCCCTCTTCGAACAGGCGGGCGTCATTCAGGTCGGGTCCATTTCACAATTGTTCGACTGCGCCTTGCTCTTCGGATACCAACCGTTGCCCGCCGGCCCCCGGCTTGCGGTCATCGGCAACTCGACCGCGCTCGGTGTCCTTGCTGCGGACGCGGCCCGCAGTGAAGGTCTGCAGGTCAGCGACCCGGTCGACCTCGGCGCCCAGGCGAGTCCGGAACTGTTCGCCACTGCCGTGCGCGACGCTTTGGCGTCGTTCGACGTCGATGCCGTCATTGCCGTCTTCGTTCCTCCGGTCGCCATTCCGGTCGAGCCGTTTGCGAAAGCACTCAAGGACGCCGTCGCAGGCTCGGACAAGCCGATTCTCACCACGTTCCTCGCAGCTGAGGGTGTGCCGGACGTCCTGGCGGTTCGTGACGAAGTCGGTAACCCGACCCGCGGTTCGGTGCCGTCCTACCCGGGGCCGGAGCGTGCCGCCCTGGCGTTGGCGAGGGCTTGGCGATATGCGGAGTGGCGCAGCAAGCCTGCGTCGAAGGTGGTTCGCCCCGTGGGTATCGACTCCGAGCGAGCCCAGAAGATGGTGGCAGATTGGCTTGAAAACTCTCCTGGCCGTTGGCTTTCAGATGTGGAAGCGGCGGCGCTGCTCGAGTGTTACGGGGTCGCCGTCGTCGAATTCCGTTCGGTCCTGAGCGAAGACGAAGCAGTAGAGGCAGCGGATGCTGTCGGCTACCCGGTCGCGGTCAAGGCAACCGGCGAAATGTGGCGACACCGACCGGATCTGGGCGGCGTCAGGCTGGATCTGAGTGGACCGGAATCGGTGCGCCTCGCTTACCGAGATCTTGCGGCCGCGTCGGGTGAACCGCTGCTGCACGTGCAGAAAATGGCAACCAAGGGCATCGGATGTGTGGTTGGTGTCCAAGACGACCCGTCGTTCGGTTCGCTGATCTCGTTCGGGCTCGCCGGTGTGATCTCCGATCTCCTCGGTGACCGTGCCTATCGCGTACTGCCACTCACCGAGGACGCTGCTACGGAATTGATCGACGCGCCCAAGGCCGCGCCGCTTCTCTCCGGATACCGCAACGCCGTTCCGGTCAACAAGGGTGCGTTGGTTGACTTGGTCCAGCGCATCTCGGCGCTGGCCGACGACATTCCCGAAGTCCGCGAACTGGCCTGTGAGCCGGTACTCGCTTCGGCTACCGGCGCGGAGATCACCGATTCACGTGTCCGAATCGGACCTGAGCCGAGCGCAATCGACCTGGGGCCCAGGCGGCTGCGGTAGACACAGCGAACAACACCGGCCACCGCACCTTCCCGAGGGGGAGGGAAGTAGCGGTGGCCGGTGCTTTGTGCGGTGCGTCAGCGCGAGTGGTGTGGCGCGCTGACGCACCGCAGTGTTGTTTGATCAGCTCGCGTAGGACCGCAGTTTCTCGGCGCGATCGCCGACGCGGAGCTTGCCCATGACCTCACGCTCGATCTGACGAACCCGCTCACGCGAGAGGCCGAAGAGCTTGCCGATCTGATCGAGGGTGCGGGGCTGGCCGTCGTCGAGACCGTAGCGAAGTCGGATGACCTGCTGCTCCCGCTCGTCGAGCGTCCCGAGCACGCTGCGCACATCGCTGTGCAGCAGACCGGCGATGACGGCGTTCTCGGCCGAGGTCGCCTCGGAATCTTCGATGAAATCGCCCAAGGGCGCTTCTTCGTCGTTGCCCACAGGCATGTCCAGGCTTACCGGGTCGCGGCTGTGGTCGAGCAGGTCGGCAATCTTGTGCGCCGGGATGCCCGACTCTTCGGCCAACTCGTCGTCCGTGGCTTCTCGCCCGAGCTGCTGGTGCAGTTCGCGCTTGATGCGGGCGAGCTTGTTGACCTGCTCCACGAGGTGGACTGGGAGCCGGATGGTGCGGCTCTGATCAGCCATTCCGCGGGTGATCGCCTGACGGATCCACCAGGTGGCGTACGTCGAGAACTTGAAGCCCTTGGCGTAGTCGAACTTCTCCATCGCACGGATGAGTCCGAGGTTGCCTTCTTGAATCAGATCGAGGAGCGGCATGCCGCGGCCGGTGTAGCGCTTGGCCAGCGACACGACGAGTCGCAGGTTCGCTTCCAGGAGGTGGCTACGTGCCGACTGTCCCTCGCGAACGATCGTTGCGAGATCCCTCTTCTTGGCGACTGTCAGGCGCTTTCCCGTGGCAAGAACGTGGCTGGCGTACAGCCCCGCTTCGATTCGCTTCGCCAGTTCGACCTCGTCTGCTGCTGTCAGCAGTGCGGTACGACCGATCCCGTTCAGGTAGACGCGGACCAGGTCTGCGGCCGGGCTCTGGGCGTCCAGATCTGCGGCGCTCGGACGAATGCGAGTAGTGGTGCTGGGGCTTGTCATGACTTGCCTCCCTATCGGCGGTCTCTCACACAGTTCAACGTGTGAGAGTTCCGGGAAAGTTCCCGTGCCGATTTCCGCTAAATCGCCGTGACCTGCAGTTATTTCCCAGTCGTCCTGAGAAGTTGCTGAGAACACAAAAATCTGCAACTCACCGGGAACTCAGTTCGTGACGGGAAGCACCAACCCGTGCCGAACCAGCGAGACCATCATTGTGACGACGGCCTCACGTAGCTGGTCCGGGTCTTCGCCGTTCGCCGCGGCAAGAAGTTCGATCAATTCGTCGACCACCAGTCCATCCGCTCGGAGTCCGGCCAACAGCGCAGCACCGAGCTCGTCGATCTCGTGCTGCCAGTGCGGTCCGTTGCCGCGGTGCACACGCGTGACTACTTGTTGCCATCCCTCGTCACCGGGGAGGTAGACGCGTTCGAGAGCCGTGTCCGGATCGAGGACGAAGCGTTCCTCGAGGACGTCGTGTTCACGCAACCAGGCAAGACGGTCGAAGTAAGCGAGCGCCTCGGCCCCGAGCGGGTCCGAGAAGCCGTGCATGAGGTCCTCGGCCATCAGGTCGGTGGGGGAGTCGGTGCGGCGAAGAAACACGAAACCGAAGCCGACGCCCTCGACATCGGCTTCTTCGAGGTGATCCAGCCAGGCGTTTGCTCTCGATGCCGTTTCCGGATCTCGAGGATCCTGCCCGCCGTCCTTGAGCCACGTGCCGACGTACAGAGCCGCATCCGCGACATCGCGCTGGACCACCCAGGCATCGACGCCGTGGGCCGGCAGCCACGACGCGATCCGCGACCGCCAGTCCTGCCCTTCGACGTGCACCCAGGACGCCAGCAGAGCTGCCGTGCCGCCGGGGTTCAGGTAGTCGATCGATTGCGAGATCATCAATTCGCTCGCACCGTCGAGATCGAGGCCGGAATCGCGGTACGTGTGATGGACGCGTGCCTCGCCGACGACAAACGGCGGATTGGCGACCACCTGGTCGAAGGTTCGACCCTCGACGGGTTCGAACCAGGACCCTTGAAGGAGTTCGACGTCCAGTCCGTTGAGGGCCATGGTTGCTGCCGTGAGGTCGACAGCGCGTTGATTGATGTCGGTTGCGGTGACCGAATCGGCGTACGTGTTCGCGTGCAGGGCTTGGATGCCGCATCCCGTACCGAGGTCGAGCACGCTGCCGACCCTCGCGGTGGGCGTGGCCTGCAGCAAGGACAGTGACGCATGCCCAACGCCCAGCACATGATCGGCCGTGGCCTTCTTGGGACGGATTCCGCCGTCGAGATCCGAGATCACCCAACGATCGCCGTCGCCGACGTCGATGGGGCGAAGATCCACCGCGGCCCGCACGAGCGGATTCTCACTGTCGAAGTTCTCACCTTCGAGCAGACCGGCGTCGACGCACTGCGCGATTGTCAGCGGAGCCAGCGCCGCGGCGACGTCGCCCGCCGGGCAGTCATCGGCGAGAAGGAACAGTCTGATGAGAACGCCCAGGTCCCCGAGTTCTCGGGTGGCGCGGCGCACGGGCACCGGCTCACTTCGACCGAGAGCAGCGTGAACTTCGGGACCCAACGCCTCGAGCATGGTTCCGGTGTCGAATCGATTGCGAAGCAGAGCCTCACGCAGCGCAGGGGTGATGGACAGGAGCGTTTCGCTTCTCACCCTGTCATTCTCGCAGGCGGAACTTGTCAGCCTTCGATGGTGTGGTGCGTCGCGGATTCGATCTCGCCTGCGGTCTTCTTTCGTCCGTCGTATCGACTCGGTTCGTCCTTGGTGCGCGGTGGTCGGTCGTTGGCGATCAGGACGGCGATCCAGGGAAGCGGAATGGATGCACCGATGATGAGCATCGAGATCCAGGCGTTGGCCCAGATGCCGTACGCGATCGCCGCGAGGATCAACGCCGGGAACCGGAAGGACATGATGATCATGTACTTGCGCACTCGGGCTTTGTGCTGTTCTTCGACGGACTGCTGCGCTTCGGTGATCAGTACGGGATTGTCGGGAGTCCCGGCCTCGTCGGACCTGCCGAACGCGCCATTTCGTGCCATGACTCCACTGTTCCACTCTCGGCCGACAATTGCACACGACCCGTGGGTCGCACCGCTGTGACGGAGACGGCATTATTGGAGGGGTGAGCACTCAAACCAAGGAACGTCCCGACGTCTCCACCGACGAAACGACCGACGACGACACCCCGAAGTTCTTCCACTACGTGAAGAAGAACAAGATCGCCGAGAGCGCCGTCATGGGAACCCATGTCGTCGCGCTGTGCGGTGAGGTGTTTCCCGTGACGAAGTCCGCCAAGCCGGGATCACCGGTGTGCCCGGACTGCAAGAAGATTTACGAAGGACTCCGTAAGGGCGACTGACCTCGGGTCAGGCGAGCGGGAGTACTTCCGGAGCTCGGCGGATCGACAGCCTCGACGCAGTCGGCCGCCGGGCTCTTCGCGTCTGCGTGCGGTTCATCGCAGGGATCTTGGTCGACGCACGAGTTCTGGCGCGACTCCGATTGTCTGCTCTCGGTTTGTCTGCTGCGGGGCCGCCCGTACGAGGGGACCGTGGCCGGGTCCGCTTTGTCGCCCGAGATGCGGATCGGGCTGGTGGCCAGGTGCCAGGTCAGATTGGTGACCGGACCGGTCTTTTCGTCGGTGTTCTGAGCCGCAAGCCACTCTCGCATCTGCTCCATCCGAGTGGCACGAGCGGGCCAGAACTCCTGAACCGTCGCGTTGAACTCGGCGCCGAGCACGACGGCAAAACCAAGGAAGAACGTGAAGAGCAGAAACGCGATCGGCGTTGCCAGTGCGCCGTACGTGTAGCCGGTGCTGGTGACGAATCCCAGGTACCAACGCAATCCGGTGCTGGCGGCCATGAAGAACACACCGGCGACCAGGGCGCCCGCGAGCAGCCGATGCCACGGCAGCGACTTCGGCAGAGCGACTTTGTAGAGCGTCGTGAGGCCGATGATCACCAGCAGACCGACAGCAGGGTAGTAGAACGTGTCGACCAGATTCGATCCGACCACGTACCAGGAGGCCGGCAGTGCTCGCCCGACGAGCGTCGGCCCCAGAGCTACCAGCGGCAGGATGAACACCGCCATCACCAGGAACATCACGTAGAGCAGCAGGGCGAAGATGCGCTGCCAGATGGGATTGCGGGCATCCTGCTGCCCGTGTGCTTCCACGATCGAGTCGACGAACGTACTGATCGCCGATGATCCCGCCCACAGGGAGAGCAGGAAGCCCACCGAGATGATCTCCGGGCGTCCGCGCTGAAGGACGTCCGTCACCGTCGGGCGGATGATCTGGTCGACGACGCTTTCGCTGAAGATCGTTCCGCTGAACGTGACGATCTTGGATTCGATGATCTCGACGGTGTTGGGTCCGAACCACCCACCGATGTAGCCGATCATTCCCAGAAGGCCGAGCAGCAGGGGAGCAAGCGACAGCGTTTGCCAGAACGCGGCCGTAGCCGCCTTTCCGAAGATGGAATCGTCCCAGGCCTTGCTCAGGGTTCGACCGATCAACTGCCCGGTGCGGCGTAGCGGATGCCATCTGCGGTGGTGCAGATCACTTCCGCTCGACTTCTCGCCTCGCGCTTCACTCATGATGTCTCCAGCATCCCTGACGACACACCCGGTTGCCCAACCATGGCGCCGACGTGTCGCACATTTCTGAGACAATTCGCGTGCAGGTCGGCAGGATGCGAGAGAAGCGAAACCTCGCCGGCCGGAGTGAGAACGGCCATGAGTACGCGCTTCGAGTGCGGCTTTGGTCGGTGGCGGCGGCTAGGCTCGTCGCCGGACATTGATGAAAATTCGAGGAGCGCGAGACAACAGTGCGATTCCAGTGGAGGCGCGGCCTATGACGTCTGAGACCGTGGCAGCCGAGTTCGGCAAGTCGCCCGAACCCGCCGGAGCTCAATCCGCGGGAACCCAACCTGGCGCCCCTACCGGTTCCCTTCGTGCATGGCAGCGCCGTGCACTGACCAAGTACCTTTCCAGCAGTCCGCGTGACTTTCTGGCGGTCGCAACGCCGGGAGCAGGTAAGACCACCTTCGCTCTGCGGGTAGCTTCGGAATTGCTCCGTGACCGGACGGTCGACCAGATAACCGTCGTGGCGCCGACCGAGCACCTCAAACACCAGTGGGCGGAGTCCGCACAGCGCTCCGGCCTCGCATTGGACTCGCGGTTCTCCAACTCGACCGGCCAGACCTCGAGTGACTATCACGGCGTCGTGCTGACCTACGCCCAGGTTGCCTCGCACCCGTCGAAGCATCGTGTGCGGACCGAGGGCCGCAAGACGCTGGTCATCCTCGACGAGATCCACCACGGCGGCGACGCCAAGAGCTGGGGCGACGCCATTCGTGAAGCGTTCGGCGACGCGACCAGGCGTCTCGCACTGACCGGAACCCCGTTCCGCAGTGACGACAGTGCCATTCCTTTTGTCGAGTACGAGCCGGACAAGGAAGGTCTGCTCCGCTCGAAAGCCGACCACTCCTACGGATATTCGGATGCCCTCAAGGACGGCGTGGTTCGCCCCGTCGTGTTTCTCGCCTACTCGGGCGAGGCACGGTGGCGAAACAACGCCGGCGAGGAATTCACCGCTCGACTCGGCGAGCCGCTGAGCGCCGAGCAGACGACTCGGGCATGGCGTACGGCCTTGGACCCTGCCGGCGACTGGATTCCTGCCGTGCTGCAAGCAGCAGACACCCGTTTGGCGCAGCTGCGCAGTACCGGTATGCCCGATGCCGGCGGACTCGTCATCGCGACGGACCAGACAGTGGCCCGCGAGTACGCGAAGGCCCTGACAGCGATCACCGGCGAACAGCCGGCCGTCGTGCTGTCCGACGACCCCACCGCGTCCAAGCGAATCGCCGAATTCGGTGCGAGCGACCAGAAATGGATGGTCGCGGTCCGCATGGTGTCCGAGGGCGTCGACGTTCCCCGTCTGGCGGTCGGTGTGTACGCGACCAGCGCGTCGACTCCGCTGTACTTCGCTCAGGCGATCGGGCGCTTCGTGCGCTCGCGTCGTAAGGGCGAAACTGCCAGCGTCTTCCTGCCGTCGGTGCCGGTGCTTCTCGACCTTGCCGCACAGCTCGAGGCCCAGCGTGATCACGTACTCGGCAAGCCGCATCGTGAGAAGGACGGCCTCGAAGACGACCTGCTCGCCGATGCGAACAAGCAGAAGGACGAGCTGGGCGAGGAGGAGAAGGCGTTCACGTCCCTGGGCGCCGATGCCGAACTCGACCAGGTGATCTACGACGGATCATCCTTCGGTACCGCGACATTCGCCGGAAGTGACGAGGAAGCCGACTACCTCGGTCTGCCAGGCCTACTCGACGCCGATCAGATGCGGGCATTGCTGCGTCAACGCCAGCAGACGCAGGTCGAGGCCAACTCGGCCAAGGCCGCCGCCCCGCAACCCACGGCGGCAGTGGTATCCGATCGAGCGGCCACGGCAGATCAGCTCGGTGCGCTCCGCAAGGAGCTCAACGGGTTGGTGGCGATGAACGTTCACCGCACTGGTAAGCCGCACGGCATCATTCACGCGGAACTGCGCCGGGTGTGCGGCGGTCCGCCGACGGCCATCGCTACTGTCGATCAGCTGACCGAACGCATCGCGATTCTCCGCAGCTGGTAGCAGCCGATACCGGTCCCGCACGCTTCGCGTGCTTGCGGCCCCGGAACGGCAGAACGGGCGATCACAGTGACTGTGATCGCCCGTTCTGGCGTTCATGGCGCGCCTCGTGAAGAGGCCACCCCCGGCTGACAGGTCAGATTGCGGGTTCGCTTTCGGAGACGACGGCATTCATCTCGCGAAGTCGATCCGCGTGTTCGGTTGCGTGGTGTCCGCAGAAGAGAAGCTCGCCGCCGGTGGGAAGCACGGCGCGTACGCGTGCTCCGGCACCGCACCGGTCGCACCGGTCGGCAGCGGTCAACTGTGGGCTGGTCAGTGTTCCGGGCATGACTCCTCCGTACTGGCTTTGCGGCATTCGGGCCGCGTGCCTGGGGCCTGGTCCGCCGCGTCGGAATGGCGCGGTAGATCCACTCTTACAGACGTTTGGGGTTTACGGGTTGTTCCCGAAGGCGTTTCTTAGTGTTGTGTCTCACTGGAAATGCGCTGGGCAGGCATTCTCGGGTGAGGATTGTTCGCTGACAGCTGATTCGGATCGCCGACCTCAGCCCGATATTCTGGGCGGATGAACCCGGGACGCGAACCACTTGTCGACGAGAGCGTCGAGTTGCTCCACATGTGCACGCGCGAGGAGTGGGCGCGGGCACAACAGCTCGGTGAACGTATCCCCGACGGATTCGAGGCGGAGGGATTTGTCCACATGTCGACTCCGGCGCAAGTTCATCTCCCGGCCAATCGGATCTTTGCCGGCCGTGACGACATAGTCCTTCTGGCTATCGATCCGGCCTTGCTCGGCGGTCAGGTCAAGTACGAACCGGGTGTCCCCTCGGACCCGGAATCGATGCGATTCCCGCATCTGTACGCCCCGATTCCCGTCGCAGCCGTCACCGCTGTCGTCGAGTATTTTCCGGGCGAGAACGGCGCGTTTTCGCCGGTTCGGTAGGTCGCCGGTTGGCCGGTCGTGAACTGTGCCCCGCGGATTACGGCCCTCCCGCGATGCAGGTCACCGATCGGCGCTACCGTTGGTATATGAACGTAGAAGTCACCCCACTACCGGGGATCGGGACGCGCAAGGATTTTGTTCTGTCTTCCGGTCGTCGCGTGGGTGTCGTCACCCATCGGGACGGTCATACCGACCTCATCGTTTCCAAGGCAGACGACCCTGACGCGTGTGCTGCCTCGCTGCCTCTGACCACCGAGGAAGCGGCAGCGCTCAGCAATCTCCTGGGTGCCCCCCAGCTCGTTGCTCAGCTCGAGGAAGAGCACCGTGACCTTCCGGGCATTCGAACCAAACAGCTCTACATCAAGGACGGTTCTCGCTACGACGGACAGACCCTCGGGGACACCGGCATGCGCACGCGCACCGGAGTGTCCATCGTCGCCGTCATGCGCGCAGGACAGGTGAGCCCGTCTCCGAACCCCGACTTCACGTTCACCGGGGGAGACCTTCTCGTGGCAGTCGGAACGCCGGACGGTTTGGCTGCAGCGGCAAAAATCTTGGCCAACGGCTGACTGGCGCGTGGACACAACCACCCTCGCACTGATCGAACTCGGCGCGGTCTTCTTCGCGCTCGGACTGCTCGGACGGCTCGCTGCTCGCGTCGGCATGTCGCCGATCCCGTTCTACCTGATCGGCGGCCTGTGCTTCGGACAGGGCGGTTTCATCCAGCTCGGCGACATCGGCGAGTTCTCCCATCTGGCAAGTGAGATCGGGATCGTCCTGCTCTTGCTGCTGTTGGGGCTCGAATACACTGCGGCCGAGCTCGTCACCGGTCTCAAACGCTCGCGGGTAGCCGGCATCGTCGACATCGTCCTCAACGCCACCCCTGGCGCGGTTGTCGGCTTGATGCTCGGCTGGGGCGTCGTGGGGGCGACGGTCATGGCCGGCGTCACCTACATCTCGTCTTCGGGAATCATCGCCAAGGTGCTCAGCGACCTGGGGCGCCTCGGTAACCGCGAGACACCGGTCGTGCTTTCGATTCTGGTGTTCGAAGACTTGGCGATGGCGCTGTACCTGCCGATTCTGACCGCGATGCTCGCGGGCGTGAGCTTCATGGGCGGGCTCGAAGCGGTCGGGATCTCGTTGTTGGTCATCACCGTGGTTCTTGTCGTGGCCCTCCGATACGGACGGTACGTCTCCGCCCTCCTCGACAGTCCCGACAGTGAGACGCTCCTGCTCAAGCTGCTCGGTGCCGCACTGTTGGTCGCCGGCATCAGTTCGGCGATGCAGGTGTCGGCGGCTGTGGGCGCATTCCTCCTCGGAATCGCGATCTCGGGGTCGACGGCGCACAATGCCAGTCGCGTGCTCGAGCCCCTTCGAGATCTGTTCGCCGCAATGTTCTTCGTGGTCTTCGGTCTCAACACCGATCCCAGTTCCATTCCGCCAGTCCTCGGATGGGCCGCGATCCTGGCAGTGGTCACGGCGATCACGAAGCTGGTAACCGGCGCTTGGGCGGCCAGACGTCAGGGTGTCGCGCGAATGGGTCAGGCGCGCGCCGGTGCCGCTCTGATCGCCCGCGGTGAGTTCTCCATCATCATCGCCGGCCTCGCGGTGTCCGCAGGCGCCGTCGACGCCGAACTTGCCGCATTGGCAACTGCTTACGTGCTCCTGATGGCGGTCATCGGCCCGGTGGCGGCAAGAGTTATCGAACCGGTCGCCTCGTTGTACATCAAGGTTCGTACGAAGTCCTGATTGCGGTCCTATTCTGTCCGGATGTCGAACAGAATCGCCCGTCCCGCCGCGACCGCTCTGTGTGCGCTGATCATCTCGTGTGCACCGGTCCCGGCGCTCGCCGGTGGAATTCCCGCTCTCGACCACGCCGGACCCACAGCTGCGCAGGTTGCCGCGGATCGATCGCTACACCTCGAGGGTGCGTCGAACGCGCGTGACATCGGTGGCTACGACGCCGCGGACGGGCAGACCGTTCGGTGGGGGAAGGTATTTCGCTCGAATGCCCTCGACAAGCTGACACCGTCGGATCTCGCGTCGTTGAGCGAACGCGGAGTGGAATCGGTCGACGACTTCCGTACGGTCGTCGAACGAACGCTCTCGCAGGATCGCCTTCCGAACGGGGCGCGAAGCAACTGGTTCGACGTCATCGGAACCAACCCCGCCAACCTCCCGGCGCTGGTGGACATGCCGACGATGTACGCGTTGATGGTGACCGATCCGGGGGCGAGCCGCGCATTCCACGACGCGCTGGTGAACGTCGCGAACACCGACGGTGCAGTCCTCTACCACTGCTCGGCGGGCAAGGACCGTACCGGTTGGATGACCGCAGTTCTCCTGACCGTCCTCGGCGTGAGTCGCACCGACGTGAACGCCGATTACATGCTCAGCAATCAGTACCTCACCGGACCCCGCACGGGGAGCGCGTTCATCGACGGCGTCGAACAGTCTTGGCTGGACACGTCTTTCGCCACGGTGGATCGGGTGTACGGCAACTTCGACAACTACGTCCGGGACGGCCTTCAGTTGAGCGAGGACGATGTCGCACAACTCCGGGACACACTCTTGGTCTGAGGCGGCAAACGCACAAGAGCCGCTCTCCGGAGATCCGGAGAGCGGCTCTTGTGTGCATAGCTGGTGTGACTAGTCGAGGTAGTCGCGCAGAACCTGCGAACGCGACGGGTGGCGCAGCTTCGACATCGTCTTCGATTCGATCTGGCGGATACGCTCACGCGTGACGCCGTAGACCTGTCCGATTTCGTCTAAAGTCCTCGGCTGACCGTCGGTGAGACCGAAGCGGAGGCGAACCACGCCGGCTTCGCGCTCGGACAGCGTCTCGAGTACCGACTGCAGCTGATCCTGCAGCAAGGTGAACGAGACGGCATCGACTGCGACAACAGCTTCGGAGTCCTCGATGAAGTCACCGAGCTGGCTGTCGCCCTCGTCGCCGATGGTCTGGTCGAGAGAGATCGGCTCACGCGCGTACTGCTGGATTTCCAGCACCTTCTCCGGCGTGATGTCCATTTCCTTGGCGAGCTCTTCCGGCGTGGGCTCACGGCCCAGGTCCTGGAGCAGCTCACGCTGGATACGGCCGAGCTTGTTGATGACCTCGACCATGTGCACCGGGATACGGATGGTGCGAGCCTGGTCGGCCATTGCGCGGGTGATGGCCTGACGGATCCACCACGTGGCGTAGGTCGAGAACTTGTAACCCTTGGTGTAGTCGAACTTCTCGACTGCACGGATCAGACCGAGGTTGCCTTCCTGGATGAGGTCCAGGAACGCCATGCCGCGGCCCGTGTAGCGCTTGGCGAGTGAGACGACCAGGCGGAGGTTGGCCTCGAGGAGGTGGTTCTTGGCGCGGTTGCCGTCGCGGCAGATCCAGCTCATGTCGCGTCGCTGAGCCGCAGGCAACTTCTCGCCCTTGTCAGCGAGGTCCTGCATGATCTGCACGGCGTAGAGGCCGGCCTCGATGCGCTTGGCCAGTTCGACTTCCTCTTCGGCGTTGAGGAGTGCGACCTTGCCGATCTGCTTGAGGTAGGCGCGAACCGAGTCGGCGGACGCCGTCAGTTCGGCATCCTTGCGTGCCTGGCGGAGAGCCTCGGACTCTTCCTCGTCCCAGACGAAGTCGCCGGAAGCCTTGTCCTTCTCGGACGGCTCTGCAGCGGTCTCTTCGTCTTCGCCGACTGCTACGACCTCGACGACATCGGACTCGACCTCGGCAAGGTCGCCGTCCGTGATGTCGATGTCTTCCAACTCGACATCGCCGTCTTCGGCGTCAGGATCGCCGGCCTTCTTGGGGCTGGCCTTCTTAGCTGCTGCCTTCTTGGCCGGAGCTTTCTTGGCCGGAGCCTTCTTTGCTGCTGCCTTCTTGGCGGGGGCCTTTTTCGCCGGAGCCTTCTTGGCTGCCGGAGCGGTGACGGTGGCCGCCTCCACGGCTGGAGATTGTGGCTCTGACTCTGATGGAGAATCAGCAGTCTGACGTGTATCGGTGGCTGCCACGTACGCCCTTTCGTGACGGTGTCGTGCGGCGTCACGCCAGAGTGGTGATCCGGCGGAGAGGTCAATGGTTGTTGGCCGGCGCGCAGCCGGACTTCACCATTGTAACGACTCTCAGGAAACTCTTACGTCACGGCGGGCCGTAACAGGTAGATTTTCCGCTTTTCACGTGTGGGTTTTCTCATCCGGCGACGGAGGCCGGCCTAGCCAGTCCGACCGATGCGAGCGCAGCTCCGGCAATTCCGGCGGTGTTGAGAAGGGTGGCGGGGACGACCTTGGTGCGGTTGGTCAGATGCGGAATCCACTTCTCGTGCTTGCGGCTGATACCGCCTCCGGCGATGAAGAGATCTGGCCAGAGCAGGTTCTCGAAGGTGGTCAGAACTCGCGAGACCTCGACCGCCCACTCCTTGTAGCTCCAGTCCTTCTTCTCCTTCACCGACGACGCCGCCCGGTGCTCGGCTTCCTTGCCGTCGACCTCGAGGTGGCCGAACTCGGTGTTGGGCAACAGAACTCCGTTGTGCAGCACGGCAGATCCGATTCCGGTGCCGAAGGTCAACAAGATCACGACGCCGGAGGTGTCTTTGCCCGCTCCGAACGAGTCCTCGGCGATTCCGGCAGCGTCGGCGTCGTTGAGGACGGTGACCTCGCGCCCGCCCAGCGCCTTGCCGAACAGGGCGGCGGCGTCGGTGTCGATCCAGGACTTGTCGATGTTCGCGGCGCTTCGCGCGACGCCGCCGGTCACGACAGCGGGCAAGGTGATGCCGACCGGACCGGTCCACTTGGCCTGCTCGACGATCTCGGCGACAGTGCCCGCGATCGCATCGGGTGTGGACGGCTGCGGGGTCAGGATCTTGATGCGGTCACCGATCATTTCCCCGGTGCTCAGGTCGATCGTGCCGCCCTTGACGCCGCTGCCGCCGACGTCGATCCCGAAACCTGTGGTTGTCATCGTCCTGCGCTCCTGAGTGTCGAATTCGAGGTCACGATCTACCGTTGCAAACACTAACCCGAACGAGGACCCGGGCGCGTCCTCTCGAACCGCCCGCCTCGAGACGTTCGAGTGGTGCCCCTCGGTAGAGATGTGTTGCGATGGTCCGGTGCGCCCTTCAGAAAGAACGTTGCCCGACTTTTCCGCCGATTCTCTGGACCCCGCACAGTTGCGGGAAGTAGCCGTAGCCGTCGCCGAACGCGCAGCCGAACACGTCCGCTTGCGTCGGCCCGAGGTATTCGGCCTGGTGGGTTCCGGTGCCGCCGAGGGTGGTTCGGTTGCGGCGAAGAGCACGCCCACCGATCCCGTCACGGTTGTCGATACCGAAACCGAACAGGTGATTCGCGACCTTCTGGCGCAATGGCGGCCTGCAGATTCGATCCTGGGTGAGGAAGGTGGCGGAGACACCGACGATTCCGCGGGAGTTCGGTGGGTTGTCGATCCCATCGACGGCACGGTGAATTTTCTCTACGGAATCCCCGCGTTCGCCATCTCGGTGGCCGTACAGATCGACGGGGTCTCGGTAGCCGGGGCTGTCGTCGACGTGTCGTTGGAAACCACGTACGCCGCGCATCGGGGCGGCGGTGCAACCATGACCACGGCCGACGGCGTCGTCAGCGACCTGCAAGCCAATGAGGTGACCGAGCTGTCAATGGCGCTGTTGGCCACCGGCTTCGGTTACGGAGCGGATCGCCGGAAGGTCCAGGGCACGTTGATCGGGCAGATCCTGCCGCAGGTTCGCGACATCCGACGCATCGGTTCGGCGGCTTTGGATCTGTGCATGGTTGCCACCGGCCGGGTCGACGCTCACTTCGAACACGGACTGAGTCCATGGGACTGGGCAGCCGGCTCCTTGATCGCTTCCGAAGCGGGCGCCGTCATCAACGTCCCGGCGCCCAATTCCACGTCGGCCGACGGCGATGTCGTTTACGCAGTCGCTCCGGCGATCGCCGAGCAGTTCGCGCACATGCTCAGTTCGATCGGCGCAGATCAGCCGATTCCGAGCTGAGGCCTGTCAGCATCGCGCCGTGCGCGCTGCTTTGAGCAGTGCGATGTCCATCGGAGCGACTTCGGCGTTTGCGGGCTGCTCGGCCAGAGCATGCAGGATCGCGGTAGCGTCGGTGTTGGGGGTCAGGGCGCCCTTGTTGTAGGTGCCGAGAGCCAGGTCGACGGTGTCGTCGCCGCGGCCGTCCTGGACCAGTTCGGCGCAGGGGGCGACCAGCCAGACGGAACTGGCGGCGGCGAGGCCGTTCGCTCCGAATCGGATCTGACCCTGGCACTCCATGTTCTGGTCGACGTAGACGGGGTCGTTTCCGACCTGGACGTCCGGCGCGCTGGAGAAGCCGAACTCGCTCAGTTGCGCTGCCACCTGGGCCGCCTGACCGTGTTCACCGTTGGCGTTGAACACACGAACCTTGGTGGCGGCGAGGGGAGCGGGATCCACGTCGAGCAGCTTCGAGCGGTCGACGACGGTTCCCAGCGGTAGTGGCGCCGCTGCCGAAGGATCGGACGAAGGTTGCGGCAGGTTGCAGGCGACGGTGTCACTGACTTCCGCCTCGGCGCTCAGGATGCGGACCCACAAGACACTGCCGATCAATGCGAGTACCGCGAACACGGCGATCACCGGCCACGCGCGCCGACGGCGGAACGGACGTCCCTGGTCATCGGTAGAGCTGCCTTCGGTGATCAGAGAAACCACGGTATCCCTCGACTTTCTTGACGAAACTTCTACTTCGCCATCGGGCCGAGCGGCGCCGGCATGACGTTCGGTGCCTACCTTAGAGGGCCTGTGTGACGAGACAGCCGAAGCGAGGCTCGACGCGTCGAGTCCTTGTCGATTGCGAAACGGCAGTTGGCCGATTACCGGCCTGTTTCTACCCGGATTCGGCCCGAAAACATCGTGGAAAGGTCACAGCTTGCTCTTGCCTTGGTGACAATTCGCAGTCATTTTTCGGAAATTTCCGATTCGGTTACTACTTTCGTGCTCACGTCGGCTACTGTCTGGCGGCCCAGGTCGTTCAACTGGGCATCGGCCGGACGCCGAAATGACAACCAAATGAGGCGCAGATCACGTTCTCGGAAGGAACTTCCGGGCACTAATTCCAGTCCTGCAGCGTTATGCAGCGACAGGGAATGATCTGGATGCCACGGCGGTTTCCATGCGCATCAAGGATCTACCGGATTCTCGGCGCACACGGGACCGGGATACACGAAGAGGATGGGGTAGACGAGATGGCAACTGACTACGACGCACCGAGGCGTACAGAGTCCGACGAGGTTTCGGAGGACTCGCTCGAGGAGCTGAAGGCGCGACGCAACGAAGCGCAGTCAGCCGTCGTCGACATCGACGAGACGGACACCGCGGAGTCCTTCGAGCTGCCGGGTGCCGACCTTTCCGGCGAGGAACTCTCGGTTCGAGTTGTTCCGAAGCAGGCAGACGAGTTCACGTGTTCGAGCTGCTTCCTGGTTCATCACCGCAGCCGCCTGGCCAGTGATGCCAACGGACAGCTCGTATGCATGGACTGCGCTGCCTGATCTCCCTTCCCGGTGGTCGACCCGTCAGCGCGAGGGTCGACCAAGGGTCGGGAAGTACTGCTTTGCTGTGACCGCGCTGGTCAGAGATCCAGCGCAGCCAGCAGATCAGCGGGACGACGTGTGCTCACCAACCAGTACGGCGTGGGATCCTCCGGGTCGTCGAGCACGATCAACACCATTGTCTTGACCCATGGGCGATGCTGGACGAACGCCGACGGATCGAGTTGGCGCCCCATCGCAGCACTCTTCGCGGAAGCCGGCACTGCTGCCGCCCGTGAAATCAATTCGACCGGCAGGTGGGCTCTACCCACGTGCAGTTCCTTCACCCCTGCTGTCTCCACCACCTCGACGCGCATCCGGCTGAGCCAGAATGCCGCCCAGATCGGGATCGGGAGTAGTACGACGTACGCCAGGTACGAGAGAAGCCCCGGGCGGCCCATGTGGACCTCGGCCGCGAGGAGTCCGGCTACGGCCAACCCGGCGATCCACCACCAGATCGGCACCCACAGGCGCTCGGAGTACAGCGTCGTGGACGGGGGCGTTGTGGTGGCGACGTCAGGTCGAGATGTTTCGGGCACCTGTCAAGGATAGTCCGTCGCTACGAGTAGTCTTGGCCCACGTGAGCGACCATCTCTCCATCGCCTTGAAGCGACTGGATCCAGACCTGCCCGTTCCACAGCGTGCGCATCCCGGAGATGCGGGTGTGGATCTGTGCTCCACCAGCGACGTCACCATCGAACCCGGACACCGAACACTGGTCGGAACGGGGATCGCGATCGCTTTGCCGGTGGGCACCGTCGGGTTGATCCATCCGCGTTCCGGACTCGCCGCCAAATCGGGACTGTCGATCGTGAATGCGCCCGGAACCGTGGACGCGGGATACCGGGGCGAACTCAAGGTCTGCTTGATCAATCTCGATCCGGCCACAGCCATCGACATCCGCCGCGGTGACCGAATCGCTCAGCTCGTGGTTCAACGAGTCGAACTTCCGGTTTTCGAGGAAGTCGAATCGCTGGACGACACGACCAGAGGAACCGGAGGCTACGGTTCCAGCGGCGGGCACGCGATACTCGATACCGATGCGCCTGGCGCGGTAGTCGGAGAGGGAGTCTGAATCATGTTCGGACGCAAGAAGAAGACAGATGTCGACGAGGAAACCACCAGCTTCTTCGGTGACGAGAACGACGAGTCGGTGGAGATCGACGAGGTCGAAGACGATCTCGAAGTCACCGGCGACGAGTTCGGTGACGAATCGGAAGGCCCTTACGACATCTCGGAGATCGATTCCGACGATCCGACGGCAGGCCGTGACGGTCAGCGTCTTGATCTCGGTTCCGTTCTGGTGCCGATGCCGACCGGCGGGCAGTTGCAGGTCGAGATGGCGCCCAACGGTTCGCCGCAGGCCGTGCACCTGGTCACCGAGCACGGCCGCATCACGGTTGCTGCCTACGCCGCCCCGAAATCGCCCGGTCAGTGGCGTGAGGTCGTTGCCGAGCTCGCGCAGTCGCTTCGCGACGACAATTCCGCGGTGAGCGTCGAGAACGGCCCGTGGGGCCGTGAACTGGCTGCTGTGACGGCCAACATGGACCTGCGGTTCATCGGCGTCGACGGTCCCCGGTGGATGGTGCGCTGCGTGGTCGCGGGTCCGAGTGGATCCACCGCCGCGAACGCTCCTCTGGTGGCAATCGCACGGGACATCTTGCGTGACACCGTCGTCAACCGAGGATCAGAGCCGCATCCGGTGCGGACACCGCTGCCCGTGGTGCTCCCGCAGGTGCTCGCCGAGCAGTTGGCGGCCGCACACGAGCAGCAGTTGGCGGCAGCGCAGCAGCAACAGGTCGCCGCCCAGCAGCAACAGCAGTCAGCACCGCCCGCTCCGCCCGCTCCGCCGGCACCTCCAGCACGGCCGACCCCGCCGCCTCGTAGCGGCGAATCCGGTTCTGCCATGCAGCAATTGGGTCAGTAACAGAATTTTCTTCAGGCGCTCGCGGTGGTATCGGATTCGATCGCCGCGAGCGCTTTGATGCAGGTGGACCCGAGAACCGCGGGGTCGCGCCCGATCATGTCGAGCGTCGTCGTGGCGACTGCGCCGCGGGGGAGTGAAGCCGCCCAGGCCTGCGCCACTGACGCGGGATGAACCGGATCGTCCACCGCCGACGCAATGCCGACCGGAACGCCCACCGCCCGTAGCGCGCTCTCGCCGAGTGAGTGGTACGACGCCGCCTCGTCGAGCGCAGCCGGGAGATCGGGCCACTGAGAGCGCCAGGAGCGCTCGAGTTCGGCTCCGAGCCACGCCGGACTCGACGCGAGCATCGCAGCGATCACCGACTCCAAGCCTTCGGAGCGCAGTTGCCCGGCGGTGAACCGCGCGCTCGCTGCTGCGGGGGCGTCGTCGGCCGAGCCCGTCCAGGCCGGAAGCGCTGCCAACACACTCACGGTTCGATCGGGATTGTCGGCGGCCCACTGGAGTGCAACGGCCGCTCCGATCGAGACCCCTCCGACGATGATTCGGCCGTGCGTGTCCGCGGCTCTGTCCATCGCGTCCAGATAGCCGTCCACGACACGCCGAGGGTCCGGTTCAATTGCGACGATGCGCACACCCAGAGCCTCCAGCGGCGCCCGGAATGCGCGGTCCGCGAAGTGGGCGTCAGAGCCTGTACCTGGGAGAACGACGGCAACGGTCGCCAATTCCGAGTTCTGCATCTCTTGATCTTGCCCGGTGCCCCCGAGACGCGGACTGACCGGTGTGGTTACACGCTCGTAATGGGTCTACAGTGGCGATCACACAGCCCTTCACGTGACGCGAAACCCTTGCGTCACACATGTTCGCAGGAGCGCGCAATGGCACCCGCCGCCGCAGGATATTTTCGTCGACTGACCCAGCGTCTGACCGAGGACGTCGACCAGTTGGACGCCCAGGAGATGGCCGAGTCCAACAAGGCTTCCGGAGGTCAGAAGGCATGCGATTGTCGTCGCGGTGAAGAAGTCACGATGGTGGGCCGACTCCGCAGCGTCGACGCGTGTCCCAAGTCGGGAAATGCCAGCATCGAGGCCGAGTTCTTCGATGGCACCGAGGTGATCAATCTCGTCTGGATCGGGCGTCGCCGGATCCCGGGAATCGAGACCGGTAAGACCCTGCTGATCCGCGGTCGTGTGGGCGAGCGTGACGGTCGCAAGGCGATCTTCAACCCTTACTACGAACTGCGCGGCGAATAGGCGCGTTTCCCGCATTTACCGTGCAACTCGGTGACTGTGGCACCCTCGACAGGTGACTGAAACACAACAGCGATCGGTAATCGACCAACTCGGCGGGCTGAGTGGTCTGATCTATTCGTCTTTGCCGATTCTGATTTTTGTCCCGGTCAACAGCATCTGGAATCTCACCGCGGCAATCTGGGCCGCATTAGGCGTCGCTGTCGCTATCGCGGCCTGGCGCCTCTTCCGTAAGGATTCCCTCCAACCCGCTATTTCCGGTTTTCTCGGAGTCGGAGTTTCCGCATTCATCGCCTACCGCACCGGCGACGCCAAAGGATATTTCCTCTTCGGTATCTACACGAGCCTCGCCTACGGTGCGGTCTTCCTGATTTCCATCCTCGTGCGCTGGCCCCTCGTCGGAATCATCTGGGGCTATCTCAACGGGCACGGCAATCTCTGGCGCAAGCACAGCTCCGCCGTCCGGCTCTACGACGTCGCGACGGCAGCGTGGGCGGTGGTCTTCGGTGCGCGGTATCTCGTTCAGTCACAGCTCTACGACACCGACCACACCGGATGGCTCGCAGTCGCGCGTATCGGCATGGGTTGGCCGTTGACCGGTTTGGTGCTGCTCGTGACGGTCTGGGCTGTGCGTAAGGCCGATCGCATCGTCGAGCCTGAACCGGTTGTGGAGCCCGAAAGCAGCGAGCCCACCGCCACGGACGCAGAGTCCGAAGAGGTGGGCTCGGTGAATCTGACGAAGCCGCGCGAAGACCGAGATCTCAGCTGATCAGGTCCTGGTACTCGGGGTGCTTGTCGAGGAACTTCACGACGTACGGGCACACCGGGTGAACCTTGAGGCCGCGTGCTCGTAGGTCGTCCAGAGCCTGGCGGACGAGAACCCCGGCCAATCCGAAACCTTCGAAGGCGGGGTAGATCTCGGTGTGGTTGAACGAGACGACGTCACCGGAGGTGGTGTAGTCCTCGATCCCGGCGAGATCGCCGTCGGCATGGATCTCGTACCGGCTCTGGGCTGGATTGTCGGTGACTACGGTGTTTTCGGGCGCTTGTGCCATGTGATTCCCTTTCGTCGTCAGTGTGTTCGTCGGTCAATTCTCCAGGCGGAGTGCAACGCGCAGCTGATCCTCGGCGTCGACGGCCGCAACGAAGAGCAGTTCGTCCCCGCCTTCGATGGGATCGTCCATCTGCGGGACGATCACGCGTCCGCCACGCAGGATGGTGACCAGTGCGCAGTCTCGCGGAAGTTCGAGTTTCTTGACGGCTTTTCCGGCAAGAGGTGTGTTGTCGGGCAACGTGATCTCGACGAGGTTGGCCTGTCCCTGCCGCAGTGTCATCAGTTTGACCAGGTCACCGACCGAGACGGCCTCTTCGACGAGCGAAGCGAGCATCCGCGGTGTCGAGACGGCGACGTCCACGCCCCAGGACTCGTCGAAGAGCCACTCGTTGCGGGGATCGTTGACGCGGGCGACAACTCGGCGAACACCGAACTCGGTTTTCGCGAGCAGACTGAGGACCAGGTTTGCCTTGTCGTCTCCGGTCGCGGCAATCACGACCTCGTACGACTCCATCGACGCGTCCTCGAGTCTGCTGAGTTCGCAGGCGTCCGCGTGCACCCACTTCGCCTCGGGCACCGACTCCGGTTCGATGTGATCGAGTTTGCGTTCGATCAGCATGACGTCATGTGAGCTTCGAATCAGCTCTCGCGCAATGGAACGGCCTACGGCGCCGGCTCCGGCGATGGCGACCTTCATCGAGAACTTCCAATCACGTTGTAGTGCAACACAGTCGCAGTCTTGTTGTGGGGGGCGGCGTACGGATCAGTCATCTGCGGCCTCCCTCAGTCGTCGCTCGGCGGCGGGTTGCCGGCCAGTGCGACAGCTTCGGCGACGGTTCCCGACACGGCGGCGATGTAGACCTGATCGTCGGCCTGGATGACAGTCTTGCGGTCGGGGAGAATGCCGGTCCCGAAGCGGATGATGAAGGCGACTCTCGAACTGGTCGCGCCCTCGAGGAGTGCGATCGGCTTGCCCGCCCAATCCTCGTGCAGGGCAAGTTCGGTGATGGCGACAGTGCCCGAAGGATCGCGCCACTTCGCAGTCTGACTTTCCTTGGTCAACGTGTGCAGGAAACGATCCGTCGACCACGGCACGGTGGCGACCGTGGGAATGCCGAGTCGCTCGTAAACAGCGGCACGCTTGGCGTCGTAAATACGTGCGACGACGCGTTCGACGCCGAAAGTCTCGCGTGCGACTCGCGCTGCGATGATGTTGGAATTGTCTCCCGAGGACACCGCGGCAAAGGCGTCGGCCCGCTCGATTCCCGCCCGGACCAGCACGTCACGGTCGAACCCCATTCCCAGAACCTTGGTTCCCGGGAAGTCGAGATCGAGACGCAGAAACGCACTCTGATCGCGGTCGATGACGGCGACCTCATGTCCGATCCTGGTCAGAGACGCGGCGAGGGAAGAACCCACTCGACCGCACCCCATGATGACGACATACACGCCCTACTCCGTTCATGGACCCTCATGGCGCGATTGCACGCCGAATCGAACGGTACAGCCCCTCACGGGAAGAGCAAGTACAACGGTCGCTCGCGTGCCGGTTGTCACGACAAAAGGTGAAGTTGGGGCTCTGATGACTCCGAATCGGGCGAGACGGCTTACGCTTTGCACGTGTCTAAGCTCTCGACCGCTACCAAGCGGCTCCTGCTCGGTCGGCCGTTCCGAAGCGACAAACTCGGGCACACGCTGCTACCCAAGCGAATTGCACTACCGGTCTTCGCGTCCGACGCGATGTCGTCCGTCGCGTATGCCCCCGAAGAAATCTTCCTGGTTCTCTCCGTCGCGGGTATTTCCGCGTATGCGTACACCCCCTGGATCGGATTGTCCGTCGCCATCGTCATGGCTGTGGTGGTGGCGAGCTACCGCCAGAACGTCCACGCATACCCCTCCGGTGGCGGCGACTACGAGGTCGCGACGGTCAACCTCGGCCCGACCGCCGGTCTGACCGTCGGTAGTGCGCTGATGGTCGACTACGTGCTGACGGTCGCCGTGTCGATCTCGTCGGCGGCGTCGAACATCGGCTCGGCTCTGCCGTTCGTCGCGCAGCACAAGGTGTTGTTCGCGGTTGCGGCGATCGTGTTGCTGACCGCGGTCAACCTTCGCGGTATCCGTGAATCGGGGACCGCGTTCGCAATTCCGACCTACGCATTCATCGTCGGCATGTTCCTGATGCTCGGGTGGGGATTCTTCCGGATCTACGTCCTCGGTGAGGATGTGCACGCGGAATCGTCGTCGTTCACGCTCAACGCCGAGGATTCGCATCTGTACGGAATTGCCTTCGCGTTCCTGATCGCCCGCGCATTCTCCTCGGGCTGTGCCGCACTGACCGGCGTCGAGGCCATCAGCAACGGCGTACCGGCGTTCCAGAAGCCGAAGTCGCGCAACGCTGCCACGACCTTGCTGCTGCTCGGGTCGATCGCCATCGTCCTGCTGATGGGCATCATCATCCTGGCTCAGAAAATCGGCATCGTCTACGCACACAATCCGCAGGAACAGCTGGTCGGAGCGCCGGAGGGCTACCATCAGAAGACCTTGATCGCGCAGATCGCCGAAGCCGTGTTCAGTGGTTTCCCGATCGGTTTCTTCTTCATGGCGATCGTCACGGCACTGATCCTGGTTCTGGCCGCGAACACCGCGTTCAACGGCTTTCCGGTACTCGGATCGATCCTGGCGCAGGATCGGTACCTACCGCGTCAGCTGCACACGCGCGGCGACCGACTGGCATTCAGCAACGGAATCCTCTTCCTCTCCGGTGCTGCCATCGCATTCGTCGTGGTGTTCGGCGCCGAGGTCACCAAGCTCATCCAGTTGTACATCGTCGGCGTCTTCGTCTCGTTCGTGCTCAGCCAGACGGGCATGATCAAGCACTGGACTCGGCATCTGAAGTCCGAGACCGACAAGGCGCAACGGGCCCGTATGCAGCGCTCGCGAGTGATCAATTCGATCGGTCTGGCAATGACCGCCACCGTCTTGATCATCGTTCTGATCACCAAGTTCGCTGCCGGCGCATGGATCGCCATCGTCGCGATGGTCGCGATCTTCATCGTGATGAAGATGATCCGCAAGCACTACGACAGCGTCGCAGCCGAGCTCGAGGAGCAGGAGTGGGACGGCGTACTGCCCAGCCGCACGCACTCGATCGTGCTCGTCTCGAAGTTGCACATGCCGACGATGCGAGCTCTCGCCTACGCGCGAGCAACGCGACCGGACACCCTCGAAGCCATCACGGTCAACGTCGACGAGCCCGACACCCGTGCACTCGTGCGTGAGTGGGAGAAGAGCGACGTGACGGTTCCGCTCAAGGTGATCGAGTCGCCGTACCGAGAAATCACCAAGCCGGTTCTCGACTACGTCAAGCGTGTACGACGCGATGCTCCGCGTGATGTCGTCACCGTCTTCATTCCCGAGTACGTCGTCGGACACTGGTGGGAGCAGATCCTGCACAATCAGAGCGCGCTTCGTCTGAAGAGTCGTCTGCTTTTCCAGCCCGGCGTGATGGTGACCAGCGTTCCGTGGCAGCTGAGTTCGTCGGCAAAGGCAAAGCCGCTCGACATCGAGAAGACCGCAGGCGCCACGCGTCGCGGTTACGACACCGGCGAGAAATGATCACCGGCGAAAAATGATCGGCAACATCGAAATGGCAGGCGTAGTTCGTTGAGTGAGAATTGGACCGGACAGACCTTCGAGGTCGATCTGGGCAACCCCGGTCACGGCGGGTTCGTCGTCGCCCGGCACGAGGGGCGGGTCGTGTTCGTCCGTCACGGTTTGCCGGGGGAGCGGGCGCTGGTCCGGGTGACCGAGGACAAGGGCGGATCGTTCTGCCGCGCCGACGCGATCACCGTTCTCGACGCTTCTCCGCATCGGATCGATCCGACATGCCCGATCTCCGGCCCGGGCGGGGCGGGCTGCTGCGACTACTCGCACGCGGATCTGAGCGTCCAACGTGAGATGAAGACCTCGGTCGTGCGGGAGCAGCTTCTGCGACTCGCTCGTGTCGAATCGGACGTCGAGGTAGAGGAACTGCCCGGAACCGGAGGCGGAACGGGTTGGCGCACGCGAGTCCGGTTGGCGGTGGACGGGCACGGGGTCGCGGGATACCACGCGTACCGCAGCAACCGGATCGTCACAGACCTGCGGTGCACCCAGATCGATCAGAGCGCGTACGACGGTCTCGGCGGTGCGCAGTGGGCGCCAGGTAGCGAGCTGCAGGTTGTTCTCGACGCTGCCGGCGAGCGGCACGTCGTGGAAATCGCGGCACCCGCAGTGTCCAAGACAGGACGGCGGACGCCCGGGCGACGCGGCGCGATGGCACGCCGAGCGGCAAGCGGCGGCCCGCGAAAGACCCGAGTTGCCATCGGATCGGACACAGTGATCGAGCGCGTCGGCAATCGAGAATGGGCGCTGGCCGCGACCGGTTTCTGGCAGGCCCATCGCGGCGCGGCGGCCACTTACTCACAGGTGGTCGGTGATTGGGCCGGAGCCGCTACCGCGGACACGGCCTGGGATCTCTACGGCGGTGTCGGCGTGTTCGCAGCAGCGCTCGCCGAGCTTGTCGGTCCGTCCGGCGTGGTGGAGTCCGTCGAATCTTCGGCGCGTGCAGTCGCGGACGGGCAGGCAGCGCTGTCCGATCTCGGTCAGGTGCGCTTCCACAGCGCCCGCGTCGAGAACATCATCGCGGATCTGGAGCGTTCGCCTGCTGTCGTCGTGCTCGACCCGCCACGTGCGGGAGCCGGCCGTCAGGTCGTGGAAGCTCTCGCCGCAACGGGCGCTGAGCGGATAGTCCACATCGGGTGCGACCCGGCGTCGTTCGGTCGCGATATCGGCCTTTACCTGGAGCAGGGCTTCAGAATCGGTGGCCTCCGGGCGTTCGACGCGTTCCCCCAGACTCACCACATGGAGTGCATCGCGCTCCTCGAACGCTGAGACGTCCCGAAATCTTTCCCTGAAACGGTGTGACGCTTCTCGCGTTCACAACAGTTGCTTGCATTACGCAACTAATCGTATAGTTTCGTTCTGCAAGTAGTTTTCCGTTTTCAAGTCACGGCTCGTTCGGGCCACTCGAATTCAGGGGTAGGCAATGTCGGTACAGCCGGAGACGGCCCAAGCGCTCGTCGACACGATCTTCATGTTCGGCAGATCGCTGCGAGCCGCGGTCACCACCGGTGCAGACAGCCTGCTGCCGCCTGCGCTGGTCAGTGTGTTGTTCATGCTGGCAGCGCGTGGGGAGTGCCGACAGAACGAATTGGCCGTCGATCTGTGTGTCAGTCAGTCGTCGCTCAGCCGACAAATGTCGGATCTGGTCGACGCTGGGTATGTCGAGAGAAATCCCGATCCGGCTGACAAGCGGGCGTTCCGCATCCGAGTATCGGAAGAGGGACACGACGTTTTACGGAGAACCACGCAGCGGCGTGCGGCGCGTTTGCGCAACATGCTCGAAGACTGGAGCCAGGAAGAGGCCATGGCCGCAGTGACATCGCTGCAACGTCTCAACGAGACGTTCGGCGCATCGAATCGGCAGGCCTCACCGGCAGTTCCGCACACGGGCGTAGAAAGTATTGGGAGATAAGGCACATGGCAGCAACAGTAGGAGAAACCCGGGCAAGTACCGGAGGTGACGGATCGGCTCGCGAAGCGGGCGCGATGACTCACCGCGAAATTCTCGAAGCACTCACCGGACTCATCGCAGCGCTGTTCACCGCGCTGCTCAGCAGCACCATCGTTTCCACAGCGCTTCCCACGATCATCGGTGAACTGCACGGAACTCAGACGCAGTACGCCTGGATCATCACGACAGCGTTGCTCGCCACCGCGGCGTCGACGCCGATCTGGGGCAAGCTTGCCGACCTCTACAACAAGAAGGTCCTGGTCCAGACCGCGATCGTCATCTTCGTGATCGGCTCGGTCATCGCCGGCGCGGCGCACAACGTTCCGTTGCTTCTCGGTGCGCGTGTCATCCAGGGCATCGGTATGGGCGGTCTGACCGCTCTCGTCGTAGCCATCATCGGCACGATCATCCCGCCGCGAGATCGCGGTCGCTACTCCGGATACATGGGTGCGGCCATGGCCGTCTCGATGTCCGGTGGACCGATCCTCGGCGGCGTCCTCGTGGACACTGCCGGCTGGCGCTGGTGCTTCTACGTATGTGTTCCGTTGGCAGTCATCGCATTGTTCCTGCTTCAGCGCACACTGCACGTCGAGACCGTGAAGAAGGACAACGTCTCCATCGACTGGATGGGCGCCACCTTGCTCACCGCCGGTGTCAGCGTCCTGCTGATCTGGGTGTCGTTTGCCGGTCAGGACGACTACTACGCCTGGTTCTCGAAAGAGTCGGCCTTCTTCGTCATCGGTGGTCTGGCCCTGCTCGGCCTGACGATGTTCGTCGAATCCAAGGTCAAGGATCCGATCCTGCCGATCAAGATCATCACCGAGCGCACTACGGCTCTCGCGATCATCGCCTCGATCGCAGTTGGTGTCGGCCTCTTCGGTGCGACGACGTTCCTGACGCAGTACTTCCAGACCGCACGCGGATTCGATCCCACCGAAGCCGGATTGCTCACCATTCCGATGGTCGCAGGCATGCTCGTCGCCTCGGTCGGATCGGGCCAGCTGATCACCAAGTTCGGTCAGTGGAAGCCCTTCATCGTCGCCGGCGCAGTTCTGCTGCTGGTCGGTTTCGGGCTGCTGTCGACGATCGACCACGCAACCAGCCTCTGGACCATCGGAATCTTCATCGCCATCGTGGGTCTCGGTACCGGCATGCTGATGCAGAACATCGTGCTCGCCGTGCAGAACACGGTCAGCGTCGAGAACATCGGCGCGGCCAGCAGTATCGTGGCGTTCTTCCGCACCTTCGGCGGCGCGATCGGTGTGTCGGTGCTCGGTTCGATTCTTGCGACCCGCGTCAAGACACTGACAGTCGATTCGGTCTCCACCTTGCCGCCCGAGCAGCAGGCAGTAGCTGGAAAGAGCCTCCAGGACGGCCTCGACCTGAGCAATATGCCTGACTTCGTCTCGCAGATCGTTCGGTTCGCCTACGGCGACGCAACAGGACGGATCTTCCTGGTCGCAGCCGTCGTCGCCGTGGTCACGCTCGTGTCGGTCGTCTTCATCCCGAACCGTCCGTTGCGCACCACCATCGACATGGCAACCCCCGACGCCGAGCAGAAGTTCGAAGAAGAACGCGAAGAGAAGAACGAGGAGAAGAACCTCACTCGCTGATCCGCATGCCCGGCTGGTCTACTGCCGGCAGCGTCTTCTGAACTACTGTTGTCACGCCATAGCCCATCGAACGCGGACCGAGATCGATTCTTCGACCTCTCCGCGTTCGACGGCTATCGGGGCCGAATCCGCTTTCATCGCCGCGACACGTCCGCGCATCGGCACGATCTGGTCGAAGTCCTCGAGCACCTCGAGGACTTCGACCAGATCTTTGTCTGCCAGGTCCGCGAACTGTCTGGCTTTCGATTCGGCTGCCGTCCAGGCCAATTCGCGTGCTTTTGTCGCCAGATCGCTGCGGTCGTCGAGGTCGAACTCGAGCCCGTCGAGCCGTATCGCGTCGCCGCCCACCGATACACACGCCGCGATGACGGCGGCGGGGGAGTTCGCCGCTTCCGGCTCCAGCTCTCGCAGTACGACTCGGAAAGTTGTCGATGCGGTGAATCCTGTTGTCTCCTGGCGGCCTCCGTCACTCCAGTGAGTCTGCGGATGGACGCTCAGCCCAGCGGTGGTGAGGTCCGCTCCGCGCACACCGCGCGCGTGCAGGGTCTCGGTCAGCGCAGTGGACAGACGCGCGACGGCGTCGAATGCGGCGGAAACGGCCGTCTGTGTCACCGATACTCCGATCGTCAGCCGCACGATGTCGGGAACAGCTGTTGCAGTGGCGGTTCCGGTCACCATGACAGTGGACGGCTCCGAGGTGAAGGCGGTGGTCGGCATGTGTACTTCCTATCCGATTCGTCCGGCGGATATGACACTCCGCAACATCAGGTCCAATTGCTCGTAGGCTCCCGCCGCCAGTCGTTCGAGCAGCGCAAGTTTCAACTCGGGTGCCTGTGCGGTCAGTTCTGCGTATCGTTCCGGAGTCAGGACAGCGACGGTGACCGTGGAATCGGCGCGGATGTCATTGAGAAATGGAGTGTCGAGGAACATCGTCATCTCGCCGAACGTCATTCCGGCCGACAGCGTCGTGATGCGGTGCTCGACCCCGTGAGCATCGGTGAACATGGTGCTGACCTGGCCGCTGAGAATCAGATAGAACCCCGAGGCCGCTTCGCCTCGGCGGGCGATCTTCTCGCCGCGGGCATAGGTTCGCGTCTCCAGCTCTGCGGAGAATCCCACGATCTGCGCCGCGGACAGAGCATCGAGAACTGGGTGGTCCTCGATCGAGATCGTCGACGCCTGCCGATCGGCCTCACAATGCACCGCAAGCAGCGTGTCTTCGCACCACTGCATGGCGGAATCGAGGTCCGCAAAAACCCGACCACTTCTTCTGGCGGGGTCGATGCTCGAACTTCGTTGTCCCAGCAGTCCTTGCGGATCGACGACGGCCACAGCGCAGGCTTGTTCGGCCAGCTGAACCTGCAGTGCAGTGATCATGCGCACCGCGACGTCGCTGGCGTCGTCGACGCGTCGGACGTCGATGACGACAACTTCGAGGCCCTCGTCCACCGAGCCGATTTCGCGGACCGCCGATTCGGCACCGGTGAAGAGGAGATCGCCGTGCAGTTCGTAGACCCGGCTGCGCTTGCCGACGTCGTCGAGCACGGCTTGTTCGGTCGGGGTGCGTCGTACTCGCGACGGCGCTTCGATGACGCTGTATCTGGCCCGGATCGACGAGCGTGACGCCCGCGTCACGTGGAGGAAGTGCAGTTCGAGTTCCTTCGACAGTGCCCGGGCAGAAGCAACTCCGCGAACACTGTTGCCGTGAACGTCGAGCCTGGGGGAGTACACGGCGATGCCGATCTGGCCCGGCAGAACCGCCAGCACTCCGCCGCCGACACCGCTCTTGGCCGGCAATCCGACCTCTACCAGCCACTTGCCGGCGCCGTCGTACATTCCGCACGTAGCCATGACGCTGAGGACCTGTTCGACGCCTGCGGGTGCCAGCGCGCGCTCGTGGGTGAGCGGATTGACACCGTTGTTCGCCATCGTCGCAGCCATCAGACTCAGGTCGCGGCAGGTCACGTCGATCGAGCATTGACGGAAATACAGGTCGACGGCCTCGTCGGGATTGCCGGTGATGACGTCGAAGGATCGCAGCATGTGGCCGATCGCACGGTTGCGGTGACCGGTGCGGGCCTCGGAGGTGTAGACGGCTTCGTTGAAGGTCAGCTCGCGGCCTGCGTATCGCGAGTACGCCGAGCGGATGCGCTCGAAGCGGGCCTCGGGATTCGGTCCGGCAACCAGTGATGCAGCGGTGATAGCCCCGGCATTGATCATGGGGTTTCGTGGCCGTTCGGTGAGCGGGTCGAGGCTGATTTCGTTGAACGGCTCGCCGGATGGTTCGACGTCGATTTTCGCGGCAACCGCCTCGCTTCCTCGATCGGCGAGAGCCAAGGCGTAGGTGAAGGGCTTCGAGATCGACTGAATGGTGAACGGGATTCGCGAGTCACCGATCTCGTAGACGTAACCGTCTACGGTGGCGATGCAGATTCCGAACGAATCGGGGGCGACCGCCGCGAGTTCGGGGATGTAGTCGGCCAACTCGCCTTCGTCGAGTGATCGGACTTCGTCGAACACTCGCGTTATCAGGTCGTCGACCACAGTTCCCATACGTCGACCTTAAGCTGACATGGCGGTCGTTTTGTGGAAGAAGAGTTGCCGAGTCGATCGCGACGGATCCCATTTGTCTGTGATTGCGATCACGAGCGATCCGCGGGATTTCGCTGTTACGCGAAGTCACACCGGAATCGGGCCGAGTCCGCGTGTCGGTTCGCCGGAACGCTCCGTAGACTGGCAGCACTGTCGCGAAGACAGCCGCGGCGCGCACCGGTGCAGCTGTGAAGCACGGAGGGAGCGATCTCGTTGGGTGTTCTTGCCCGCATTCAGGGTCCTGACGATCTACGTCAGTTGAGCCACGCCGAGATGACGGAGTTGGCCGACGAGATTCGTGAGTTCCTCGTGCTGAAGGTCGCTGCGACCGGTGGTCACCTCGGGCCCAACTTGGGCGTCGTGGAGTTGACCCTCGCACTGCACCGAATTTTCGACTCGCCGCAGGACGCGATCATCTTCGACACGGGCCATCAGGCCTATGTACACAAGATCCTCACCGGTCGTCAGGATCAGTTCGACACTCTGCGTAAGCAGGGTGGACTGTCCGGGTATCCGTGCCGCGCCGAGAGCGAACACGACTGGGTCGAGTCTTCTCACGCTTCCGCCGCGTTGTCCTATGCCGACGGCCTCGCGAAGGCCTTCGCGCTGACGGGTCAGAATCGCCACGTAGTTGCCGTCGTCGGTGACGGCGCGCTGACCGGCGGAATGTGTTGGGAAGCTCTCAACAACATCGCGGCAGGCAAGGACCGTTCGGTGGTGATCGTCGTCAACGACAACGGTCGCTCGTACGCACCGACCATCGGCGGACTCGCCGACCATCTCTCGGCACTGCGCACTGCGCCGAGTTACGAGCGCGCCCTCGACAGTGGCCGACGCATGGTCAAGAGACTGCCCTGGGTGGGGCGCACCGCGTACTCCGTCCTGCACGGAATGAAGGCGGGTCTCAAAGACGCGGTCAGCCCTCAGGTCATGTTCACCGATCTGGGTATCAAGTATCTCGGACCGGTGGACGGACACGACGAAGCCGCCATGGAATCGGCATTGCGCCGGGCAAAGGCCTACGGCGGACCGGTCATCGTCCATGCCGTCACTCGTAAGGGCAACGGTTACGCACACGCCGAGAACGACGTGGCCGACCAGATGCATGCCACCGGTGTCATCGATCCCGTCACCGGTCGCGGCACCAAGTCGTCCGCGCCGGACTGGACGTCGGTCTTCTCGGCCGCGTTGATCGAGCAGGCTTCGCGTCGTGAGGACATCGTCGCCATCACCGCGGCGATGGCCGGGCCCACCGGCCTCGCGGCCTTCGGTGAGAAGTTCCCCGATCGGATCTTCGACGTCGGTATTGCAGAGCAGCATGCGATGACCTCGGCCGCCGGTCTTGCACTTGGCGGACTTCACCCCGTCGTTGCTATCTACTCGACCTTCCTCAATCGGGCTTTCGACCAGTTGTTGATGGACGTCGCTCTACTCAAGCAACCGGTCACAGTCGTGCTCGACCGCGCCGGGGTCACCGGAGTCGACGGCGCCAGCCACAACGGCGTCTGGGATCTTTCGCTGCTCGGAATCATCCCCGGGATCCGTGTCGCGGCACCGCGCGACGCCGACACACTGCGCGAAGAACTGGACGAGGCACTTCTCGTCGACGACGGCCCAACCGTCGTTCGTTTCCCGAAGGGCGCTGTACCCGAAGCGATTCCGGCCGTGAAGCGACTCGACGGAATGGTCGACGTTCTCAAGTCCAGCGAGGGTGAGCGCGGCGACGTGCTCCTCGTCGCGGTGGGCCCGTTTGCATCCCTGGCACTCGAGATTGCCGAGCGGCTCGACAAGCAGGGCATCTCGGTTGCCGTCGTCGATCCGCGGTGGGTTCTGCCGGTCGCGGATTCGCTGGTGAAGATGGCGGACAAGTACGCCCTCGTGGTCACCATCGAAGACGGTGGTCTGCACGGCGGCATCGGTTCGACGGTCTCGGCCGCGATGCGGGCAGCCGGAGTGCACACGTCGTGCCGCGACATGGGCGTTCCCCAGCAGTTCCTCGATCACGCCAGCCGCGAGGCCATCCACAAGGAACTCGGACTCACGGCTCAGGACCTCTCCCGCAAGATCACCGGCTGGGTGGCGGGGATGGGTAGCGTCGGCGTCCACGTCCAGGAAGACGCGTCCTCGGCGTCGGCTCAAGGTGAAGTCGCGCAAGGCTGACAGCTCGTCTCACGATAATCTTCACTACGATCTCGAAAAGCGGTGGCCCACGGATCAATCCGAGGGCCACCGCTTTCGGTGAAATCGTGAGAGCTCGCTACTGGACGGATTCGAGTGTGCTGCCTCGCGTTTCCTTCACGAACCTCAGGACGACGAACAGCGACAACACTGCCATGACGGCGTAGCCGGCGTAGGTGTACGACAGATTCCAATCGGCCAGTGCCGGGAACGTCCAGGAGACCAGGAAGTTCGCGACCCAGTTGGTGGCGGTCGCAATTCCGACTGCTGCAGCACGCACGCGGTTGGGGAACATTTCGGAGATCAACACCCAGACGACCGGGCCCCAGGACAAGGCGAAGAAGAACACGAATGCGTTCGCCCCGATAAGAGCGATAGTGGCATTGGCTCCGGTCAGTGTGGCCACGGATTCGCCGATCTCGTTCTTGGTCACTGTTGCCGAATGGAAACAGAACGCTGCGGTGCCCAGTGAGATGGCCATACCGGCGGAACCGACCAGCAACAACGGCTTTCGACCGACCCGGTCGATGACGGCGATGGCGACGAACGTACCGACGATGTTGACCAAGGCGCTCACGACGCTGATCAGCAGGGACCGGTCGGCGCCGAATCCGACCGCCTGCCAGAGGGTGCTCGAGTAGTAGAAGATCACGTTGATACCGACCAACTGCTGCAATGCGGCGAGTGCAATACCGACCCACACCAGATGGGAGACCCCGAGCCGCTTCGAGAAGAGTTGGCGGACTGTGGTCTTGGCTTGCTTCTCCGTCAGAGATTCGCGGATCTCGTTCATGCGTTCGGTGACGGCGTCGTGATCTCCACCTTCGAGATCGGAGATGATCTTGCGAGCACGATCGTCCTTGCCCTGCGCCACGAGGAACCGTGGAGATTCGGGAATCGTGGTTGTCATGATCAGGTACAGGACTGCGGGAACCGCCTCGAGCATTAGCATCCACTGCCAGGCTTCGAGGCCTGCGATCTGATTGCGATCACCACCGGCCGCGGCCTGGAGGGCGTAATTGACCAACTGCGACACGGCGATTCCGAGAACGATCGCCAGTTGGTACATCGAGCCGAGACGTCCGCGAATCGCGGCGGGGGAGATCTCCGCGATATAGGCCGGGGCGATGACTGACGCGAAACCCACTGCCAGGCCGCCGACCACGCGCCAGAACGTGAGGTCGTAGACGCTGAACGGAATTGCGGAGCCTACGGCGCCGATGATGAACAACACCGCGGCTATCTGCATGACGCGGATGCGGCCGAGTCGGTCGGCGAGTGTGCCTGCGATCCAGGCGCCGAGTGCTGCGCCGAGCAGAGTCAGTGAGACCGTGAGCCCGGTGCCCGAGGCGCCGATGTCGTACTTGTCTCGGATCGCACCGACCGCCCCGTTGATGACTGCGGTGTCGTATCCGAACAGAAAACCGCCGAGCGCGGCGGCGCCGGCGAAGAGCACTGCATGTCCGACGTCGGCGCGAGTAGCGCCGGATCCACCGCCGGAGGCGGTTCCGCTGAATGCCATTCCTGCCCCCTCAAAGGCCCTACGGTCGACACCCCGATGCGCCGATCCATCCGCGAGCACTCTGCACGCTACGCCCACCCGGGCAGATTTGGCGGGGACTCACGCGCCGTTACCCAGCTGAGTCCATTCCCGCAGCGAATCAGCTGGACACAGTGATGTCGTATTGATTGCAGTTATTATGCAAACAATATGGTAAGTGCAGGTGAGGGCGCTTTACTCGCCCGAGAGACGCTCGGCTTTTGCTGCGATGTCTTCGAGATCCTTCGCCACGAATTTCCGGGTCACCCGCCTCTCCGGCGAGCCGTTCGATACGGATCACGCCGGAGAGGGTTGTCGGGAAAATCTCGTTTCTAGGCGGAGGCGCGCTTTGCGGCTTCGCTCAACGTCGGTGTGATCTGGCCGAGGACCCACGGCGTGCTCAGGACGTTGACGTTGCTCAGTCCGCCGATGACGCGGGTGTCGCTGAGGAATGCGGTGGATCCGCGTTTGACCGCGTCGAGTCCACCGACTGCGGGTATGCCGGACGGATCGCCGGAGCCGTCGGTGAAGCCGACGATCACGTCGGCGTCGATGTCGGCGATGTTCTCGTAGGAGATCGTCTTGAAGAACGATCCACCTGCATTGTCCGCGGCGAGCTTCTCGACGCCCGGCGCGTTGACGAATCCGAGTTCAGTCAGCACCTGGACCCGCGGATCAGTGGGCAGATAGACGTTGATGTTGCTCGAATCGGTGTCGAAGTTGACCACTGCCAATGTCTTTCCGGCGAACTCCGGGTGGGCTGTGGCGGTATCGGCGAGAGTCGCGTCGAGGCCGTCGACGAGCTTGTCGGCCTCTTCGCTCTTGCCGACTGCCTTGCCGACGATGCGGGTCTGGTCCTGCCAGGATGTCTGCCAGGCCGCGCCGGGGTAGGCGGCCGTCGGTGCGATCTTGCTCAGTTGGTTGTAGACGGATTCCTCGAAGCCCTCGTACGGCGCGAGGATGACGTCGGGGGTCAACGACGCGATGGACTCGATCGGCGGTTCTCCGCTGGCCGGCATGTCGAAGAGCGTTGTCTTGTCCGCGTCGAAGTAGTCCTGCGCCCACGGCATGACGCCGTTGTCGTCCGCGCCGTAGGTGTACTTGGGCTGTCCGACCGGAGTCAGATCGAGTGCGTACAGGATGTCCTGCGCGTTCCATCCGAGGGTGACGAGGCGCTCGGGCTTCGAGTCGATGGTCGTGGTGCCGAAGGTGTTCTCGATGCTGACGGGGAATCCGCCCGTACCTTGGGATGGCGTGGATGTGCCTGAATCCGAGGAGCACGAGACAAGTGCGGTGACCGCGATTGCAGCCGCACCGAGGGCAGTGAAGCCCCGAACAGAAGTTTTCATGAAGGGCAGCCTAACCTACTGAATTTCGGCAGCCAAACGAAACCGATTGTGCCGTTTATGCAGGTGGGAGTCGGATCTGGACCGCGTTTCTCAGTGCACCATTTCGGTGGGCAATACTTTCCTCGTGCGATCACAGCAGAAGATTCTCGGCGCCGCCCTCGAACTGATCGAAGGTGGCGGATTCGGGGCTGTGAACATTGCCGCAGTTGCCACCGCGGCCGGTGTCTCGCGCCAGACGGTGTACTCGATTTTCGGCACACGTGAGGAGGTCGTCTCCCAGGCGATGGGCGGTCTCGCTGTCGAGGTTCTCGGGGAGATCACGGCACAGGTGGAGTCGGTCGACACGGCGTGTGATTACGTCGTCGAATTCATCGTTGCCGCGCGAACTGCCGTGCGTGCTCACCCGGTGCTCGCGACTCTGCTCCTCGCCGAGCGGGGAAACCCTGTCTTCGATCTCGAAATGATGAGTCGAGCAATACCTTTCGCTGGTCAGATGCTCACCCCTATCGTCGAACGTGGCCTCGCCACCGAGGCGGAGTTGGATGAGATAGTGGAAATTGCCGTGCGACTGGGGCTTTCGGTTGTTGCATTCGACAGTGACCTCGTACATTCCGACGACTCCTTGCGGGCCTTTCTCTCGAGGTGGCTCGGGCCCGCAATCCGGTCGACCTCGTAGTTCCTCGCCTGCTCCGCCAAAACCTTGACACTCGAGCGTCAGAGTGTCTAGTTTTGGCGTGCCCGGAATTCTCTGGCGACATTCTTCGAGGGAGCACCAGTCATGTCCGGAGTGAAACGCAGATCGTTCTTGGCCGGTACGGCCGCCGTGGGAGTCGCGATGATGGCGCCACGCACTGCCAGGGCTGCAACAGGGATTCCGCTGACACGTGAAGTGCACCGTGTCGTGGTTATCGGATCGGGGTTCGGCGGCGGGGTGACGGCACTTCGCCTGGCCGAGGCGGGGGTTCCGGTCACTTTGCTGGAGAGAGGGATTCGGTGGCAGACCGGGCCGAATGCCGAAACTTTCCCGCACCCCGCCAGCCCGGACAAGCGCATCCTCTGGCATCAGTCCAACCCGACTCTGTTCGGCAGGCCGGCGATCTTCGAGCCATACGCGGGTTTGTTGGAGACGGTGACCGGTGAGAACATGACCGCGATCTGCGCAGCCGGTGTGGGCGGCGGATCGCTTGTGTACCAAGGGATGACGCTGCAACCGGAAGAAGCGGTCTTCAACACGCACTTTCCGGAGGAGCTCGACTACGCACGAATGGACCGCGTCCATTACCCGCGGGTGGCGCGGATGCTGCAAGTGGAAACTGCACCAGACGAACTGATTTCCAGCCCGAACTACGAGGCGGCACGTGTATTCGCGCGTAACGCAACGCGTTCCGGTCTACCCGTGTCGAAGATTCCGATGCCGATCGACTGGAACTACGCGTTGGCCGAACTGAGGGGTGAGATGAAGCCGTCTTACACCAACGGTGACGGCGCGCTCGGTGTCAACAACGGTGGCAAACATTCGGTGGATGTCACCTACATTGCGGCAGCGGAAGCGACCGGATTGGTGAATGTGGAGACTCTGCACCAGGTCACCGATGTCGAGCGGGCTGCCGACGGACGGTGGCGCGTGTACGTGGACCGGACCGACATTTCCGGCAACATTCTCGAGAACAAGATCTTGACGACGGATGCGCTCGTCATGGCTGCCGGCAGCATGAACACCACCAAACTCCTGGTCCGCGCCGCGGCAACGGGGCGGATCACGGATCTGCCCGACGAGCTCGGCGCAGGGTGGGGGACCAATGCCGATCGGATCTACATCTGGTCGGATCTCGCCGAGAATTTCGGCGCGACGCAGGGCGGGCCGGTCGTCTACGGCAGCCGGAACTGGGACGACCCGCATAACGCGTTCACCGTCATTCAGGCGTCGTTCCCGCCGGTGGCGTTCGACGCTCACAGCACGGTGATGGTCGGATTCGGGGTCAGCAGCGACCGGGGTCGGTTCGTGTACGACTCAGCGCGAGGCGAGGCGGTGCTCCGTTGGCCGAGTGATGGCGACTCTGCGATCCAGCAAGGCCACATCGGACCTGCGGCCCAGCAGATCGCGGCAGGAGGACTGCTCACCGATACGAACGCGATACTGCCGTCCACGTGGCATCCCCTCGGCGGTGCCTGCATGAACTCGGTGTGCGATCTCGATGGGCGGATTCTGGGCCAGCGGGGGTTGTACGTGCTCGACGGCGCTCTGCTGCCGGGAAACTCCGCTGCGTGCAATCCGTCGATGACCATCGCCGCCGTCGCGGAGCGTGCGCTCGAGAACATCGTGAAAGACGATGTGGGAACCCTATTCTGAACCTGCGCAAACGCCACGGACGGCGTACCCGAAGGCACGCCGTCCGTGACGGGTCGATCGACTGACTCAGACGCTGGCAACACCAGGCGCGAGGAAGCGCTTGCCGTTGACGGCCTCGGAGGTGCCGGTGCGGTCCAGGTACGGCGTGATGCCGCCGTTCCAGAATCCGAATCCGCCGCCGAGCAGCAGGCAGAGGTCGATGTCCTCGGCTGCCGCCACGACGCCCTCGTCGAGCATGATCTGAATTTCCTCGGCAAATGCACGACGTGTGCGCTCGAGGACCTCTTCCGAAGTTGACACCTTGTCACCCTGCGGCCACAGTGCGGCGACCTCGGGGTCGACGGCCTGACCGTTCTCGCCCCAGGTCCACACGCCGGGCTTGCGGGCCTCGACGAGTGCTTCGAGTCCGGGTGAGCTCTTGAACCGGTCCGGGTACGACTCCTGCAGGGTCTCACCGGTGTGCAGTGCCACTGCGGGTCCGACGAGGGCCAGCAAGGTGAACGGCGACATGGGCATGCCGAGTTCGGCGATGGCATTGTCTGCGACGTCGAAGGGGGTGCCTTCGTCGACGGCGGACATGACCTCACCCAAGGTGCGGGTGACGAGGCGGTTGAAGACGAAGCCGGCCTTGTCGCCGCAGAGGACGGCGGACTTCTTCAACGACTTCGCGGTGGCGAAAGCCGTTGCGAGAGTGGCATCATCGGTCTTGCTGCCCTTGATGATCTCGAGGAGGGGAAGAACGGCCACCGGGTTGAAGAAGTGGAAGCCGACCACACGCTCGGGATGCTCGAGGCCGGACGCCATTTCCGTGATGGAGAGCGAAGAGGTGTTGGTGGCGAGGATGGTTTCGGGAGCAATGAACTGCTCGAGTTCCGCGAAGACCTTCTTCTTGACGTCCATGTTCTCGAAGACGGCTTCGATGACGAAGTCGGTCTTGGCGAACGCGGCCTTGTCGAGGGAACCGGAGACGAGCGCCTTGAGGCGGTTCGCAGCGTCGGGGGACAGGCGCCCCTTGCCCTGGAGCTTTTCGATTTCGGTGTGGACGTAGCCGACACCCTTGTCGATGCGTTCCTGGTCGATGTCGGTCAGGATGACCGGCACCTTGAGCTGGCGGACGAAGAGCAGCGCGAGCTGGCTGGCCATGAGGCCGGCGCCGACGATGCCGACGCCGCTGACCTTACGAGCGAGCGAGCGGTCGGGTGCTCCGGCGGGACGCTTGGCGCGCTTGTTCACCAGATCGAAGGCGTACAGACCCGCGCGGAGTTCGTCCGTCAGGAGGAGGTCGGCAAGAGCCTCGTCCTCGGCCGCGAAGCCCTTGTCGAGCGAGGCGGCATCGGTGATGTCGGTGCTGCGAGCCAGTTCGAGCAACTCGACGGCCTTGACGGCGCCGGGAGCGTTGCCCTTGGTCTTGCCGTCGACGATCGCCTTCGCACGAGCGATCGCGTCGTCCCAGCCCTGGCCACGATCGATCTCGGGGCGAGCGGGGGTCACTGTGCCGGCGAGGACCTGCGACGCCCAGGCGAGGGACTGCTCGATGAAGTCGGCGGAATCGAGAACGACGTCGACGACGCCGAGTTCGAGTGCCTTCTTGGGGGAGAGCACCTTGTTCTGGTTCAGCGAGTTCTCGATAACCACGGTGACGGCGTTCGACGGGCCGACGAGGTTGGGGAGCAACTGCGTTCCGCCCCAACCGGGGACCAGACCGAGGAATGCTTCCGGAAGACCCAGTGCGCCCGCATTGGCGGCAACCGTGCGGTAGTGGCTGTGCAGTCCGACCTCGAGGCCGCCGCCCAGAGCGACACCGTTAATGAAGGCGAACGTGGGAACGGACGACTCACGCAGGCGTCGGAACACCTTGTGGCCCAAGCGGCCCAGCTCGAGTCCCTGCTCACGAGAGGTGATCGCGGGAACACCCTTGAGGTCCGCGCCGGCGGCGAAGATGAAGGGCTTGCCGGTGACGGCGATGGCAACCGGGTTGGCGGCAATGGCTTCGTCGAGGGCGGCGTCGAATGCTGCGAGTCCGCCGGGACCGAAGGACGACGGCTTGGTGTGGTCGAAGCCGTTGTCGAGGGTGATCAGTGCAAACGGGCCCTCGATGCCGGGGACCGAGATGATCTTCGTGTAGGCGTTCGTCACGACCTCGTCGGCGAATGCTGTTGCAATATCAGACATTTAGTTAACTCCTGCCTGGTAGTCAGCGTGGTTCGGGTTCTCCCAGATGACGGTGCCGCCCATGCCGAGGCCGATGCACATGGTGGTCAAGCCGTAGCGCACGTCGGGGCGCGTCGCGAACTGGCGGGAGAGCTGCGTCATCAGGCGAACGCCCGAGGAAGCGAGAGGGTGGCCACACGCGATGGCGCCGCCCCACTGGTTGACGCGCGGGTCGTCGTCGGCGATTCCGTAGTGCTCGAGGAACGCGAGGACCTGAACGGCGAACGCCTCGTTGATCTCGAAGAGTCCGATGTCCTCGATCTTGAGGCCGGTGCGTGCCAGCAGCTTCTCGGTGGCGGGAACCGGGCCGATGCCCATGACGGCGGGGTCGACGCCCTGGTAGGCGAAGCCCACCATGCGCATGCCGACCGGCAGGCCGAGCTCGGCTGCGGTGTCCTCACCGGCGAGCAGTGCTGCGGTGGCACCGTCGTTGAGTCCGGCTGCGTTACCGGCGGTGATGCGTCCGGCCGGGCGGAACGGCGTCTTGAGCTTCGCGAGATCTTCGACGGTGGTTCCGGGGCGCGGCGGCTCGTCTTCGGTGGCCAGACCCCAGCCCGCGGAACTGCGGGTGGCGACGGGGACCAGGGTGTCGGCGATGAAGCCGGCCTTCTTGGCAGCGTCGTACTTGTTCTGGCTGTTGACGGCGTAGGCGTCCGTGCGGTCCTTGGTGATGGTCGGGAACCGGTCGTGCAGGTTCTCGGCGGTGTTACCCATCACGAGGGCGCTCGGGTCGACCAGGCGGTCGGCGAGGAAACGCGGGTTGGGGTCTGCGCCCTCACCCATCGGGTGGTGACCCATGTGCTCGACGCCACCGGCGATCACGACGTCGTACTGGCCGAAGCCGATGCCCGACGCGGTCGTGGTGACGGCGGTCATCGCGCCGGCACACATGCGGTCGATGGCGAATCCTGGAACGGTTTCGGGGAGACCGGCGAGGATCGCAGCGGTGCGGCCGATGGTCAGGCCCTGGTCGCCGGTCTGCGTGGTGGCTGCAACGGCAACTTCGTCGATCCGTGCGGGATCGAGCTGCGGGTTGCGGCGAAGCAGCTCACGAATCGCCTTGACGACGAGATCGTCTGCGCGCGTGTCGGCGTACATGCCTTTCGGGCCGGCCTTGCCGAACGGGGTGCGAATGCCGTCGACGAAGACGACGTTGCGTTGGTTGTTTGTGGATGGAGCCACGCGAATTCCTCCTGATGGAGCTGCCCACCGCACCGAAGGGCGGTGAGACGTTGGTTCGGCGATCACGGCCAGGCGTCCGGCCTCGTATCGAGCGTACTACTGCCCATTACTGACCGGTAACTTAACGTGCCGAATTGCTCCAACCTCACACCGGGGTCAGGTCAGGATTCCGGCTCTTCCACTTCGGGCTCGGCCGGGACCACGGAGTTCAGTGCCTCGGCGAGGACGGGAACGGTCAAAGTGCGTTGCCAGCCACGTGCGCCACCGGAAGTGAGCTTGGTCTCGATCGCACTCTCGACTTCGGCGATGTCCGAGTCGGGTTCCAGTTTCCAGTCCCAGCACAGGCGCCTGACCAGGTCGGGTTGGAGCAGATTCTCCACGGGCACCGAAACCTCTTTGCTCAGGTCCGACAGTGCTGCGCGCGCCGCGGTCAACCGATCAGCCGCCGCTGGATCCTGGCGGGCCCAGCGGCCGGCAGCGGGCGGCCCGACGATGGGCGGGGTTTTCGGCGGAAGCTCGCTGTCGGGGAGCCTGCGCGCGGCTTCCAGCGCGTCCATCCAAATACGCGAATACCGGCGTTGACGTGGTCCGCCGAAGACGGGAAGCGAGCGGAGCGCATCCAGCGACCGAGGATCTTTGAGAGCGGCATCGATGATCGCGGAGTCAGGAAGAACCCGACTCGGAGACACGTCGCGCTTGCGTGCGAGATCCTCGCGCGCCTGCCACAGCGCCCGTACCGCCGCCAACTGACGGGTGGTCTTGAGTGAGGTGATGTGCGACGTACGACGCCAGCGGTCCGGTTTGGGCTTGGGCGGGCCGGCCAGACGGATGTACTCGAACTCTTCCTTCGCCCACTCGAGCTTGCCTTGGGATTCGAGTTCGGCTTCCATTGCGTCGCGCAGTTCGAGAAGCACTTCGACGTCGAGGGCGGCGTAGTTCAACCAGGCGTCCGGCAGCGGACGTGTCGACCAGTCCGCAGCCCCGTGCCCCTTGCGAAGTTCCACTCGCAGGGTTCGTTCCACGATCGCGGCGAGTCCGACTCGCTCGAACCCGGCCAGTCGTCCGGCCAGTTCGGTGTCGAACAGCTCGGCCGGCGTCAGGCCCAGTTCGGCGAGGCCGGGGAGATCCTGATCGGCAGAGTGCAGCACCCATTGCAACGGGTTGATCACCTCGGCCAACGGCTGCAGGTCTTGCGCTGTCGGAATCGGGTCGAGCAGGAACGATCCTGCTCCTTCGCGCCGAAGCTGGATCAGGTACGCCCGTGCCGAATAGCGGAATCCGGATGCGCGCTCGGCGTCCACGGCGAGCGGGCCGTGGCCGGAGGCCAGCGCGGCCGCGGCGTCGGCGACACCGGCGGCAGTGGTGATGACGTCCGGAACTCCGTCACGCGGAACGAGCAGCGGAACTACGTCGGAGGTGGGCTCGGTTGCATCATCGGTGACTTCGGACATGGTCACTGACTCTACGTCGCAGTCGGGGCCGGGGTTGTCACCTCAGCGTCGAACAGTTCGTCGAGTGCGGCTCCGAAACCTTGCGCGAGCTGGTCCAATTCGGGGGCCAGATCGGAGCAACTGACGATGCCGACGTCGAGTTTTCCGTCGAGAGACATCACCGTCACGTTGAGACCTGCTCCGTGAAAGATCGGGCCGAGCGGGAACATTCCCTTGATCTGGGCACCGAGGAAGTAGAGCGGGACCGGCGGTCCAGGCACATTCGACACGACCAGGTTGGACACGACGGGGTGACGCTCGGCGAGTTTGAGCGACGAGTACACGCGCATGGCGGCGCCGAACACCGCCGGCGAAGCGAACTGCGACCAGTCCTGGAGCATGTTCGCGCCCAGAGCCTCGTTGTGGTTCTTCGAGGTGGCGTTGTAATCGCTGATTGCGTGCAGGCGTTCGACCGGATCGGCGATCTGGGTGCCGAGTTGCGTGAACATGCCCGAGATCTGGTTCGTGCCCGGACGATCGGATTTGCCGTGGACCGACACCGGCACCATGGCGACGAGGGAGTCCTCCGGCAGTTCGTCCCGGTCCTCCAGATACTTACGCAGTGCCCCGGCGCAGAGCGCGAGAACCACGTCGTTGACCTTGACGCCGTGACGGTCCTTGACGGCTTTGACCTTCGCGAGATCGAGTTGGCTGAACGCGACGTTGCGGTGACCGGTGATCGCGCCGTTGAACGAGGTCCGCGGCGCGGTGAACGGAGCAGGCATCGCTTCACCCTTTCGTGCACGCGTCACCCACTTCGGGAGCATGGCGATTCCGCCCGGGACCAGACGGGCAATTCTTGCGGGCCGGGCGATGACGGCCATGAGTCCGCCGATCGCGATGTCCAGCGTTCCCGCGTCGCCCGCACCCTGTGCTTTGGGATCCACGAGCGCCGGTGAATCCGGTTCGAGACTGCACAGCTGAGCCAGGATGTTCGCGCCGGTGACACCGTCGGCAGCGCTGTGATGGATCTTCGACATGACGGCGATCTGTCCGTCGGCAAGTCCCTCGATGACCCACATCTCCCACAGCGGTCGGGAACGATCCAGCGGTTGGCTCGCGATGTGTCCGGCGAGCTCTGCCAGTTCCGCGTGTGTGCCGGGAGCAGGTACCGCGGTCCGATGGCAGTGCCGCTCGATGTCGAAATCGTGATCGTCGACCCACACGGGGTAGTCGAGATTGAGACGGGAATCTTTGAGTTTGCGCCGGAAGGTCGGCATGGTGGCCATTCGCGAGTCCAACTCGCGAAGCAGCTTCCGGTAGTCGTAGCCGCCCGGGATGGTCGTGGGGTCGAGCAGGACAAGTCCACAAACGTGCAATAGCTGGGTCGGTGTTTCCAAGTAGAGGAAGGTCGCGTCGAGTCCGCTGAGACGTTGCATGACTCATTCTAGAACAGGTTCTAGTATTTTTCCGGGGGAATGCTCAAACGAATAGCAGGGTCAGTCGTTCTGCCGCGACAGCGTGGTTATCCCGGCAGGCGGAAGCCCCGCCGCGTACGCGAGAACCTCGCAGAAAGCCTCGACGTGGTGAGCCAATTCGGACGAAGTTGCAGTCCAGGACGCTCGCAACTCCAGTTGATGGGCTCGCGGAGGCCCGGCGATGTCGCCGTACCGCACGGAAGTTGTAGCTGTGACCGTACCGCCCAGGGCCACAAAAGGTTCCGGTCCGGCCTCCAAAGCGTCCACCAGCCAACTCCAGGCTACTTCGGGAAGTAGTGGATCCGCGGCGACGGCTTCGTCGAGATCGGCCTGGATGTACGCCACCAACCGCATGGTGCCGTTCCACGCCTCGTCGCCGTCCGGATCGAACAACAGGATCAGGCGGCCGAAAGCGTCACCTTCGGACTGCTCGGCCACGACGTCGGAGTCCGGGTGGAGAACCTCGGCCCCCACCGCGTGGCTGTACGGAGCGAGACGCTGCGGCGGGCGGATGGGACCGACCTCTATCTCGGGCCGAACCCGCGCAGCGGTCATCGCCTCCACGGCGGCACGGAACTCGGCCGGGTCGGCTGTCGATCCGGATGTCGTCACAGGTCAGGACGTTAGTCGGGGATGCGGGCGGGGAGGTGGAGGCGCGCCGACCGAGTGTGGCTCGGGTGTGTGGCCGCTCACGAACCGCTCGGGTGTCCGATCCCGAGTGTGGGACGTGGCAGCATTGAGTCGATCGAAGACACACGTTGGCGGAGAGCGCGAGGACTGATGAGCGGGTTGGACAACATGAATTCAGGCATTACCGGGTCGGCGGAATACAGCGCTCGGCGAGTCTTGCCCGACGCACCGTTGCTTGCCGCGGCGACCGGACGCACTCCGAGTCGACGGCCGGTGTGGTTCATGCGTCAGGCCGGGCGTTCGTTGCCGGAGTACCGCGAGATCCGCGCCGGGATCGGCATGTTGGAATCTTGTTTCGATCCGGCGCTGGTCTGTGAGATCACGATGCAACCGGTGCGCCGTCACGACGTGGACGCGGCAATCCTGTTCTCGGACATCGTCGTTCCACTCAAAGCCGCAGGAATCGATCTCGACATCGTTGCCGGCGTCGGACCTGTGGTCGCCAATCCGATTCGCTCCATCGCCGACGTTGCAGCACTCCCGCGACTGGTCCCCGAAGAGGTAGGCGCAATCGCGCAGGCCGTTCGGCTTCTCACCACCGAGTTGGGCTCCACGCCGCTGATCGGCTTTGCCGGAGCGCCGTTCACTCTGGCGTCGTATCTGGTCGAAGGTGGTCCGAGCCGGAACCACGAGAAGACCAAAGCGCTCATGCACTCCGATCCGAAGACCTGGCACGCGTTGCTCGGAAGTTTGGCCGACACCACGATCTGCTTCCTGCAGGCGCAGCTCAAGGCGGGCGTCGACGCGGTCCAGCTGTTCGACTCGTGGGCCGGCGCGCTCTCGCTGGCCGATTATCGGGAATTTGTCCTGCCGCATTCCGAGCGAGTGTTCGCCGAGGTTGCCGCTGCCGGCGTCCCGCGTATCCACTTCGGTGTCGGCACCGGTGAACTTCTCGGCGCGATGGGGGAGGCAGGCGCCGACGTCGTGGGTGTCGACTGGCGGATTCCGCTCGACGTCGCGGCTGGTCGTGTCGGTCCGGGTAAGGCGCTGCAGGGCAATCTCGATCCCGCCGTACTGTTCGCGGGCCCCGAGGTGATCGATCGTGAGGTGCGCCGGATCGCCGCCGAAGGGGACCGCGCGATCGAGGCCGGTGCCATCGGCCACATCTTCAACCTCGGCCACGGAGTTCTTCCCGACACCGATCCCACGGCGATCACCGCGGCGGTGGAGCTGGTGCACTCGCTGTGACGACCAATCGGCCGTCGGTCGCGGTGATCGGAGGAGGAATCTCCGGTCTGGTTGCCGCGTACCGGCTTCGGCGCAGTCTGGGCTCCGAGGCCGACATCACGATCGTCGACGACTCACCGCGACTGGGCGGGAAGCTGCGAACGATTGATCTGGGCGGTGGCCCGATCGACATCGGTGCCGAGGCGTTCATCGCCCGTCGGCCGGAAGTTCCTGCGCTTCTCGCCGAGCTGGGTCTGACCGATCAGATCGTCTACCCTGCGGGGCTGAGCCCGTTGATCTGGTCTCAGGGATCACTGAATCGGTTGCCCACCGGAACCCTGATGGGAATCCCGGCATCGGCGGAGTCGGTGAGAGATCTTGTCGACGAGCAGACCCTGGCTCGCATCGCCGCCGAGGCCGGCGTCCCGCTGGAGTGGACCCGCGGTTCCGATTGCAGTGTTGCCGAACTGGTTTCACAGCGATTCGGTGATCAGGTGGTCAGCCGATCGGTGGATCCGCTTCTCGGTGGGGTGTATTCGGGGCTGGCGGAGACCATCGGCGTGCGTGCAGCTTTGCCGACACTCGCTGCGGCCCTCGATGCGGGCTCTCGGAGCCTCACGGATGCAGTCGCAGCCGCATTGCCGACGCCTGCGCCGGGGCCGGTGTTCGGAGCGCTCAGGGACGGGTACGGCATCCTGCTCGATGCGCTGCAGCAGGCCGCCGACGCGACCTTCGTCCGTGGCGAGGCTTCTGGGTTGCGCAGCGACGGGGCTGGTTGGAACGTCGATCCGCTCGGAAGCGTCGACGCGGTGATTCTGGCCGTCCCGGCGCCGCGCGCGGCGGCGCTGTTGGCCGGAGTCGATGCGGATGTTGCGAGTACCGTCGCTCGGATCGAACTGGCGTCGTCCGCGGTGGTGGCGCTCCGGTTGTCCGGGCAGGTCGAACTTCCGCAGAATTCAGGGATCCTGGTAGCCACTGACGCCGACCTGACCGCCAAGGCGTTCACGCTGTCGAGCCGAAAGTGGACACACCTCGCTGATCGCGGTGAGCACCTCGTTCGGGTGTCGTTCGGTCGATTCGGTGCATCGGAGATCGTCGACCGGCCGGATGGTGAGTTGATCGACTTCGCGCGCGCCGATCTCGAGACCGTGACCGGAATCACCGAGGAGCCAGGCGCGACCTTCGTACAGCGGTGGCACGGAGGTCTTCCCCAATACGCCCCAGGTCACACGGAAATCGTGGCTGAAATCGAGTCCGGGATGACGCAGTTCGACGGCCTCGCCCTGGCCGGGTCGTGGCTGCACGGCGTCGGGGTTCCGGCGTGTGTCGCAGTCGGCACGACGGCGGCTACACGGATATTCGAGCGAGTGGCACGATAGACCCATGGCACGCCTTGATTTCGACAAACTGAACTCTGAAATCCGTTACCTCATGTTCTCCGTGTTCCAGGTGGAACCCGGTGTGCTGGGCGATGATCGGGAAGCTGCGGTCAAGGACGCCCGCTTGTTCTTCGAGGGTCTCGAAGACAAGGGCGTCGTGGTTCGCGGGATCTACGACGTCGCCGGCCTGCGCGCCGACGCGGACTTCATGATCTGGACCCACGCGGCCACCATCGAGGAACTTCAGGCCGCGTACGCGGATTTTCGTCGCACCACCGTCCTCGGACAGGCCAGTGCTCCCATCTGGAGCAACTCGGCGGTGCACCGCCCCGCGGAGTTCAACAAGAGCCACGTGCCCTCGTTCATCGCGGGTGAGGATCCGGGCGACTACATCTGCGTTTACCCGTTCGTCCGCTCGTACGAGTGGTACCTGCTCCCCGACGAGGAGCGTCGCAAGATGCTCGCCGATCACGGTATGGCTGCTCGTTCGTACAAGGACGTTCGCGCCAACACGGTCCCGGCCTTCGCCCTGGGGGACTACGAGTGGATTCTCGCGTTCGAAGCACCCGAGCTCATTCGTATCGTCGATCTGATGCGCGATCTACGTGCCACCGAAGCTCGCTTGCACGTTCGCGAAGAGGTGCCGTTCTTCACCGGCCCGCGCGTGGACATCGAGAAGCTGGTCCTTTCCCTTCCCTGATCTGCTTCGAAAGTAGTTCCTGTGACAACTGCACCGAACCGGCGTCGTCAACACATGTCCCATTGGGGAATGTTCACCGCCGAATCGGTCGCCGGCGAGGTGACCGCCGTGCATCCGTACGAGGGTGATGCGAATCCTTCGCCGATGCTCGGGAACCTCGCCGGTTCGGTGCGCAGTCGGGCTCGTGTTTCGGGCCCGGCGGTGCGTCGGGGTTGGCTCGAGAACGGGCCGGGTCCCAGCGACCGACGTGGAGCCGACGAATTCGTCTCGGTCTCCTGGGACGAACTGACCGAACTCCTCTCGCGTGAACTGCGTCGCGTGGTCGACGCGCACGGAAACAACGCGATCTTCGGCGGCTCGTACGGCTGGGCCAGCGCCGGCCGATTCCATCACGCGCAGAGCCAAGTTCACCGATTTCTGAATCAGCTGGGTGGATACACCAAGTCAGTTCACAGCTACTCGCTCGGTGCCACCGGTGTCATCATGCCGCGTGTGGTCGGAACGCACTGGAAGTTGTTCGCGCGCTCCACGTCGTGGGATGTCATCGCGAAGCACTCCGATCTCCTCGTCTCGTTCGGGGGAGTGCCGATCAAGAACACCGGAGTCAATGCCGGTGGTACGAGCGATCATCCGACGCGCGGGGCGCTCGACGCGTTTCGTGCCCGCGGCGGAAAGATCGTCTCCTTCAGTCCGTTGCGTGACGACGTCGAGGGTGACTGCGAGTGGATCGCACCCGTTCCGGGAACCGACGTTGCAATCATGCTTGCCCTGGCGTTTGTCCTGGCGTCGGAGGACCTGCACGATCGCGATTTCCTGGGCCGTTTCTGCGTCGGTTACGAACGCTTCGAGGATTACCTGCTCGGACGTTCCGACGGTGTACCGAAGGATCCGCGCTGGGCGCAGAAGATCTCCGGTGTGTCGGCGGAGTTCATCACCGACCTGGCTCGGAGAATGGCGTCTGGCCGGACGCTGGTGACCGTCACGTGGTCGTTGCAACGCATCAAACACGGTGAACAGGCACCGTGGATGGGCGTGACACTCGCAGCGATGCTCGGCCAATTCGGGCTTCCGGGTGGAGGTTTCGGGCACGGCTACGGTTCGATGAACGAGCCGGGTCTGGCTCCGGTGCCGTATCCCTTGCCGACCTTCTCGCAAGGTGTGAATCCGGTGTCGGATTTCATTCCGGTAGCCGCGATTTCCGACCTGCTGCTTTCGCCCGGGGAGGAGTTCGATTACGACGGCCGACGCTTGACCTATCCCGACATCCGGTTGGTCTATTGGGCCGGTGGCAATCCGTTTCACCACCATCAGGATCTCCCGAGGTTGCGACGGGCATTTGCGCGTCCGGACACGATCGTCGTTCACGATCCGTACTGGACGCCGATGGCCCGCAACGCCGACATCGTTGTCCCGTCGACCACCTCGCTCGAACGAAATGACCTGAGCTGCACTCGAAACGACCCGCTTCTGGTCGCGATGCAGCAGGTCGTTCCACCTTTCGAGAACTCGCGTGACGACTACGACACGTTTGCCGCTCTGGCTTCTGCGCTCGGATTCGGGGAACAGTTCACCGAGGGGCGATCCTCACAGGAGTGGATCGAGCATCTCTACGGTCAATGGCGGCCGTTCGTCGATGCAGACGGCGGCAACACACCGACGTTCGAGGACTTCTGGGCAGAAGGGCACTACCGGATGCGAACCGAAGACAACCTCGTGCTCTTCGGTGACTTCCGTGAGAATCCCGAGAAATATCCGCTCTCGACTCCGAGTGGGAAGATCGAGATCTTCTCCGAGACCATCGAGTCCTTCGGCTACGACGACTGCGCCGGCCATCCGCGCTGGTACGAGCCCGACGAGTGGCTGGGTGGACCGCGAGCCTCGCAATTCCCGCTTCACTTGATCGCCAATCAGCCCAAGACGCGGCTGCACAGCCAACTCGATCACGGCGCTGCGAGCCAGGCGTCGAAGATTCAGGGACGCGAGCCGATTCGTATGCACCCCGATGCAGCGGCCGCGCGCGGCGTCTCGGCAGGAGACGTGGTGCGCGTGTTCAACGATCGCGGGGCGTGCCTTGCTGGTGTGATCGTCGACTCGGACTTGCGGAGCGACGTCGTCCAACTGTCCACCGGTGCCTGGTACGACCCGCTCGATCCTGCCGATCCCGACTCTCTGTGTGTGCACGGCAATCCCAACGTTCTGACACCGGACGTCGGCACGTCGTCACTCTCGCACGGGTGCACCGGCCAGCACGTTCTGGTGCAGATCGAGAAATTCGACGGGGCCCTGCCGCCGGTCAAGGCATTCGATCCGCCCGTGCTTCGTTCACGCTGACGGAACCGATCGGCCACCTCTCGCGTCGAACCTCGTGAGCGCCTGAATCAGGTGTCACGATCTATCGAAGGTGGGGGCCATCGTGAGTGCAGCGGATGTTGGTTCGATGCGGGGGCAAGTCGAAGTACTTCGGGCTCAGATCGATTCGATGCAGCACGTTCTGTTGGAGCGGACTCGATCGCTGGCGGACTTGCAGGAGAGGATCGCTCGAGCGACGGCGAGCGCGCGTTCGAGTGACGGCAGCGTGGAAATCGTCGTCGACGCCTCGGGGGCGGTGGTGGGAGTCGATCTCTCGGGGAGTTCTTACGCCAAGCATTCGCCGGCAGCGTTGGGGAATCTGATCCTGGCTACGGCCGCGTCTGCGGCAGAAGACATACGCCGACAGGTTGCCGAGATGACGAAGCCGCTCACGGAGGCGGCCGGAATCGACTTGCCGGACCTGGTTCCGGGCGTGCTCGGATTGCGCGAGATTCTCGAACCTCGTCCGAGCTCGACACCGGCTTCCTGCGACGAGAACTGGGACCGCACCGTTCTGAGGAGCTCCGGCAATGTCTGAACTGGGCGTGAATGTGGCCGCGATGAAAAGTGCTGCACCAGCCTTCGCGGTGGTCGCTGCTGATCTCGACGAGGCGCGGAGCGCTCTCGACGCAGTGGTCGCCGCCGAAGAGGGTTGCTGGGGCACTGACCAGTTCGGATCCGCATTCTCAGGCGCATATGTTCCCGGTGCTGAGTCAGCGGTCGGTGGGATGACGCTGGTCGCGGGCGCGCTGCGCGAATTGACCGCCACGCTGATCGAGATCACCGATCGTTTCGAATCGATCGACACCTCGCTTGCCGACGACATGGCGGGTGGGCTCTGATGGGACTCGAGATTCCAGGCTGGTTACAGGCGGTTGCGTCGGTCGCGGTGGGCAGTGACTGGCCGCAAGGAGACGAAACGGCACTGTGGAGGTTGGGTGATGCCTGGTCAGGCGCGGCTGATCGGATCGAGGCTTCGGCCGCTGCCGGTGGTTACGGATTGCAGGCAGTACTGGCATCGATCGACGGTCGAGCCGGCGACTCGTTGTCTCGGTATTGGTCGGAGGCCGGGGGAGTTGCGGAGGTCTTCGAGCGGTTGTCCTCTGCCGCGGCCGAACTGGGTCAGTCATGCACCGATACCGGCACGGACATCGAGTACACCAAACTGTCGATCCTCGCGGCGCTGGGCGCACTGGCGCTCGAGATTGCCGCCATGATGGCGGCTGCTGTCCCGACACTTGGTGTCAGTACCGCCGGGGTCGTGGCGGCTGAGGTCGCAACAACACTCACGGTCCGAATGTTGTTGCAGCAATTGTTGATACGAGTGATCGAGGCTGCGGCAGTGGAAGCTGCCGCTGCCGTCTTCTCCGGCCTCGCCATTCAACTCGGGCAGATGACGATGGATCATCGCCAGTCGATCGACGGTGGCAAGGTCGTGACCGAGGGGCGCGACGGTTTCATCAAGGGACTTGCGAACGGAGGGTTGAAGACGACGCCGGATCGTGTCGGCCCTGACCCGAACCCGCTCCCGACCGGTTCGCGAGTGCAGGAGATCGCGCGGGGCGCCTTCGACGACGCGGTGTCGGGAGCGTCCGCTGCGATCGTGACGAAGGAAGTCACGGGCGGCGACGCCTCGTTGACGGACATCACTTCCGGCGCGATCGGTGGCGGGATCGGTTCCGTCAAAGACGGCCTTGTCGCTCGCAACGAGGACCTGAATGCGGCCGGTCTGAGCCCGACTGCGCTGAACTGGGACTTCTGAGTTGAAAGTCTCGAATCGTGGGCTACCAGTGACACGGGGTAGCCCACGACCTGGCTACTGAGCGGGCTTGAGAACCAGCGAGATCGAGTTGATGCAGTACCGCTGATCGGTCGGCGTCGGGTATCCCTCGCCCTCGAAGACGTGACCGAGGTGGCTGTGGCACTTCTTGCAGATGACCTCGACCCGGCGCATTCCGAGTGAGCTGTCTTCTTTCAGGATCACGGCATCCGAATCCGCCGGATCGAAGAAGGACGGCCACCCGCAGTGCGATTCGAACTTCTCGGTGCTGCGGAACAGTTCGGCTCCGCAGGCCCGGCAGGAGTAGACACCTTCCGTGGTGGTGTCGGTGTACTCGCCGACGAAGGGGCGTTCGGTGCCGGCTTGGCGCAGGACGGCGAACTCCTCCGGCGTCAGTTTTTCGCGCCACTCGCTCTCGGTGTACGTGACCTCGGGTGTGCTGTTGATGCCATCGTGTGAAGAACTCATGCCTCCACGCTAATGCTTTGTCGCCGTTTCGGCTTCGTCGGCAGGTGAGACGGTATCGATTGGGGGATCGAGGAGGTAGGCGGGATCGATTCCCCGATCCAAGCGGCCCTCTCGACGCGCGACCAGATACCGGTATCCGAGGACACAGAAGATCACGATCAGCAGAAGGCTCCAGCCGAGGGTGCTCTTGGTGTATTCGGCCGCCCGGCCGAAGGTCGGCCAGCGGTTCGACCACCAGCTGTCGAACGTCATGAAGCCGTAGACCGCAAGCCACGCGGGCCAGTTCCGCATGACCGAGTTCTTGAGTACCACGGACATCAGGAGCGGGAGCAGCATCATCGAGTAGTACATCTGGCCGAGCGAGGGCAGCAGGAACGACGCGGTCATGATCACACCGGTCGCGGTGGTGAGGAAGAACAGTTCGTCGTTGCGGTAGTAGCGGTACAGGAGCCACAGAGAGACGACGACCATGGCGGCCAACACGACGCGCAAGAGCAGGATCAACCATTCGGGCAGACCGAAGTAAGCGCCGTTTCCGACAATCGAACTGTTGAAGTAGTCACGAGATTCGAGCAGGTACGGCACGGTGCGGCGGACGAAGTCCATCGGATCCGACGCCAGCGGCCATGCCACGACCGTGAGAATGAACGGGATGCCCAGGGCGGTGACGAACACCTTCCACTGACCGCGAACGAGTGGCAGCAGGAGCAGCGGCGCGAGAGTGGGTTTCACTGCGATGGTGAGACCGATCGCGGCGCCGGCCCACAGATCTTTCTTGCGCATCAGCAACAGGAGGAAGGCAACTTCGCCGAGCAGGACGAGGCCGTTGATGTTGGTGAACACCAACGTGTTGGTGACCGTCTCCGACATGAACGCGCCGAGCACCAGAATCGGCGCCGCGATGGAACTGATCGTCAGGTCGAACAAGCGCAACAGCAGGTAGAGAGCCACGAGAATGGCGACGGCATTGACACCGATGAACAGCCACCGTGAGCGCTCGGGATCGAGGATCGCCAGGGGTGCCATCAACAAGGAACCCGATGGTGGGTACAGGTAATGGGGGTCTACGGAGTTGAAATCTGCGGTGTAGACGTCGCGCCCGTTCCAGAACGCCAGCGCGGCGTTGTAGACCGGTCGGAAGTCATCGGTGATGGCGCCGTTGACTGCTGTGACGATGACACGATTGAGCACTGTCATCACGGCGATCGGCCACAAAACGAAGTTGACGACTTGTTGGGTTGTCCGCCCGGTACGCGGCTCGAGCTGTCGAAGGAACACTTCGGCACGGTACACCGGAGCAGGGTGTGATCGGGGGATGCACCCCTTTTCGGTCGTGGTGGACGAGCGCCCGAGTCAGGCCGGGCACACGCTTCCGTTACTGGGCAGGGAGGCGTCGCTGAGGTAGAGGCGCATCGCCTGTTGAGCGCACGTGGATTGTGCCGCGGGGTGACCCGCACCTTGCCAGTCCAGAGTTGCGAAGCGCGATCCTGCATTGGTCACGACGCCGGTGACGGTCGAGAGTCCGGAGTTCCCGACGGCCGGGTCACCCTGACCGCTCAGCACGAGGACTGGGGGCTTCAACTGATTCGGCAGGGGAGAGTTGGCGGTCGACGGCCAGCTGGCGCACGCCAGCAACCCGAGCGCGGCTTCTTGCCCGAACACCGGATAGTTGGTGCCCCACGTGTTCGCAAGCTCGCGCGCACGCCCGATGCCCGGCCATTGCATGCCGTCGGTGCATCGTCCGATGAACTGGCCGTCGCCGTCCACCTCGTTCTCCGCCCGGGCGGCGCGCTCTCGAATCGGTGAAGCGTTGCCGGTACCGAGCGCGGACAGAGCGTCGGACAGTGAGCGGGTCTCCTGCTCACGGTTGGTTCCGGCAGTCCACAGGCTCGCCGAAATCGCGTTCGACACCGCAGCGGCGGACAGCGGCTGGAATTCATCGGCTCGAGCGCGCTCCATCAAGTCCGTGACCGATTTCTTCGGATCAGGGCCGAGCGAGCACCCCAGCGCCACACATCGCTGAGCGAACGCGGTCAACGCGGCTTCCTCGCCCTGCACGCGACTCTCTGCCTCGGTGGCAGCGTCGGTGGCCACCGGAGCGGGAGAATCGAGGATCAACCTCGCGAGGTTGTTCGGGTGGGCCGCCGCATAGCTCAGCGCGATGTCCGAGCCGGACCCTGCCGACCACAGAGCGATGGTCTCGACGCCCCACCGCGTACGTAGAGCGTCGATGTCCTCGGCAGCGGAGTCCGCGCCGAACTTCAGTTCTTGAGGATCGAGATAGTCGGTACAGGCGATGGTTGCATCGTGACCGAGAGCGGCGACCGCGTCGGCGGCGTCGCCGGTGGAGTCCGCGTCGAACTGGCCCAGATCGTGAAGGCCGCGCCGAATCTCCGGCGTCATGCAGTCGATTGCGGTGGACATGTCGATTCCGCGGCGATCGAGGGCAACCACGGGATGTTCGGCGAGAACCGTGTTCAAGCCGGATGCGGCGAGCATGGCCAGAGAGTTTCCCGACGAACGATCGGTGCCCGATGTGAACACGATCGGATACGCGCCGGCAGGCGTCGACGAGGTCCGAGCGCGGGTCAAGCCGGCAGTGAAGTTGCCGTCGATGGCGCCGGTCACGTCGATGGGGGCATTGAATTCCGCGCATTCGAGAATGACGCCGGCGCTCGACGCCGCGAGAGCCTGGTCGGCGAGTGACGTGCCGGTGCAGTCTCGCCACGGTATGTCATCGGTCGGGACGCCAGGGTCAACCGGCGGCGCATCGGGCGACGGTCCCTCGCTCTGGGCAGGGCTGCCGTCGGTGCGGCCTTCGACCGCGACGGCGGGCCGAAGCGACGGACCGGCGCCGCACGCACAACACGTCGCGAGGACGACGGCCATCAAAGCAACTCTGCGCATGCCGACCAGAGTGCCAGGTTCACCGACGTGGCTGCTGACGAACCCATCGAGTGAGGATCGTGCCGTCCGTATCACCGAGAATGTGCGCGGGACGCATGGCTGTGGGCATTGCGTTGGGGGAGAGTGAGATTCGGCCGACTTTGCTCCCCACCAGTTGAGGTGACGTGGTGATGCAGAGTTCGTCGAAGGCATTGTCCTCGATCAACTGCCCGAAAAGTGACGGTCCGCCCTCGCACAGCACGCGACGGAGCTTGCGAGCCGACAATGCCCTGTCGATGTCGCCGCTGGTGACGTTCGGTGAGTCCGTCACCTCCACCTGCGCTCCGGCAGATCTCAGCGCCGAAATTGCCGCGGAGTCCGCGTCGCGACCGACAACAAGGATCGGTGGAACTTCGGTATCGCGAAGGAGTCGGCTTTCGGGGTCGATCGACGCGTGCGCCGAGACGACGAGGATCGGTGGGACCGGAGCGAGGCCGCTCGCCTTTCGTCGCGCCCGAGCTGCGTCCGAGACCTGCACACCCCCGTAGTTCTCGGCTCGCGCTGTGCCTGCGCCGACCACGACGACGTCACAGAGTTCGCGCAAGATCCCGAATACCGACTTGTCTGCAGGTGTGCCCAGTCCATGGCTCACTCCGTCGACGGAGACGCACCCGTCGATGCTGGAAACGAAGTTCACGCGCATCCAGGGTTGGGAGAGGTTCTCCGGATAGGCGTACAAGCCGCGGAGTTCGTCTTCGTGGCCTGGTGTGAAGTAGGTCGCAATATCCATACGGTGCACATGAGAGATCACATCACGTAGATACCCTTGACGGATGCATGAACGTCTTGTCGATCGCAGCCCGGTGGTACCCGCCGATCAACTGGTAGCTCAAATGGTGCCTCCCGCAATGTTCGACGAGGTGAGTTTTGCCTCCTACATTCCTGATCCGAAGGAACCGAGCCAGGCAGCTGCTGTCGCCAAGGCCGAGGAATTCTCCAAGCGCGTAACCAAGATCCGTAGTGGTGGACGCCGCGGACTGTTCGGCAAGAAGACCCAGGCGACCGGCGCCGGCCTGTACCTCGACGGCGGGTTCGGTGTCGGTAAGACTCACTTGCTGGCGTCGATCTTCCACAGCGTTCCGTCGCCGAAGGCTTTCGGAACCTTCGTCGAGCTGACACACGTCGTCGGCGCTCTCGGCTTCAACAAAGCGGTCGAAGCGCTCGCCGACCACAGCGTTCTCTGCATCGACGAGTTCGAGCTCGACGATCCGGGCGACACCATGCTCGTATCCCGCCTCCTTTCGGAGCTTTCCGCGCGCGGCGTGTCCATCGTCGCGACGTCGAACACGCTTCCCGGCCAGCTCGGGGAGGGTCGCTTCGCCGCCCAGGACTTCCTGCGCGAGATCAAGAAGCTCGGCTCGATCTTCGAGACGATTCGCGTCGACGGCCCCGACTACCGTCACCGCGATCTCCCGCCCGCACCCGAGCCCATCTCCTCGGAGGAGTTGGTCTCTCGGGCCGACGCCATCGACGGCGCCACGCTCGACAACTTCGACGAGCTGTGCAAGCACCTCAGCACCCTGCACCCGTCGCGGTACAACAAGCTGGTCGAGGGTGTGAAGGCCGTGTTCATCGACGGTGTCCACCCGGCAACGGATCAGTCCGTTGCACTGCGCATCGTGGTTCTCGCCGACCGCCTGTACGACGCGAGCATCCCGGTCACCGTTTCCGGCGCACGCCTCGACGAGATCTTCACTCCCGAGATGCTCGCCGGTGGGTACAAGAAGAAGTACCTGCGCGCGACCTCGCGTCTGCTCGCACTTTCTCGTTTCGAGGTCGCGGCCGGCTAGTCTGCACGCCTGTCAGCTGACGGGGCGCTCCATCACGAAATCGTGGTGGAGTTGTGCGCCCACGAGGAAAGTCTTCGTGCCGACCTGTGTGAAACCGTGCTTTGCGTAGAACTTCTGGGCGCGCAGGTTCTCCTGATTGACGCCCAGCCAGATCCCGGCACTTCCGCTGCGTCGTGCGTGGTCGACAACCGCGTCCATCAAGGATGCTGCCGCGCCGGTTCCGTGGTTACCCGGAAGCACGTACAACTTGCTGAGTTCCGTTGTCGGGCGAAGTGTCACAGCAGCTTTGACGTCCGGGTCGGCGGGCTCGTCGTCGACAAGCATCGCGTAGCCGACGATCGAACCGTCGCGAATGACCTTGAGAACGGTTCGCGTCGGATCGGTCAGGTACTCGGAGAACTTGTCGACGGAGAGAACGTTGTCGATGAAGGCGCTGATGTCGTCGTCGGATGCGTCCGGCGGACACGCCAGTGGAAATGTCACCGCTGCCACGTCGGCGATTGCTTCGGAATCCCAGATCCCGGCCCGGTCAACGGTGATCGTCACGTCAGTTTCTGCCTCTCGCGCACACAATTCGGTCGATCAAGTACACCACTTTCCTCGGGCGCAATGCTCAAGCGGCGTTCTCGGCGACCGGAGTTGTGGCTCGTTTCGGTGCGAACGCGGGAGCAAGAACTATCAAGATCGCGCAGAACGCCAGCGGAATCAGGAACCCGATTCGAAGGTCACTGAAGGCAGCGACCGCGCCGACGATGCCGCCGCCGACGACTGTGCCGACGTAGTTGAAGAGGTTGATGCGTGCGATCACCGCATCGACCTGATCCGGGGGAGCCATCCTGCCGGCAGCGCTGAAGCAGATCGGAGCGATCACCGGTACCCCGAGCCCGACGATGAGGAACCCGGCGATGGCAACGGCGGGAGATTGCGCGAGGACGACAACTGTCATACCGACTACGCCGATGAGAGAGCCGATCCGCACGACGGTGGTCTCACCGAATTTCCCGACCCAGTAGTCCCCGGTCAGTCGTGCGACAAGTGCCGCGATCTGATACGCCGCCACGGAAAGGGCAGCGGTCCCGGCGTCGGCGAGCAGTTCGTCCTTGACGTACAGAGTCGACCAGTTTCCGACGCTGAAGTCGACCGCGTAGAACAATGCCATCGCGACGCCGAGGAGGACGAAGGCGCGGGTGGGTACCGCGAATTTCGCGGTGCTCGTGATGTTTGCATCGGCAACCGGAGACTCGGAGCGATCGAGCAGTTGCGGGCCGAAGGCCAGAAGCATCAGTCCGACAACAACTCCCGCGATCACCTGCGTGACGCGGATCGAAATGTCGAGGCCCGCGGTTGCCGAGATGAACAGGGCGCCGACAATCGCTCCGACGCTCCAGGAAGCATGGAACGAGGAGAGGATGAAGCGGCCCTTGGCGTGTTGGATCGAGACTGCCTGCATGTTGGCGGCCGCGTCGACCATGCCGAGTCCGATGCCGTAGATCGCCAGGAAGATGAAAAACATCGCTGCGTTGGGCGCAATTCCGGTTGCCCCGCCGAAGACTGCGATGACAGCGAGCCCAGTTCGCAGGGTCATCTTGCTCGACGTTCTCACGGCCAGCATCTCGGCGAGCACGCTGCCGAGCCCGGCGATGACGGACACGGTGACAACCGCAACCACAACCAGTGTCTCGCTCAGCTCGAACAAGTCCTTGTACTGCGGCAGCTGCGTCAGAATGGCGGCGAGCAGAAATCCTTGAAGTCCGAAGCCCACCGAAGTGGCGATGCGAGCCCTCGTCAGGGTGCGGGTGTTATCCGTCATCAAGCAGGGCCTTTGTCTCGTTCGTTCGGTTAGGCCGAACGGTACTGGATCTTGATACTGGTCGAGTGTCCAACAAAGCTGCGTGTTTTGCACGGTTCTTTGATTAACTGACCGACATGACTCGGCAGCCGACACCAGAATTTCCGACTTCCTTCGTCTGGGGAACCGCCACTGCGGCCTATCAAATCGAAGGAGCTGTGGCCGAAGACGGTCGCGGACCGTCGATCTGGGACGAGTTCTGTGACCGTCCCGGTGTTGTCGTCGGGGGCGACACCGGGACGGTCGCTGCCGATCATTATCACCGCTGGGAGTCGGACATCGAGCTGATGAATCAGCTCGGGCTCGACGCTTATCGGCTGTCTCTGTCGTGGTCGCGCATTCTGCCCACCGGATCGGGGGCAGTGAATGCGAAGGGGCTCGACTTCTACGACCGCCTGATCGACCGACTGTGTTCGGCGGGAATTACTGCCGCTGTCACGCTCTTTCACTGGGATCTGCCCCTTGCCTTGCAGGAGCAGGGCGGCTGGATGAACCGCGACACCTCGTATCGGCTGGGGGAGTATGCGCAGGTCGTCGGCGAGCGGCTGTCGGATCGGGTCGGAATGTGGATGCCGCTCAACGAACCAGTTGTGCACACGCTTTACGGGCATGCCCTCGGAGTTCACGCCCCCGGACTGGCCTTGGGGTTCGAGGCTTTCCAAGCCGCACATCACCAGCTGCTCGGGCATGGCCTCGCTGTCGAAGCGCTTCGGGCAACCGGATGCACGAACATCGGAATCGCCTCGAACCATGCTCCGGTGCGTGCCGCTTCGGATTCGCCGGAAGACGTGATGGCTGCCGACATCTACGACCACGTCGTCAATTGGATGTTCGCCGACCCGGTTCTGGTCGGGAAGTACCCGGCCGACGAATTCGCTCAGCTGCTCAGCGGTCCTGTCGACGAGGACTTGAAAATCATCGGGGCGCCGCTCGACTGGTACGGGATCAACTACTACGAGCCGACGATGATCGCCGCTCCGGTGGAAGGCCAGGGGACCGAAGGTGTGCTCGAAGTCGACCTGCCCCCGGGCCTGCCCTTTGCCCCTGTCGCGATTACCGGTTATCCCACAACCGATTTCGGTTGGCCGATCGTTCCCGAGGGGCTGGGCGAGATCTTGCGGACGTTCCACGCCCGCTTCGGTGACGCACTGCCGCCGATCTACATCACCGAAAGCGGATGTTCATTCCACGACGCCCCGGATGCCGCAGGCGTCGTCGACGACGAAGCACGAATCGACTACCACGATGCGCACCTTCGCGCCCTCCGATCGGCAATGGACGACGGTGTCGACGTCCGCGGTTATTTTGTGTGGTCACTTCTCGACAACTTCGAATGGGCTGCGGGATACAAGGAGCGATTCGGCCTGGTACACGTCGATTTCGACACCCAGAAGCGCACACCGAAGACCTCGTTCGAGTGGTATCGCGCCCTGATCGCCGCGCATAAATCGGCTCAGGTCTGACCTGTGCGGAGGCGGTCCGGGTTGCATTCTCGAACCGGGCCGCCTAGCCTCGTCTCTCATGAAGCGAATTCTCGTAGTAAGCCGCCGTAGCGGGGTCTGAATCGGACCGACCCCTCGCTGCGGGTCGTCTTGCTACCAGTTGGTCCTCCACTTCATTCCAGGAAGACCACGATCATGACTTACAACTTCGCTTTCGCTTCTGATTCTTCTTCTGCTGCTGATCCCTTCGCGGCGCGTCACGGCAAATCTCTGCCCGCCGGCTTGCGTGCCGAATGCTCAGCGATGTCGTGGACCGAGTTCGAGTCCACGTATGCGGCTATGAGCGGCCCGATCCGTCTGGGTGCGTGGTCCTCCGAGAAGATTGCGCCGGGTCGTTGGACCTTCGAAGCGACTCTCGGTCTGGGGGAGCGTATCCAGAAAGCGTCCGCCACCTCGACCGGCGCGATCTCGGCCATGACGTCGATGCTGCACGACGCGGGAATCTCGCTCGAGATCTTGTCTTTCCATCAGCATCACATCGGCCACCGCACGGCTACGTTCATCTTCACCGAGTGCGACGGCCGTCGGAGCTGGGCGATGGGTATTGCGGAGTCGTCGACGGAGTCCTCGCTGCGCGCGATGACTTCGGCAGCGAACCGCTTCTCTCACTGAGCAGTTACAACAATCTGATCAGCTACATCAACCGCAGTACTGACGTGGATTCCCGAGGGGGCTTGCGTCAGTACTGCGGTTGATGTGTTCGGCGCTCGAACGCAAAAAGCCGGAACCCTGAGGTTCCGGCTTCTTGCATTCTCAAATGGTGCGCGATACTGGGATTGAACCAGTGACCTCTTCCGTGTCAGGGAAGCGCTCTCCCGCTGAGCTAATCGCGCGGGTTCTGGAGAAAAATGGAGCGGACGACGGGATTCGAACCCGCGACCCCAACCTTGGCAAGGTTGTGCGCTACCAGCTGCGCCACGTCCGCATGAGCAATGAACTCCGTTACCGGAACTCAGTACTTTTCTAACTTATCAGACCTGCAAGCAGGTCTTGACCGTCAGGCCCTAGGGCCTGACGTGGTGCGCGATACTGGGATTGAACCAGTGACCTCTTCCGTGTCAGGGAAGCGCTCTCCCGCTGAGCTAATCGCGCGAGGTGGAGACGGGAATCGAACCCGTGTGCACGGCTTTGCAGGCCGTTGCCTCACCACTCGGCCACTCCACCGTAAAAGGTTGAGTCACACCTCTCGAGCGGACGACGGGATTCGAACCCGCGACCCCAACCTTGGCAAGGTTGTGCGCTACCAGCTGCGCCACGTCCGCATCGCACCGTGTTGCTTGGGGAGCTGCTCGCTCTCCTCGGTGCGTTGGAAACATTAGCCGACCGTGTCGGATACACACAAATCACCAGCTCAGTGGCGTGTTCGGAGTCGAATCGGCCCGTCGCGCGCGTTGCAACTGTCCGTCTTGGCGATGAATACGGTCTGAAATCAGCTCGAATTCGTAGATTTCGGGGTCGCCTGGAGCAAAACGAATGCCAACCTGGTGATTCGTATTCATCGCGCAGCCGTGTTAATGTTCCAACTCGTTCGAGCGCATGCGTTCGGATGACTTACGGTCCCGTGGCTCAGTGGGAGAGCGTCCGCTTCACACGCGGAAGGTCGCTGGTTCGATCCCAGCCGGGACCACAGAAAAATACTGAAGGCGTTCCCGATCATCGGGGACGCCTTCAGTCGTTTGAGAGCACAGCTGTTTGAGAGCACAGCTGTTTGAGAGCACAGCTGTTCGAGGGGCAAGGTCGTTTCGGCATGCAGACCGTCGTCGCAGGTCGACGGGCGACGATTTCGGTAGCCTGGTCGAAGAGACATTTCGCGACCGAAAAGGTGACTGCTTTGAGTACCGAAAAGGTCGATTCTTCCGTCGACGATTCAGACCTGTCCGTCTTCCAGGACGCAGAGTCCCGCTGGGAGCGGTGGCGCGCGGGAATCGCCGCGCGGCCCACCCTCAATCTTGCGTACCGCATCGGCGTCGGAGTCGTGGGCACGATCGTGTTCGCCGCCGGCATCGTGGCTATTCCGTACCCCGGGCCCGGTTGGCTCATCGTTTTCGCCGGCCTCGGCATCCTGGCGTCGGAGTTCGCGTGGGCACATCGACTCCTTCATTTCGCGAAGGCTCGATACGACCGGTTCATGGAATGGTTCGGCAAGCAGTCGCTGTTCGTCAAAGGGTTGGGCGTTCTGTTCACCACAGTGATCGTCCTGGCGACTTTGTGGGTGCTCGGCACTTTCGGCCTGATCGGGACATGGGTGGGCCTGGACTACTCGTGGCTCGAGTCGCCGCTGTGAGTTGAACGCGGCCCGGTTTCCTTCACTCGGTTGTCTCACCATGTCGGTAGGGCCGATAACATGATCGTGCGCGTGCTCGCAGTGGGTACGACGCCTGTCTAACTTGTCGCAATACCTTTAGGAGCACATCGCCGTGACCAGTCCCGCGCCAGAGCACTCAGCCGCCCCACTTCGGGTGCCCGCGGGGACGACCGCCGGGACTGCAGTGCGCGAAGCCGGATACCCCACGAAGGGGCCCGACGTGATCGTCGTTGTCCGCGATGGCGAGGGAACGCTCAAGGATCTGTCGTGGACACCTGAGGTCGATGTCGACGTCGAGCCGGTGGCAGCATCCACCGAGGACGGCCGCAGCGTCATCCGGCACTCCGCGGCCCACGTCCTCGCGCAGGCGGTTCAGAAAGAATTCCCCGACGCGAAGCTCGGCATCGGTCCGCCGATCAAGGACGGCTTCTACTACGACTTCGCGGTGGACCGCCCGTTCACTCCGGAGGATCTGGCCAAGCTCGAAAAGCGTATGAAGCAGATCATCAAGGGATCACAGCGCTTTTCGCGTCGAGTGGTCGATTCGATCGAGGACGCTCGGGTCGAGTTGGCCGACGAGCCGTTCAAGCTCGAATTGATCGACGACAAGTCCGGTATCGACGATCCCGAGATCATGGAGGTGGGTGGCAACGAGCTGACCATCTACGACAATCTCGATCCTCGTACCGGCGACAAGATCTGGTCCGATCTGTGCCGCGGCCCGCACATTCCGACCACCAAGCACATCCCGGCCTTCAAGTTGACCCGAAGCTCCGCCGCCTACTGGCGTGGCAACCAGGACAACGCCGATCTTCAGCGTGTCTACGGCACCGCGTGGGAGTCCACCGAGGCTCAGGACGAATACCTCGAACTGCTCGCCGAGGCCGAGCGTCGTGATCACCGCAAGCTCGGTACCGAACTGGACCTCTTCAGCTTCCCCGACGAGCTCGGTTCGGGTCTGCCGGTGTTCCATCCCAAGGGCGGCATCATCCGCACCGAGATGGAGAACTACTCGCGCAGCCGCCACATCGAGGCGGGCTACGAGTTCGTCAACACTCCGCACATCACCAAGGGGCATCTGTACGAGGTTTCCGGTCACCTCGACTGGTACCGCGACGGCATGTTCCCGGCGATGCACGTCGACGAGGAACTGAACGAGGACGGCACCGTGCGCAAGCCGGGCCAGGACTACTACCTCAAGCCGATGAACTGCCCGATGCACAACCTGATCTTCCGTTCTCGCGGACGCTCGTACCGTGAATTGCCGTTGCGGCTCTTCGAATTCGGCTCGGTCTACCGCTACGAGAAGTCCGGCGTCATCCACGGACTGACCCGCGTGCGCGGCATGACCCAGGACGACGCTCACATCTACTGCACCCGTGAGCAGATGCGCGACGAGCTGACCACCACGCTGCAGTTCGTGCTGAACCTGCTCAAGGACTACGGCCTCGACGACTTCTACCTCGAGCTGTCCACCAAGAACCCGGACAAATTCGTCGGTAGCGACGACGTCTGGGAAGAGGCAACTGCAACTCTCGCCGAGGTCGGCGAAGCTTCCGGCCTGACTCTGGTGCCGGATCCGGGCGGAGCCGCCTTCTACGGTCCCAAGATCTCCGTTCAGGTCAAGGACGCACTCGGCCGCACCTGGCAGATGTCGACCATCCAGCTCGACTTCAACCTGCCCGAGCGGTTCGAGCTCGAATACACCGGCAACGACGGCGTCAAGACTCGTCCGGTCATGATCCACCGCGCGCTGTTCGGCTCGATCGAGCGGTTCTTCGGTGTCCTGACCGAGCACTACGCGGGCGCGTTCCCGGCGTGGCTGGCGCCGGTGCAGGTCGTCGGAATCCCGGTGGCCGAGGCCTTCGCCGATCACCTGTTCGACGTCACGAAGAAGCTCAAGGCAGCCGGTGTTCGCGCCGAGGTCGACTTCAGTGACGACCGTATGCAGAAGAAGATCCGAAACCACACCACGCAAAAGGTCCCGTTCATGCTCCTCGCGGGCGAGCGTGACGTGGAGGCCGGCGCGGTCAGCTTCCGTTTCCGCGACGGCACCCAGATCAACGGCATTCCCGTCGACGACGCCGTCCGGATCATCACCGAGTGGATCGGCCGCCGCGAGAACGCCTCGCCGACAGCCGAACTGGTGCAGCCAAGCGTGGCGCAGTGAGCGCCCCCGGTGACGACGGTCCGGGTTCGCTGATCGACCACGGCGTCGGCGATCCTGATCATTTGCAGCGCATTTGGTCGCCGCATCGGATGTCGTACATCACCGAGGCGCCCAACACCCCGGGCACGACGGGTGAACCGTTCATCGACATTCCGAAGATGTCGGACGAAGAAGGACTGATCGTTGCCCGCGGTGAGCATGTCTATGCGGTTCTGAACCTGTATCCGTACAACCCGGGGCACCTGATGGTGGTTCCGTACCGCAAGGTTGCGGCACTCGAAGACCTGACGCCGGAGGAGAGCGCCGAGTTGATGGCGTTCACCCAGCAGGCGTTGCGGGTGATCAAGAGCGTGTCGAATCCTCACGGATTCAACGTCGGCCTGAATCTCGGTGCCGCTGCGGGCGGTTCGCTGTCCGAGCACCTTCACCAACACGTAGTGCCACGTTGGGGCGGCGACGCCAACTTCATCACCGTGCTCGGTGGGGTCAAGGTGATGCCGCAATTGCTGCGGGAGACCAGGGGACTACTCGCCGGTGCCTGGCAACAATAGGTTGACGCATCCGGCTTCATGGCAGGATGCATTGCTGCAACGAGTTCCGAACCGGAACTCACGACGGGGAGGGTTCCTGCGGTGTTGAGCTTCTTCGGGCGCGCATCGGTGTCCAAGGTGACGGCACCTATGGGGAAGGCGCTGGTCAAGACCGGTCTGACGCCGGACTCGGTGACGGTGATCGGCACGGTGGCAAGCGTCGCCGGTGCGGTGACGCTGTTTCCGTCCGGACATCTGTTCTGGGGAACCATGTTCATCTGGTTCTTCGTCATGTTCGACATGCTCGACGGCGCAATGGCTCGTGCTCGCGGCGGCGGAACGCGGTACGGGGCGGTACTGGACGCGACCTGCGACCGCGTCGCCGACGGCGCGATTTTTGCCGGCCTGGCCTGGTGGGCGGTCTACCACGAGAACAGCAAGTGGCTGCTCGTCGCGACGCTCATCTGCCTCGTCACCTCGCAGGTCATCTCGTACGCGAAGGCGCGCGCGGAGGCGAGCGGGCTGACTGCGGACGGCGGGTGGATCGAGCGCCCGGACCGATTGATCATCGTGTTGGTCGGATCCGGCCTGACGGGTATGGGTCTTCCGTGGGCAATCCACATCGCGATGTGGGTACTTGCCGCCGGAAGCATCGTGACGGTCTTCCAGCGAGTGCTCGCGGTGCGCAATTCCCCTGGCGCCCGGGAACTTCTGCCGATCGCCCCGGCCGCATCGACGGTCGAAGGTGCGCCGAACACGGACGGCGAGGCAGAGAAATGAGCTTTGCCGAGCGTGCAACCGACCTGGGATACGCCGCGGGTTGGCGTCTGGTGCGAAGCCTGCCGGAATCGGTGGCGGTCAAGCTGTTCGACGCCGGAGCGGATTTCGCGGTACGCAAGGGCGGACCCGAACAACTCAGGAAGAACCTCGCGAGAGTTCTGGGCACGACGCCGGAGCAAGTTCCGGATCAGTTGATCAAGGATTCGATGCGCTCGTACGCCCGGTATTGGCGTGAGGCGTTTCGTCTTCCGTCGATGGACCTGGTCGCGACGGGTAAGGCGCTGCATGCGCTGGTCGAGGGCCAGGAACATCTGGAAAAGGCAATGGCGGCAGGTCATGGCGCGGTATTGGCGTTGCCGCACAGCGGTAATTGGGACATGGCCGGCGTGTGGTGCGTTCAGCAGTGGGGCGGGTTGACCTCCGTTGCCGAGCGGCTCAAGCCCGAATCCCTGTACGAACGGTTCGTCGACTATCGCGAGAGTCTCGGCTTCGAGATCTTCCCGCTCAGCGGCGGGGAGCATCCTCCGTTCGTCGAACTCTCCAAGCATCTGCGTGAGAACAAGATCGTGTGCCTGTTGGGGGAGCGCGATCTGGCGAAGAAGGGTGTGCCAGTCACGTTCTTCGGAGAACCCACTCGCATGCCCGCCGGCCCGGCGAAGCTCGCGATCGACACCGGCGCGCCGCTGCTACCGGTCCACTGCTGGTTCACACCCGACGGATGGGGCTTCAAGATCGACCCGCCGATCGACGTATCCGGCGGAGTCGGCCCGGCCACGCAAGCACTTGCCGACCGTTTCGCGGTCAACATCGCAGCGCACCCCGCTGACTGGCACATGCTTCAACCGCTGTGGCGCTCGGACCTTTCCGAATCGCGGCTCGCCCGCATGGAGGGTGAATGAAAATCGGCATGATCTGCCCGTACTCCTTCGACGTCCCCGGCGGCGTCCAGGCGCACGTGGTGGATCTGGCCGAGGTGCTGATCGAACGCGGCCACAAAGTGAGTGTGCTTGCGCCGTCGTCCGATGACGACGAGTTGCCGGATTTTGTGGTTTCCGCAGGTAAAGCCGTCGCGATTCCCTACAACGGTTCTGTTGCGCGGTTGTCTTTCGGCCCGACGGCGAACAACCGCCTCCGCAAGTTCATCGCGGAAGGTGACTTCGACGTTCTACATATCCACGAACCCAATGCGCCGAGTCTGTCCATGCTCGCGTTGCGCATCGCGGAAGGCCCGATCGTCGCCACCTTCCACACGTCGACCACGAAGTCGTTGGTGCTGAGCACGTTTCAGGGTGTCTTGGCTCCGTATCTCGAGAAGATCAGCGGCCGGATCGCAGTCTCGGAGTTGGCGCGTCGTTGGCAGGTCGAGTCTCTCGGATCCGACGCGGTCGAGATCCCCAACGGCGTCGATGTCGCAGCGTTTGCCGAGGCCGATCTGTTGCCCGGCTACCCGCGCGAAGGTGGAACCATTCTGTTCCTCGGTCGCTACGACGAACCGCGCAAGGGGATGGCCGTCCTCCTCGGTGCGCTGCCGGAGTTGGTCGAGCGTCACCCGGATCTCGAAGTGATCGTGGTCGGACGCGGCGACGAGGAGAAACTCCGCAAAGAGGCGGGTAAGTACTTCAAGCATCTCCGCCTGCTCGGGCAGGTCAGTGACGAGGAGAAGGCGTCGGCGCTTCGCAGTGCGGACGTCTACTGCGCGCCCAATCTCGGCGGTGAGAGCTTCGGGATCGTGCTGGTCGAGGCCATGGCGGCTGGCACTGCCGTCGTGGCCAGTGAGTTGGACGCTTTTCGCCGTGTTCTTCGCGACGGTCAGGCCGGCTTGCTGGTCCCCATCGGGAACTCCGATGCCTTGGCCGAGGCAATCGATTCCGTTCTCGGTGACCCGGATCGACGACGCGCGCTGGTCAACACCGCGACAAGTGTTGTTGCCGAATACGACTGGCCGGTGGTGGCCGAACAGATCCTGCGTGTCTACGAGACCGTCACGGTTGGCGGCACCGGCGTACGCGTGGTGGGTTCATGACCTTCTCCGCTCTGACGATCTTCATTCTCGGGCTTGTCGCTGCCGTCGTCCTGGTCGTCGGACTGTGGGCGTACGGGACGGCGAACCGACTCGATCGACTGCATGTGCGTTCGGATCAGTCGTGGTTGGCGCTCGATGCGGCTCTGTCCCGTCGTGCCGCGGTTGTCCGCGCGGCGGCTGTGGACATGAGCGCCGACGACGCCCGCAGATTCGTCACCTTGGCGGACGCCGCCGAACGTGCGGATCGTCAGGATCGCGAGCTTGCCGAGAACCGGCTGTCCAATGCTCTTGCTGCCTACGGCACGACGTCGCTGCGCCCTCAACTGGTGGCCGAGTTGGCCGATGCCGAAGCGCGCGTGCTGATCGCCCGGCGGTTCCACAACGACGCGGTGCGAGACACTCTCGCGTTGCGTACGCGTCGACTTGTTCGCTGGCTGCACCTCGGTGGAACGGCACCGCTGCCTCAGTATTTCGAGATCTCCGAGCGCACCACCGCGGCGGCAGTGCCCGAGGGCATCACCGTGGATACGTCACGGACCTCTGCCCGCGTGGTGATGCTGGACGAGGACGATCGGGTGCTGCTGTTGCGCGGCCACGATCCCAAGATCCCGAACACTTACTTCTGGTTCACCGTCGGCGGAGGGCTCGAACGGGGCGAACACCTACGGGCGGCTGCCGTTCGTGAGATCGAGGAGGAGACCGGATTCGTCGTGGCTCCGGAGAATCTGCGAGGTCCGCTCTGGCGTCGTGTGGCGATTTTCCCGTTCGACGGTGAGCTGATCCGTTCGGAAGAGCTGTTCTTTGCTACGCGCACTCACGGCTTCGAGCCGGTCTTCCAAGGCCACACCGAATTGGAGCAGCGTGCCATCACCGGCCATCGCTGGTGCAGCGCCGACGAGATCCGCCAATTGGCCAAGTCCGGTGAGCCGGTCTACCCGTTGGATCTGGCAAACCTCCTGGTGGAAGCGGCGACGATCGCGGACGGTACCGAGGATCCGGAAGTGCGTTCCATCCGCTGATCGTTCGGTCGTTCAGTGCTCGCGGCCGTTTAAGGCCAGCAATGGCAAATTGGATACGGAATCGAAGGCCGGTTCGTCCTAGAGTTCTGGCCAGAGGCCTCCGAGCGAATGAACTCGTGTGTTCGCCGTGCCTTGTTTCTTTTGTCACGCCACTACTGCAGGAGTTTGCTGTGAGCACCCCCGACTCTGCCCCCACCACCGCCATCGGCACCGCCCGCGTCAAGCGCGGCATGGCTGAAATGCTCAAGGGCGGTGTGATCATGGACGTGGTCACCGCTGAGCAGGCCAAGATCGCCGAAGACGCCGGCGCCGTTGCCGTCATGGCACTCGAGCGGGTCCCCGCAGACATTCGCGCACAGGGCGGCGTCTCGCGCATGAGCGACCCGGACATGATCGACAGCATCATCTCCACCGTGAGCATCCCCGTCATGGCCAAGGCACGCATCGGTCACTTCGTCGAGGCGCAGATCCTGCAGAGCCTCGGCGTCGACTACATCGACGAGTCCGAGGTCCTGACCCCGGCCGACTACGCCAACCACATCGACAAGTGGAAGTTCACCGCTCCCTTCGTCTGTGGCGCCACCAACCTCGGCGAAGCGCTCCGTCGCATCAACGAAGGCGCGGCCATGATCCGCTCGAAGGGTGAAGCAGGCACCGGAGACGTCTCCAACGCCACCACTCACATGCGCACCATCCGCGGCGAGATCCGCCGGTTGACCTCGCTGAGCGAGGACGAACTGTACGTAGCCGCCAAGGAACTGCAGGCCCCGTACGAACTGGTCGTCGAGGTCGCCAAGGCCGGCAAGCTGCCGGTCACCATGTTCACCGCCGGCGGCATCGCCACCCCGGCAGACGCTGCCATGATGATGCAGCTCGGCGCCGAGGGCGTGTTCGTCGGATCGGGCATCTTCAAGTCCGGCAACCCGAAGCAGCGCGCCGAGGCCATCGTCAAGGCCACCACGTTCTACGACGACCCGGACGTGCTCGCCAAGGTCTCGCGCGGACTCGGCGAGGCAATGGTCGGTATCAACGTCGACGACCTGCCCGTCGGACACCGCCTCGCAGAGCGCGGTTGGTGACAGCAGGTTCGACGACCGGGCTCAGTGCCTGAAAGTCCTCACAGACGAAGGGGCGGCGGTTGCGTTGGCAACCGCCGCCCCTTCGGGGTGTGGCAGACCGATCAGATGCTGTCCGATACCTCGAACACGAACTCGACCTCGACGGCACTGTTTCGGGGTAGTTCGGCGACGCCGATCGCTGAGCGGGCATGTTGTCCAGCGGTACCGAAGATCTCGGCCAGCAGGTCGGACGCACCGTTGATCACCTGAGGTTGCTGCGAGAATCCCGATCCGGAAGCAACAAATCCAACGACCTTGACGACCCGAACGATGCGGTCGAGACCGACCAAGGCATCAACGGCCGCGAGTCCGTTGAGAGTGCACAACCGCGCCGCCTGGGCGGCGTCTTCGACGGAGACACCTTCGCCCAACTTGCCGATGCACGTCGTAGTGCCGTCGACGAGCGGCAATTGCCCCGACGTGTAGACGTATGACCCCGTCTGAACGGCGGGAAGGTATGAACCTGCGGGGGTGGCAAGAGGCGGGAGGGTCAGGTCGAGTGCGGCGAGTCGTGCGGTCCAGGTACTGGCGTCGTTCATCGGTTCCTCAATGGGTTCTTTTGTCCGGGAATGGTGTTCGAGTCTGTCATCGGGGCTCTCTGCAAGTCCAAGTCGTATTTGTGCCCACCCCATCACTTTTGGTGATATTGACCGTGAACTTTCGGTCAATCGGGATTCTTCGGACTGATTTCTGAAAACTGTAGATGTTCGAACATAATTTCGAATAGTGTGGAGGAATGTTCGATCACGGAGTAGGTAGTTCGGGTACCACAGCACAGCTGCCCGGTGTCGAATCCGACTGCGCCCTCATCGATCTCATTGCCGATCTGCATGCGCGCGAATCGATGCTCGTGGAACGGAAACTGGCTGCCATTGCCGAGTTTTTCGAGCGTCGCAGCGCTGACCACACTGATAACGGTGCTTGGTCGTCTACCGCTCACGAACTGGCTGAGGCCGAGCTCGGCGCGGCATTGACCATGGGCCGTGCCGCAGCGGGAAAGTTGATCGGTCTCGGCTTTTCTCTCAAGACTCGCCTCCATCGCACGCGTGCCGCCATGGCGCGCGGAGAACTGGACCTGTATCGAGTCGGATTGATCGACTCCGCTACAGCCAACGTCGATGACGATTTGATAGACGAGGTGGAACGGCAACTCCTCGAAAAGATTTCAGCACCACCGATACATGGCGGTACCGGCCTGACCGGCCGCCGATTGACGGCGGCCATCGACCGTATCGTCGCCGTGGTGGATCCGGAGGGGATGCGCGAGCGTCGACGCCGCGCCCTCGCTGACCGGTTCGTGGGTGTGAGCGCTGCCGAAGACGGAATGGCGCGGATTTTGGGGAGCATCCCGGCGGAGGACGCACGGGCTTTCGATAGTCGGTTACGTGAGTTGGCGATGTCGGTGTGTCGACACGATTCCCGTAAGTACGAGCAGAGACGAGCCGACGCATTGGGAGCGTTGGTAGCCGGGTCGACGATTCTGCCGTGCGATTGCGGCCGGGCCGACTGCCCACAAGACCGTAGCGGGATTGTTGTGGTGCGTCGGCCGTTGGTTCACGTGGTCATGCTGGAATCCACGCTTCAGGGCGGTGACGCACCAGGTGGAGACGAACCCGCTCATCTCGACGGTTATGGCGTGATCAGCGCAGAGCATGCGCGTGACATCGTCGCGGGTGCGCTGATTCGGAATGTGAAGGTACCAGCCGACGCCGCGCTCGAGGCTGCCGGTATGGGCGAGCCAGTACCTTCGCCCGTCGTTCCTTCTGCGTTCGTGTACCGCCCGGGCGCTGTCCTCGACACCTGGGTGCGGGTGATCGCAGGAAGCTGTCAGTGGTTGCACTGCGATGTCGCTGCGTGGAATTCAGATCTCGATCACACTGAACCCTTTGATCATCGCGATCCCACTCGTGGTGGAAAGACCGTGGCCTCGAACTTGAGTGCCTATTGTCGAAACCATCACCGCCTCAAGCACTCCGGTCAGTGGGTGCACACCTCGAACCCGGACCGCAGCGTCATGCTGACCTCGCCGACCGGACATTGCTACCGAACGAGGCCGTCAGGTCTGCTGGCGGGAATGCTCGAGCCTGTACTGCCCGAGGGTGGTCGGCGTCGGCGCACACGTCTGGAAAACAAAGCCGCTCGTGTGCGGGGTGAACGCCGGCGGCAGCGGTTACGAATGCACCTCCGAATGAAGAAGAAGGCCCAGAGGAGGACCTTCGACGGCGGAGGCGATCCACCTCCATTCTGAGTAGGGCGGCGTGCAACTCCATGATTTTGTATGCCCACTTTGGTGGCCGGGGGTGCGTCAGGCATTGTGTGAAGGTCGGTAGACGTCGGTACACGGGAAGATGTGGAGCATCGATGGCGAGGATCGAAGAAATTCTGGAGTTGGAACGCCTCGAGCGGGACATCTTTCGAGGAATCATCGCGGAGACCACCCTGACCCGCACTTTCGGCGGCCAGGTCGCCGGACAGGCATTGGTGTCGGCGGTACGCACGGTCGATCCGGCCTACTCGGTTCATTCGTTGCACGGATATTTCCTGCGTCCGGGGAATCCGACGGAGCCGACGGTTTTTCTGGTTGATCGTGTTCGGGACGGTCGATCGTTCGCGACCCGCTTGGTCACCGGAATTCAAGACGGGCAAGCCATTTTCACGATGTCGGCGTCCTTCCACGTCCAAGACGAAGGCATCGAGCACCAGGACGAGATGCCACCCGTTCCTGACCCCGAGACCTTGGCCATCGCCCAGGATTCGGAGGATCCCGAGACTGCGTGGCTGGCGCGTGAGTGGTCCGATTGGGACCTTCGAATGGTGCCGAAGGCCGACATCGACAAACGTCCGGGCGCTGCCGCGCAGCAGCAAGTGTGGTTCCGTTCCCGCGAGGCACTCCCGGACGACCCGGTATTTCACGTGTGCACGCTTGCCTACATGAGCGACATGACGCTGCTCGGATCTTCTCGCGGCCCCCACATGGACGTCGCCATGCAAAGCGCTTCGCTCGATCACGCCATGTGGTTCCTGCGGCCGTTCCGCGCCGACGAGTGGCTGTTGTACGACCAGACGTCGCCGTCAGCGGGCTTCGGTCGCGCACTGACGCAGGGACGAATCTTCGACAGCCGAGGAAATATGGTTGCTGCAGTCGTCCAGGAGGGTCTGACCAGGCTGTATCGCCCGAAGTGAGGTCGGCCGACGTGAGGTCGGCCGACGTGACATCAATCGCAGTGAGACCTTCACTGGCGAGACCGCACCGCAGGCCGGGCCGGATGGTCGTATCTGACCTCGAAATCGACCTCCTCGGACACTTCTGATCGGTGTTCGAGGAGTGCCTCGACGGTCCACAGATCTGCCTCCGGTGTGTGCCGCCGCATGGCAGGTTCGCTCATGTCCAGGCGCACGCTGACGTCGAACTCCAGCCCGCGCCCGAGCAACATCGGACCGGCGATCACGATGACCGCGCGCTCATGGACGGGGATACGGGTCGAACGAGCCGATCGATCGGTGGGTTCGTCCCAGAGTTTCGGCAAGAACGCCCGTTTGGTGCGGGCTGCGGTGATCACTTCACGATCGAGTGCCGGATAGTCGAACCAGATAGTGCGGTAACTCAGCGCATCCTCGTGGCCGAACTCGTATCGCAGCGAAGCCGGCCGCACGTAGTCGTGCAGTGACACAACAGCACTCGGCCTGTTGCGCGACTCGACGGCGGTGCCGACCAGTTCCGCGAGCCGAGACGGCTGTGCACAATCAGGTCCGTCGATCGCTACTACCGCCACCGACGGAAACGATCCGCTCAGCGTTGCAATCTGCTCGGCCAAGGCGAGGGGACTGGACGGGATGAATGTACTCACGCCCACCATGGTGCCGTGCCCGCTCGCCGAGGCGATATTGTGAACCGTCATCGCGCCCAGTGCGGCGGTCTATGTTTTCGGAGGACTCATGGTTGGTATCGAGGAGATCCTCGCGCTCGAACACCTGGAGAAGGACATCTTCCGTGGTGCGGTCCATCCCACCGCACTTCAACGGACGTTCGGCGGGCAGGTTGCCGGGCAGTCGTTGGTTTCTGCCGTGAGCACCGTTGACGAGAGCTACCACGTGCACTCGTTGCACGGATATTTCCTGCGCCCGGGCAATCCGAAGATTCCGACGGTCTACCTGGTGGACCGCATCCGCGACGGGCGCTCGTTCTGCACCCGCCGGGTGAATGCAGTTCAGGACGGCAAGACGATCTTCACGATGTCGGCCTCGTTCCACGTCGACGACGAAGGTATCGAGCACCAGGACCGGATGCCCTCCGTTCCGGCGCCGGAGGACTTGCCGGACGCGCAGACCGTTCCGAAGTTGGCTGAATCGCAGTTCTATCAGGAGTGGAAGAACTGGGACATCAGAATTGTGCCCGCTGAGCAGAGCGCGTCAGCGCCGGATCTCGCCGCGCAGCAACGCGTGTGGATGCGCTACCGCGAGGCTCTGCCGGATCGTCCGTTGCTGCACATCTGCACGCTTGCGTATCTCAGTGACATGACCCTGCTCGGAACTTCGAAAGTCCCGCACCGCGGCGTGAAGACGCAGACTGCTTCGCTCGATCACGCGATGTGGTTCCTGCGTCCGTTCCGGGCCGACGAGTGGTTGCTCTACGACCAGACATCGCCGTCGGCAGGTTTCGGTCGCGCGCTCACTCAGGGGCGTATCTACGATCGCGATGGCAACATGGTGGCAGCGGTGGTTCAGGAGGGTTTGACGCGTCTCGAACGCGAACCCGACAGCCATGAGAGCAAGAACAGCCGTGAGAACAAGACAGGAACTGTGTGATGACGCGTCCGTTGATCGGTGTACTCGCCCTCCAAGGTGATGTTCGCGAGCACCTTGCCGCACTCGATGATTCGGGTGCGGATGCCGTGGGTGTCCGACGGCCGGAGGAGCTGGACAAGGTCGACGGAATCGTGATTCCGGGTGGCGAATCCACCACCATGAGCCGGCTTCTGCAGGTGTTCGAACTGTTGGATCCGCTGCGTGAGCGTCTTCGCGGGGGGCTGCCGGCCTACGGTTCGTGTGCCGGCATGATTCTGCTGGCGAGCGAGGTACTAGACACCCGGCCGGACGCCGAGCATCTCGGCGCCATCGACATGACGGTGCGCCGCAACGCTTTCGGTCGGCAGGTTGATTCTTTCGAGTCCGACCTGGAGTTCGAGGGCATCATCGGTGATCCCATTCGCGCTGTCTTCATCCGCGCGCCGTGGGTGGAGCGAGTTGGGCCGGGCGTTGAGGTCCTTGCGCAGGTTCCCGCCGCCGCGGGGGAGGCCGCGGGCCGGATCGTCGCGGTTCGGCAGGGCTCGGTGATCGCCACTTCTTTCCATCCCGAGGTTACCGGGGACCGTCGAGTGCACGAGATGTTCGTCGATCTGGTTCGCGGATAACTGGAGTAGTCAGCCTCGGCCGAACCTACAGCTCCAGTTCGCGGGCAAGGATCGCCGCCTGGACGCGTGAGGTGAGGTGCAACTTCGACAGAACTCGCGACACGTGCGACTTCACCGTCGGAGCACCGACTCCGAGTTCACGCGACAGTTCGGCGTTGGACATACCCGTCCCCAACAGCGCGAGGACCTCGCGTTCACGGTCGGTGAGCTCGCTCAATCCCAGCGGTTCGGTGGGTTTGGGTGCGCGCTGCACGAACTCGCCGATCAGGACACGCGCCGCGCGCGGAGCGAGCACTGCATCTCCGGCCGCGACGTTGCGGATAGCGCTGGTCAGCTCGTCCGCGGTCGCAGTCTTGAGCAGGAATCCCGAAGCACCGGCGCGCAGGGCCGCGAAGACGTATTCGTCGAGGTCGAAGGTGGTCAACACCAGAACCCGGCTGCGGGTCGTCCCGATGATCTGACGCGTCGCCTCGATGCCGTCGGTGCCTGGCATCCGGACGTCCATGAGTACGACGTCGGGTTGATGCGTGCGGGTGACGGTGATCGCCGACGCTCCGTCACCGGCTTCTGCGACGACATCGATGTCGTCGTGCTGCCGCAGGATCATCGCGAGTCCCGACCGGATCGCGGCGTGGTCGTCGACCAGGGCGACGGTGATCACCGATCCGTTCCGTTCGGCGCGGGGACCGGTATCTGTGCGCATACCGTCCATTCTCCGTCGACCGGAAGTGCGTCGAGTGAACCGCCCAGCAGTTCGGCGCGGTGACGCATGTTTGCAAGTCCGTGCGTTCCCGCCCGAAAACTGGATGTGTCGCGACCGATGGGGTTTCGGATCTCGATCTGTAATGCATTGTGCTGGAGAGAGATCGACATCGAGATCGGTGCACCAGGCGCATGCTTGAGCGCATTGGTCAACGCCTCCTGGGTGATCCGGTACGCCGTGTGATCGACCACGCTCGGCAGGTCGGCAGTATCGATGTCGATCGCAACGTGCACGGCGGCGCCGGCTGCCCGAACTGCGTCCAGGACGACGGGCAACTCGGTCAGCCGCGGGGGAGAGGAACGCGGGTCCGGGGTCTCGTCGTCCCCGGCGTGGAGCAGTTCGATCATCGACCGCATCTCGGAAAGGCCCGCGAGACTGCTCGATCTGATCGCTCCGATCATCTCCCTCAATCCGTCGTCTGGTTGGCCCCGTTCACCGGAGAGAGCTGAGGTGGACAGTGCCGCCTCCGAATGGATTGCGATGGCGGAGAGGTGGCTTGCGATGACGTCGTGCAGATCGCGCGCCATGGTTGCTCGTTCGTGAGCGACTGCGGCCTCGCGGTCCAGAGTGGCGAGTGCTTCGTGGACTCTGGAACGCTCGCGTTCGGCCTCGGTCAGTTCGACTTGTCGACGGATGACCAGTGCCCACCACACCGGTGTACCGAAGAACAGAGCGGTCACCACGCCTGCCCCAGCCGCAGCGCGGACGTCCTGGGTGGACAGGTAGACGAGGGCGGTGAGCGCGGCAACCGTCACCGCGGTCAGAGAACACACCACTCGGCCCAGCCGCGCCGTCCCGTACAGAACTGCGGCGTAGGTGAGATCCGAGAGGACCAGCCACATCGGCAGAGTGGGTCCCAGGGCAGCGTCGACCGCGACGATGACGGCCCCCGCCGCCAAAGCTGTTGCCGGACGCACCCGCCGGAACGAGTCGATCGCACACAGCAGAGCCAGCATCCCGATCCGAACCCCGGCGGGAACGTCGGCGACACCTCCGACATCGGTCCACATTTGGTACAGGCCGACCAGGTAGAGGAGTACCCCGATCGCGAACAGGCCGAAGGCGATGAGCGGATCGTTCCACTTGCCGACACTCCGACTTCTGGTCACCACAGACTTATCAGAGCACATCGGGGCGCCTGACTTGTCATACCAAATGATGAGGTCGGCGTTGTTCCGATGGCTGATGTGCGGATTCGATAGAGAAGACAGGCTCGACGTATGAAAATTCGCTTCGAGTTGATGATCGGCATTCTCTTGGTCGTCGGTGGCGGCTGTCTGTGGCTGTTCGCGCGTGACGCCGAGTTCTTCTGGTTTCGCGGCGGACCACTCGGCGTGATCCTCGCGATCATCGGTGCCTTCGACATCGTGAATGCAGTCCGAACGAGGGAGACAGCGATACCCGAGCGCCGAAACGACTGACGTGGAACTCGTCCTGCTCACCACGCTGGGCGGGCTCGCCCTGCTGGACAGTACGAGCATCGGAACATTGGTCGTCCCGGTCTGGATGTTGTTGATGCCGGGACGACCGCAGGTTCGCAGGCTGCTGACATATCTGGTGGTCATCACGACGTTCTATTTTGTTGTCGGGGTGGCCGTCTGGACGACGGCACGGGTAGGCATGCCAGTCGTCGCCCCGCTACTCGACACCCCCGCCGCCCGCGTTGCGCAGTTGATTCTCGGTATCGCGTTGTTCGCGTGGAGTTTTCGATTCGATTCCGAGAAGAGACGCACATCCGGTCAGGCCGATCGAACCCATGTTTGGCGAGAGCGGGTGCTCGGCTCGGCCAGTTCCGCGAGAAGTGTTGTACTTCTGGCGATTGCTGCCGGAACCGCCGAATTGGTGACGATGTTGCCCTACTTGGCGGCGATCGCGATGATCACCGCTGCTGGGCTGCCCGCAGTCGCGTCTGCGTCGATACTTGCCGGATACTGCCTGATCATGGCCATGCCCGCAGTGCTTCTGTTGTGCGGGCGGGTCGTGGCCGGCAACCGCCTCGGCAAGCCGCTGCGCCGAGTGGACTCGCTGATGTCTCGCTACGGCGACAGCGCAATGGGTTGGGTATTCGGCATTGCCGGTTTCTACCTCGCCGGCAATGCCGCTGCCGTGTTGTTCGTGAATTGACGTTGTTCGTGAATCAACCAGCCTGAACCAACGAATTGATCAGCTTCACACCGTCTTCCGGGTGATCGACGGTTACGGCGAACAGTCGTCCGCTCTCGAGAGTGACCACGATGGCCTCACCCGAGCGGAGAGTGACGGCTGTTCCGCGCGGTGTCATTCGGTAACCCCATCCGCCCCATTCGGCTGGACGTATCGCGTCGACTGATGCGGACTTCACCTTCGAGATGGGGATCTTCTTCCATCGAACGCCCCAGGAACTGATGCCGACACCGTGACGGTCGACGCGCACGGTGATCGAAGCGAATGCTGTGACGGCGAGTGTGGACACACCCAGGATCACGGCAACCCACCAATCCGAGTACGCGGCAGTCGCGATCACGAGAACTACGAGGCCGGCGGTAACGATCCACGGCCAGACGCTGCGGACCTGCCCGACCCACACTGCACGTTCGGAGGCCGTCAGCGGAGTGTCGAGCGTCGGGGTCGGCAGTGCCGGCTCCGGGCCGCTTCGTTGCTGGTCAGGCAGCGCGTATGCCAGAACTCCTACGAGTACCGTCGCGATCGGCGCAAGAATCCACCAGCCGATACGCGCGTCTTCCGGCGACCCGGCGTCGATCGTCAGGGCGACGCTCAGAATCCAGATCGTCGCGAGTGTCGCACTCGAGATCGAGGTGACGGCCAGAAACAGGGGCGCGTTGTCGCTCGAACGGGCCGCGACGACACAGGCGCAAACGACAGCCACCAGTGAAATCACCAGCGCGATGGCGAAAAACGTCGTCGTGGTGCTGAACCCGTCCGGGGTCGATCCGGACCAATGGCTCGCGACGGTTTCGGGCAGGCGTTCATCCCACGCGAAGCGCGCGCGAACCAGGATCAGGGTCGGGATCAACGTCAGTGAAGCTGCTGTCCAGAGTCGGATCTTGCTGGTCGTCATTGTGTGCTGGTCTCCTTGATGAGGTCGAGCATGTGCGCGGTGTCGAGTCCGAGATTTCGGGCCTGCCGCACGAACTCGCGCGCAGATTCGTTGAGAGCTGTTCTTCCCGAGTCGAACTCGGCGCGAATAACGGCGCCACGTCCGCGTCGGAGGTCGATCAGGCCTTCGTCGCGGAGTGTTGCGTACGCCCGAAGAACCGTGTGGAGATTGACGTCGATCGAGTCGGCGAGAGCGCGAGCGGACGGCAGACGGTCACCGGGACCGATCTCACCGCGGATGACCGAGCCACGAACCCCGGCCGCAATCTGCTCCGCGAGTGGAGTTGTGGAGGCGTGATCTATTCGCACCAACATGTTTGCATTCTATGCAAACAATGCGTGGTTTGACTATTTCGTGTCGGGGGATGCAGCGAGTTGTGACGTGGGACGGGTAACATCGGCAGAGCTGAAAGACGCGCATTCGGCGTGCGCAACGCAGCAGGAAAGGGGCTTGAATCGCATGAGCGGCCACTCAAAATGGGCCACCACCAAGCACAAGAAGGCTGTGATCGACGCACGTCGTGGCAAATCCTTCGCGAAGCTGATCAAGAACATCGAGGTGGCGGCACGAACCGGCGGTGGCGATCCCACGGGCAACCCCACCTTGTACGACGCCATCCAGAAGGCGAAGAAGACGTCTGTTCCCAATGACAACATCGAGCGTGCGCGCAAGCGCGGCGCCGGTGAAGAAGCGGGCGGCGCAGACTGGCAGACCATCATGTACGAGGGCTACGGACCCAACGGCGTCGCCGTTCTGATCGAGTGCCTCACCGACAACCGCAACCGCGCAGCCGGTGAAGTTCGCACCGCGATGACCCGTAACGGTGGCAACCTCGCTGACCCGGGTTCCGTCTCCTACCTGTTTGCTCGCAAGGGTGTCGTCACGCTCGAGAAGAACGGCCAGTCGGAGGACGACGTCCTGATGGCTGTGCTCGACGCCGGTGCCGAGGAAGTCACCGATCTCGGTGAAACCTTCGAAATCGTCAGTGAGCCACAGGATCTGGTTGCCGTACGGTCGGCACTTCAGGAAGCCGGCATCGACTACGACTCCGCTGAGGCCGATTTCCGCGCTTCCGTCGAGGTTCCCCTGGATGTCGACGGCGCACGCAAGATCTTCAAGCTTGTCGACGCGCTCGAAGATTCTGACGACGTGCAGAACGTCTACACCAACATCGATCTTTCCGACGAGGTTCTCGCGGCTCTCGAAGACTGATTGCTTTTCAACTCAACCCGGTCCTGACGTCCGCGTCCGGGCCGGGTTGCGTGTTGATGCGGGGTAGTAGTCCCGCGCACCGCTAAGCTATCGAACAGCTGTTCGGTATGGAGAGGTGTGACAAGTGCGCGTGCTCGGAGTGGACCCAGGCTTGACTCGCTGCGGGTTGGGAGTGGTCGACGGGAGCAACGGCAGGAAAGTGCGCCCCATTGCGGTCGACGTGGTGCGGACTCCGGCCGAGATGGACCTCGGTTCTCGACTTCTGCGGATCTCCGATGCGGCTGAACTGTGGATCGAGCAGTACAAGCCGGAGGTGGTCGCGATCGAGCGCGTGTTCGCGCAGCACAACGTCAGTACCGCGATGGGGACGGCGCAAGCAGGCGGAGTTGTCGCGCTCGCTGCCGCCAGACGCGGCATTCCGGTGTGTTTCCACACGCCCAGCGAGGTGAAGGCCGCCGTCACCGGCAGCGGTAACGCCGACAAGGCGCAGGTCACTGCGATGGTGACGCGAATTCTGAATTTGAAGACGGCGCCGAAACCGGCTGACGCTGCCGACGCTCTGGCGCTGGCGATCTGTCACTGCTGGCGAGCACCGATGATCGAGCGGATGGCCCGCGCCGAGGCGATGGCCGCTGAACAAATGCGTAAGTATCAGGCAAAATTGGCCGAGACGAAGAAGGCAGGTTCACGATGATCGCGTCGGTACGCGGCGAGGTACTCGATATTGCGCTCGATCACGCGGTCATCGAAGCGTCAGGTGTCGGCTATCGGGTCAATGCCACCCCGGTGACTCTCGGTGCGCTGCACCGGGGAAGCGAAGCGCGACTGTTCACGACGATGATCGTTCGCGAAGACTCGATGACGTTGTACGGCTTTTCCGATACCGAGTCGAAGGATCTGTTCAGCCTTTTGCAAACGGTCTCGGGTGTCGGGCCGCGCCTGGCGATGGCAACTCTTGCAGTTCTCGAACCGGACGCGCTGCGGCGGGCGCTCTCGGAAGGCAACCTGACGGCGTTGACGAGGGTGCCCGGTATCGGAAAACGCGGCGCCGAGCGCATGGTTGTCGAACTGCGCGACAAGGTCGACGCCGTCGCGACGACGGCCGGCGCGGCGTCCGGTGTCGTCGTCGGCAGCTCGATCCGTGATCAGATCGTCGAGGCTCTCGAAGGTCTGGGCTTCCCGATCAAGCAGGCAGAGCAGGCCACGGATTCGGTTCTGGCGGAATCGCCCGAGGCCACCACGTCGGTCGCACTGCGTTCCGCTCTGTCGCTGCTCGGTAAGACTCGATGAACTTCGACCCGATCGACGATTTCGACGACGAGTCGCAGGTCTCTGCCGAATTGGTGGCGGGAGACGGTGATGTCGAAGCGAGTCTGCGCCCCAAGAGTCTCGACGACTTCATCGGTCAACCTCGTGTTCGCGAACAACTGCAGCTCGTGCTCACCGGAGCAAAACTTCGCGGCAGCACGCCTGATCACATCCTGATGTCCGGTCCCCCCGGGCTCGGCAAGACGTCGATGGCGATGATCATCGCGGGGGAGTTGGGCTCTTCTCTGCGGTTGACGTCCGGACCGGCGCTCGAACGCGCCGGAGACCTGGCTGCGATGCTGAGCAACCTCGTCGAGGGCGATGTGTTGTTCATCGACGAGATTCACCGAATCGCTCGTCCGGCCGAGGAGATGTTGTACCTGGCCATGGAAGACTTCCGTGTCGACGTCGTCGTCGGTAAGGGGCCGGGCGCCACGTCGATTCCTCTGGAGGTTGCACCGTTCACGCTGGTCGGTGCGACTACGCGGTCGGGTGCGCTGACCGGTCCGTTACGCGACCGCTTCGGGTTCACCGCTCACATGGATTTCTACGAACCCGAAGAGCTGCAACAGATTCTGATGCGTTCGGCCGGAATTCTGGGCGTCGATCTCGAAGTTGACGCCGGTGCCGAAATCGCACGACGCTCGCGGGGGACACCGCGTATCGCGAACCGATTGCTGCGCCGGGTTCGCGACTTCGCCGAGGTGCGCGCCGACGGAATCGTCACCATGGACGTCGCTCAGGCGGCCTTGGCCGTCTACGACGTGGACCAGTTGGGCTTGGACCGTCTCGACCGTTCGGTACTGAGTGCTTTGGTGCGTTCGTTCGGCGGCGGGCCCGTCGGCGTGTCGACGCTTGCGGTGGCCGTCGGCGAGGAACCGTCGACGGTGGAAGAAGTGTGCGAGCCGTTCCTGGTCCGGGCCGGAATGATCGCCCGGACGCCGCGAGGACGTGTGGCTACCGCCGCTGCCTGGACTCAACTCGGAATGACACCGCCGCCGGATGCCGCAGCGGGCGGTATCGAGGTTCGTGTCAACGAACCGCAGGCCACGTTGTTCGATCCGAACGGCGAGTGAATTTCGACTGGAAAGGCCTACTTGAACGGCCGATCTGTCAGGAATCCTCAGCAACTAATGGCACACTGGTGTATTGCGTAGGTCCATCCGGGACCATCGCGGCGTAAAACGTGCAACACAACCGAGGTTGATCAACACATGTCGAGTTTGCTTTTCCCCCTCTTGATCCTCGCACTGCTGGTGCCCATGTTCCTGGGCATGCGCAAGCAGAAGAAGGCCTTGGCCGCGACTTCCGAGATGCAGGACTCGCTGCAGGTCGGCGATCGGGTGCAGACCACGGCCGGGCTCTACGCCACGATCGCTTCCCTGGACGACGACACCGTGGACCTCGAGATCGCGGACGGTGTCATCACCACCTGGTCGCGTCTGGTCATCCGTGAGCGCGTCGTCGAGACGACCGAGACCGACGAGTATGACGACGACTCGATTTCCGAGATCGAAGAGTCTGCTGCCGACACCGAAATCCGGCTCACCAAGGAGTCCTGACTTCGTCGAACTGGTACGTGTTCTAGAGTTGTGAACTCGGACACACGTCCAGATTGTCTTGTCCGCTCTTACACCAGCAGCTCAGTTCACCCCGTTGATCAATCGTTGCAGTTCGAACGCCGCAGCTCGGGTGGTCGTCGACCACCCGAGCCGTGCACTTACTGAAGCTCTGCACCTACCGAGGAGACTTAAAGATCGTGGCACCTTCCACCGGAACGGTGCATCCGGTCCGCTACCTGGCCCTTTTCGGGGTCCTGGTAGTGGCACTGTATGCCCTGGTGTTCTTCACTGGAGACAAGTCGGCCACGCCGAAACTCGGCATCGACCTGCAGGGTGGAACGCGCGTCACGTTGACCGCTCGTACCCCGGACGGCAGCGCTCCCAGTCAGGACAGTCTCAAGCAGGCTCAGGAAATCATCGAGACCCGCGTCAACGGTCTCGGCGTTTCCGGTTCCGAGGTCGTTGTCGACGGTGACAACCTCGTCATCACCGTTCCCGGCGACGACAGTGCGCAGGCTCGCTCGCTCGGCCAGACCGCTCGTCTGTACATCCGCCCGGTGACGGGTTCGATCGACGTCGCCACCCGTGACGCGAATCGGACAGCTACGCCCGAGGCGCCGGCGGCCGAAACTCCGGCCACTGATGCACCGGCCCCCGAAGCACCCGCTGACGGGACGCAGACGCCGCAGAACCGTCCGTTCCTGGCTCAGGACCCGACTACTCCCGAGGCAACGCCCGCGCCGCAGACAACGACTCCGGCCCCCACCGGGGACGCGCCGAGCGACGGCACCGACGAAGGCGACGCAGCAGCAGCGGAAATCGCCGCAGCGCGCGCCCTCCGACAGAGCAGCGATCCGACAGTGCAGCAGCAAGCAGTGGCGAACCTCGACTGCTCCGTCGCGGATCCGCTCCGTGGAAACGACGACCCGACCCTGCCGCTGGTCGCCTGCTCGCAAGACGGACTGAACATCTATCTCCTCGGTCCTTCGATCATCGACGGACAGGAGATTGCCGACGCGTCTTCGGTCTTCAACTCGCAGCAGTCGCGCCACGAGATCAGCCTCTCGTTCAAGACGACCGGCAGCAACACCTGGGCCGAGTTCACCTCAGCCAACATCGGCAAGCAGGCAGCGTTCACGCTCGACTCGAAGGTCGTCAGCGCTCCCACGATTCAAGGTGCAACGCCTGCGGGTAGCGCCACCTCGATCACGGGCAGTTTCACTGCCGAGAGTGCCAAAGAACTTGCCAACACACTGAAGTACGGTTCGCTTCCGCTCTCGTTCGCAGCCTCTGAGGCCGAGACGGTCTCGGCCACGCTCGGCCTGGCCTCACTGCAGGCGGCATTGATCGCCGGCGCGGTCGGTCTCGTTCTCGTTCTGCTGTACTGCCTCGTCTACTACCGCATGCTCGGCGTCCTGACGGCGTTGTCGCTGATTCTCTCCGGAGTCATGGTCTACGCGATCATGGTTCTGCTCGGCAGATACATCGGCTTCACGCTCGACTTGGCCGGCATGGCTGGTCTGATCATCGGTATCGGTATGACCGCCGACTCGTTCGTCGTGTTCTTCGAACGCATCAAGGACGAAATGCGTGAGGGCCGTAGCTTCCGCTCGGCGGTGCCACGCGGTTGGGCAAGAGCACGCCGAACAATTCTTTCCGGCAACGCGGTGAGCTTCATCGCCGCTGCAGTTCTGTACGTGCTGGCGGTCGGACAGGTGCGAGGCTTCGCCTTCACCTTGGGTCTGACGACCATTCTCGACGTGATTGTCGTGTTCCTCGTGACGTGGCCACTGGTCAGCATGGCGTCCCGTTCGGCGTTCTGGTCCAAGCCCAGCGTCAACGGTCTCGGCGCAGTGCAAGAGGTTGCCCGCGAACGTAAGGTTGCCGCCGCTGCGTCGGCTAAGGAGACACGAGCATGAGCGAGTCCAACAACTCCCCGGTGGGGTCCACCAACAGTTCCGCCGCCGAATCCGCCGATGCGGCGGCCCGGTCGGAGATCACCGACTCAGGCGTCGATCAGGGCGCGATGCCCAAGCACAGCTGGCTCTCGCGGTTGTACACCGGAACGGGTGCGTTCGAGGTCGTCGGCAAGCGTCGCTTCTACTACGGACTGACCGGCGCTCTGGTCGCCATTGCGCTGCTGAGCATCATCCTGCGCGGCTTCACCTTCGGTATCGATTTCGAAGGCGGATCACGCATTCAGTTCCCGGCCGAGGGTGGAGTCGAGACGTCGGCGGTGGAAACCGTCTACTCCGACACACTCGGGTTCGAACCGGTCAGCGTGCAGACAGTCGGCTCGGGTGCCAGCGCAACCGTGCAGATCCGGTCGGAGACGTTGAACGCGACGCAGATCAACGATCTTCAGTCGGCACTCTTCGACGAGTTCCAGCCCAAGGACAAGAACGGGAACCCGTCGGCGCAAGCCATCAGTTTTGCGGACGTGAGTGAAACCTGGGGCGGCCAGATCACCAAGAAGGCGCTGATCGCGCTGATTGTGTTCCTGGTGATCGTGAGTATCTACATCGCCATCCGCTTCGAGCGGGACATGGCGGTAGCTGCGATCGTTGCGTTGTTCTTCGACATCATCGTCACTGCCGGCGTCTACTCGCTCGTCGGTTTCGAGGTGACGCCCGCGACGGTGATCGGTTTGCTCACCATTCTCGGCTTCTCGCTGTACGACACCGTGGTGGTGTTCGACAAGGTCGAAGAGAACACCCGCGGTGTTCTGCATCTGACGCGCCGGACGTACGGCGAGCAAGCCAACCTCGCGGTGAATCAGACCTTGATGCGATCGATCAACACGACCGTCATCAGCGTGCTCCCGGTGATCGCTCTGATGGTTGTCGCGGTCTGGATGCTCGGCGTCGGCACACTCAAGGACCTTGCGCTCGTTCAGCTCGTCGGCATCATCGTGGGTGCGTACTCCTCGATCTTCTTCGCGACGCCGCTCCTGGTGTCGATGAAGGAACGCTGGGGACCCGTTGCCGCGCACACTCGTAAGGTGCTCTCGCGCCGGGCTACGCTGGCCGAGAAAGGTACGCAGACGGTTGCCGTCGGCGCACCAGCTGCACGCCGTGCTCCGGTTGCTCCGCAGCCGGGTGCGCGGCCGACCGGAAAGCGAAACAAGAAGGGGCACTGAACATGCTCCCAAGAACACGCACACTGGTTCGATCGATGACGTTCGTTGCGGCCACCGCTGTGGCTGCGGGTTCGTTGGCGGCCTGCTCGGAAAGCGCCGAGCAGGTTCCGTCCATCGGATATGCCATCGACAACTCCATCTCCACGTACAACGCCAACACGACAGCTGGATCGGTGTCCGGGGCGATGGCCGCGTTCGGCCGGGTGCTTCCCGGCTTCACGTTCACCGGCCCGGCCGGAGCACCTGTCTCCGACACCGACATCGGAACGGCGTCTGAGTTGCCCGGTGACGTGCTCACGGTCTCGTACAAGCTCAATCCGGCGTCCGTGTACTCCGATGGGATTCCGATGTCCTGTGACGATCTCGTCCTCACCTGGGCGGCGTCGAGTGGCAAGTTCACCGAAGACGTCGATGGTGCCGTGAAGCCCATGTTCGACACGGCGAACAATCTCGGATACGCGGACATCGACCGGATCGACTGCCAGAGCGGGGCGAAGGACGCGACGGTGTTATTCAAACCCGGGCGATCGTTCACCGATTGGCGGTCGTTGTTCGGTGCGACTGCGTTGATGCCTTCACACGTCGTGACGCAGCGCACGGGTGTCAGCGACGTGGTGAGCGCGGTGAATGCCGGTGACACCGAAGCGTTGTCGAAGATCGCGGACTTCTGGAACACCGGGTGGAACCTGACTCCAGGTCAGGTGGACACCTCCGTACTGCCCTCCGCTGGTCCGTATCGAATCGACTCGTACAGTACCGACGACGGCCTGGTGCTGGTCGCGAACGAGCGGTGGTGGGGCAACAAGCCTGCGACCGATCGCATCGTCGTCTGGCCACGTGGTGTGAATCTGACCGAGGATCTCGACAAGAACTCGATCGAGGTAGTCGACGTCGCTTCCGGCTCGGCTGGCGAACTCGGTACTCCGTCCGGGTTCGACGTCCAACAGATTCCGTCGCGGTCGATCGAGCAGTTCGTTCTCGCGACCTCTGGTTCGCTGGGCGACGAAGCCGCCCGTCGAGCGTTCGCGCATTGTGTTCCGCGTACGACTCTGTTCGAGAAGTTCGGGCAGACGGAGAATGCGCCGCAGGCGGGTTTGGGTTCCGGCGTGGTCGATTCGCGACTGATGGCGCCGGATTCACTCGTTTACAGCGACGCCGCTGCGGTCGACGGTGATCGGTACGCCAATGCCGACATCGAGGCTGCGAAGACGTCGTTGTCGGAAGCCGACCTCGACCAGTTGACCGTCCGGGTCGGGTACCTCGCACCGGACCCGGTGCGGGCGCAGATCGTCTCCGAAGCGAAAGCCGCGTGTGCTCCGGCGGGAATCACGGTCGAGGACGCAAGTAGCGACAGCTTCGATCCCGCGAGTCTGCAGAGTGGGGGAGTCGACGCCGTGCTCTCCGGCATGGCAGGCAAAGTCGGCGCAGGCGGAACAGCGAGCATGATCGACGCGCGCGGAGCGCTGCGATCGGGCAACGGCGCAAACCTCGGTACGTACGGAAATGCCAGGATCGATCAGATCATCGATCAGTTGAACGTGGATGCGAGCACGAGTGCGCAATTGGGACTCTCGGTGGAGGCGGAGAACATCCTGTGGACCCAGGTGCCTACGATTCCACTGTTCAATCAACTACGAACTGTCGCTGTAGCTCCAGGCATGTCGGCAGTGTTGGTCAATCCGACTCGGGCCGCTACCGGCTGGAACATGGACAGATGGGTACTACGCAGATGAGCGTCTCGAATGGTGTTGCCTTGCACACGACTGAAGAATTGATCGCAATCCACCGGGCTGCCGGGGACGCCGTTGTTCGGCTGACCCGCTGGGCGGACAACTTTCCCGGTCCCGGTGTTCGGTTCGCCGATCTGACTCCGGTGTTCGCCGACGCCGAGGGGTTCGGGGCCGTGCTCGATGCCCTTGTCGCCTGTGCTCCGGACGCCGACACGATCGCCGCCGTCGATGCTCGCGGTTTCCTGCTCGGTGCCGGTGCGGCCGCGAAGATGGGTGCGGGAGTCGTTGCCGTGCGGAAGGTCGGCAAACTGCCGCCGCCGGTGCTCTCTCGTTCGTACAGCCTCGAGTACGGATCCTCGACTCTCGAGATTCCCGCAAACGGCTTCGATCTCACGGGGCGGAATGTTCTGGTGATCGACGACGTTCTGGCTACCGGAGGGACACTCGAGGCGGCTGTGCAGTTGGTCGAGTTGGGTGGAGCGAACGTCGTCGGCGTCGCAGTGGTGCTCGAGATCGAGGAACTGCGCGGTCGAGATCGCTTCTTGAAGTACCCACTGACATCACTGGTGAAGGTCTGAGTATTAAAGTTGTCTCCTGGGGGTCGAGTTAGACCTCCAGGGCAATTACCCGATGCAGGGCGGTTGCCTCAACCAACTCGGTGGTAGGAGGTGGCGACATGACGTCGAATCTTGATCGATCACAGAACTCGGGTGCAGTGTCGCAGGAGACGGGTGCAGTTCCGGCTCCGGAGACGACACCATCGAAGTCCGCGGTGCCCGACGATTCGGGATCTGCGCAAACTACCGGCAATCGGGGTGGGCAGAATCTGGCCGTGCCCGCTTCCGCCTCCCGTAGGGTGCGCGCTCGGCTTGCTCGACGCATCACCGGTCAGCGCAACGCCACCATCCGCCCGGTGCTCGAGCCGTTGGTCAGCCTCCACCGTGAGCTGTATCCGAAGGCCGACCTCGCGCTGCTCCAGCGTGCGTACGACGTCGCCGAGGACAGACATTCGAGCCAGCGGCGCAAGTCCGGCGATCCGTACATCACGCATCCGTTGGCCGTCGCAAGCATTCTGGCCGAGTTGGGTATGGACACCACCACCCTCGTCGCAGCCCTGCTGCACGACACCGTCGAGGACACCGGGTACTCACTCGAAGAGTTGACCAAGGACTTCGGTGACGAGGTCGCTCACCTCGTCGACGGCGTCACCAAACTCGACAAGGTCGTTCTGGGCACCGCCGCCGAGGGCGAAACCATCCGCAAGATGATCATCGCGATGGCGCGGGACCCGCGCGTGCTCGTGATCAAGGTTGCGGATCGTCTGCACAACATGCGCACGATGCGATTCCTGCCGCCCGAAAAGCAGGCACGTAAGGCGCGTGAGACTCTCGAAGTCATTGCACCACTTGCGCATCGGCTCGGAATGGCGACCGTCAAGTGGGAACTCGAGGACCTTTCGTTCGCGATCCTGCACCCGAAGAAGTACGACGAGATCGTTCGACTGGTCGCCGATCGCGCGCCCTCTCGAGACACTTATCTGGCCAAGGTTCGCGCCGAGATCAACTCGACTCTGTCCGCCTCGCGGATCAATGCCATCGTCGAGGGCCGGCCCAAGCACTACTGGTCGATCTACCAGAAGATGATCGTCAAGGGCCGCGATTTCGACGACATCCACGATCTGGTCGGCGTGCGCATTCTGTGCGAAGAGGTGCGTGACTGTTACGCCGCGGTCGGTGTTGTCCACTCGCTGTGGCAGCCGATGGCCGGACGCTTCAAGGACTACATCGCACAGCCGCGCTACGGCGTCTACCAGTCGCTGCACACCACCGTCGTGGGACCGGAAGGCAAGCCCCTGGAGGTCCAGATCCGGACCCAGGACATGCACCGGACCGCGGAGTTCGGTATCGCCGCGCACTGGCGGTACAAGGAGACCAAGGGCAAGCACGCGGGCGACATCGCCGAGGTCGACGACATGGCGTGGATGCGTCAGCTACTCGACTGGCAGCGAGAAGCGGCCGATCCGGGGGAGTTCCTCGAATCGTTGCGTTACGACCTCGCGGTCAAGGAGATCTTCGTCTTCACGCCGAAGGGCGACGTCATCACGTTGCCTGCCGGATCGACCCCCGTCGATTTCGCGTATGCGGTGCACACCGAGGTCGGGCACCGATGCATCGGTGCCAGGGTCAACGGCCGACTGGTCGCGCTGGAACGAACTCTCGAAAACGGCGAAGTGGTGGAGGTCTTCACGTCGAAGGCTGCCACCGCCGGGCCGAGCCGTGATTGGCAGACGTTTGTCGTCTCGCCGCGTGCCAAGGCGAAGATCCGTCAGTGGTTCGCGAAGGAACGCCGCGAGGAGGCGCTCGAGTCCGGCAAGGATCAGATCGCGAAGGAGGTCCGCCGTGTGGGACTTCCGTTGCAGCGGTTGATGAATGCCGAATCGATGAGCACGATCGCGCACGAACTTCGCTATCCCGACGTCTCGGCGTTGTACACGGCCGTAGGCGAGAGTCAGGTGTCGGCGCACCACGTCGTGCAGCGACTGGTTGCTCATCTGGGCGGCGTCGGTGCCGTCGAGGAGGAACTGGCCGAGCGTTCGACGCCGTCGACCATGCCGGTGCGCACCCGCAGTACGGGTGACTCCGGAATTCTGGTTCCCGGAGCACCGGGCACGGTGGCAAAACTCGCGAAGTGTTGCACGCCGGTACCGGGCGATTCGATTCTGGGCTTCGTCACGCGTGGCGGCGCGGTCAGCGTGCACCGTACCGACTGCACCAACGCCAACTCGCTCCACGATCAGTCGGAGCGAATCATCGACGTCGAATGGGCACCGTCAGCGACATCGGTGTTCCTGGTCGCGATCCAGATCGAGGCGCTCGATCGTCATCGGTTGCTTTCCGACGTCACCAAGGCGTTGGCAGACGAGAAGGTGAACATCCTGTCGGCCTCGGTCACCACGTCCGGCGACCGCGTGGCGATCAGCAAGTTCACCTTCGAGATGGGTGACCCGAAGCACTTGGGTCATGTTCTCAACGTGGTTCGTAACGTGGAAGGCGTCTACGACGTCTACCGCGTGACCTCTGCCTCGTAAACTGCTGTGCGCCTTTATTAACCGCGGGCGGTTAATAAAGGCGCACAGGGGGTCAGGCGACTATTGCAGTCTCGATGGTGATCGGGGTGTTGGGTGCACCGCCGCCGGTTGCTCCCATGCCACCGTCGTCGCCGTCGGCCGCGATCTTCTCGATCGTCGCCAGGCCGGCGTCGTCGATCTTTCCGAAGACCGTGTAGTTGGGCGGCAAGACCGAATCCTCGTAGACGAGGAAGAACTGGCTGCCGTTGCTGCCCGGTTTACCCGAGTTGGCCATTGCCAGCGTGCCGCGGGGGTAGACGGCAGGCAAGGAGAGTGCCGGATCGTTAGCCGGGTAGGCAGTGGTCGGGTACTCGTTGTCGAAGCCATAGCCCGGTCCGCCCGTGCCCTTGCCCGAGGGATCGCCGCACTGCAGGATCTGTAGACCGGGTGTGGTGACGAGTCGATGGCACGGGGTGTCGTCGAAGTACTTCTGCTCGGTCAAGCTCACGATGCTGTTGACCGTGCAGGGGGCTTCCGCCCGGTTCAGTTCCATCCCGATCGGGCCGGCCGTAGTCGTGAGCGCGACGTTGACGGTTCCCTCGGTGGACACACCCGTGGAGTTCGGCGGATTGACGGTTTTTGCTGCACCCGCCGCGCTCGGGTACGAGCAGTCGACGGTCGCCGAGGCCGGAGTCGGGACAGGCGGGAGTGCGTCGAACTGTGACATGTCGAGCGGCGGCATGGCAGCCGTTGTCGTCTTCGCCTTGGAGGTGCTGGACGGCGAGTCCGAGCTACCGGAATCACTGGAACAACCAGCCAGAAGCAGCGCCGCGGCGCTTGCGGCGGCAATGACTACAGGAAAGCGCATCACAGGATTACGTCGCATCAGTCGAGCCTTACTGTCTTGATGTCGGTGGTCAGATTCGGCTTGCCGTCACCCTCTGGCGTCGATCCGCCGGCCGCGACCTTGTCCAAAGTGGCGAGCCCGGTTTCGTCGATCGTGCCGAAAACCGTGTACTGCGGGGGGAGTTGTGAGTCGCCGTAGACGAGGAAGAACTGGCTGCCGTTGCTACCGGGTGCCCCGGTGTTGGCCATCGCAACCGTGCCGCGCGCGTAGGTGACGGGCTCTTGCGCTGCCGGGTCGGTGGTGGAATACGCCGTGGTGGGGAATTCGTTGTCGAAGCCGTAGCCCGGTCCGCCGGTGCCGGTGCCGGACGGGTCACCGCACTGCAGCACCTGGAGCGAGGGGCTCGTCGTCATGCGGTGGCAGGTGGTGTCGTTGAAGTAGTCCTGCTGCGCCAAGCTCACGAAGCTGTTGACCGTGCACGGAGACTTCGTTCCGTCGAGTGTGAGCCCGATGTTTCCCTGCGAGGTCTCGACGCTGATGCTCGGCGTCGCGTCCGGCGCGGTGGTGGGAATCCCGTCGGTACGAGGAGGGTTGTTGGCCTTGGACGCGGTAGCGCCGTCGGCTGGATACGAGCAGGAAACCGTGTCGGCCAGTGGCGTCGACAGACCGGCCGGCATTGCACCCGCGGTCTGTGGCGTGAGGCTCGAGTCGTCGGCAGCAGTGTTGGTGGTGTTCGCGTCGTCGTCACTGCGATTGCTCAGCCAGATGAGTCCACCGACGACGCCGACTACGACGACCACGCCGAGCGCAGTTCCGGCTATCGTCATCTGCTTGCGCTTGCGGGCACGTTCTGCGCGACGTTCGAGCTGACGCTCGAGCTTGCGTTTCGCCGCCTCGCGGCGTTGCTCGTTACTCGGCACTGCTGTAGTCCTCCGTATCGCGGGTGGATCGTGGTCGGCCGGCCGAGCGACACCCTGGGGGTCGGCTTCGGCAAGCGGCTCTACTCGTCGTCAGAGTCTCCCATTGCAACCTGAGAACTTACTGGCGGGGCAGCAGCTTAGGCTGTAACCGACAGCGTGTTGTTCGTTTCCACCCTTCGAAGAGGAGTTGCCCCCGTGCTCGTCACTGGTTTTCCGGCCGGGATGTTCCAAACCAACTGCTACATACTCGCTCAGGACGACGCGTGCGAGTGCGTAGTCGTAGATCCGGGTCAGGATGCAGCTGAGCCGCTCTTCGAATATCTGGACTCCAAGGACATGTCGGTCACGGCGGTCCTCCTGACGCACGGTCATCTCGATCACGTGTGGTCGGCCCGCGAGGTCTGTGAGCGGTATTCCGTACCCGCGTACATCCATCCCGAGGATCGCTACATGCTCAGCGATCCGGCACGGGGGATCGGCCCGACGATGAAGGAATTCATTCAAGGCATGACGTTCGTGGAGCCGGACGAGGTGATCGAACTGGCCGACGGAGACAAGATCACCGAGGCCGGAATGACGTTCGTCGTGGACCACACACCCGGGCACACGCAGGGATCGGTGGTGTTCCGCACCCAGGCGAACACCGAGAGCGGGCCCGTGGATTTGGCGTTCACCGGTGACACCCTGTTCCAGGGTTCCATCGGGCGCAGCGACCTGCCCGGCGGAAATCACGAGCAGTTGCTCGCTTCGATCGCCCGCAAGCTATTGGTACTCGGTGACGAGACAGTGGTCCTGCCCGGGCACGGCGGCAACAGTTCGATCGGCGCCGAGCGAAGCTCGAATCCGTTTCTCGTTGGACTCAGCGCACAAGAATAAGGAAAAGTACCTCTCGTGAGTAAAGCCAGCACCTTCTCTGCACCCAAGGGCATTCCGGACTACGTTCCGCCGCAGTCAGCCGAATTCGTCGCCGTTCGTGACGGTTTGACGCGCGCCGCGAGGTTGGCCGGATACGGCCACATCGAATTGCCGATCTTCGAGGACACCGGCCTGTTCGCTCGCGGTGTCGGTGAGTCGACCGACGTCGTCAGCAAAGAGATGTACACCTTCGCCGATCGCGGTGACCGTTCGGTGACGTTGCGTCCCGAGGGAACCGCCGGTGTCATGCGTGCCGTCATCGAGCACAGCCTCGATCGTGGACAGTTGCCGGTCAAGGTCAGCTACGCGGGCCCGTTCTTCCGCTACGAGCGCCCGCAGGCCGGCCGCTACCGCCAGTTGCAGCAGGTCGGAGTCGAAGCCATCGGGATCGACGACCCCGCGCTCGACGCTGAGGTCATCGCGATCGCCGACGCCGGATTCCGGTCGTTGGGGCTCGACGGCTTCCGCCTCGAAATCACCTCTCTCGGCGATGACACCTGCCGACCGCAGTACCGCGAACTGCTGCAGGAGTTTCTCTTTGCACTTCCGCTCGACGAAGACACACGTCGACGCGCCGAGATCAACCCGCTTCGGGTGCTCGACGACAAGCGCCCAGATGTACGCGAGATGACGGCCGGCGCACCGCTCATGCTCGATCACCTGTCCGAGAGCTGCAAGGCGCACTTCGACGAGGTGCTAGCGCACCTGGACGCATTGGGCGTTCCGTACGTCGTCAACCCGCGCATGGTCCGCGGCCTCGACTACTACACCAAGACAACCTTCGAATTCGTGCACGACGGACTGGGTGCGCAGTCCGGAATCGGTGGTGGTGGTCGTTACGACGGTCTGATGGAACAGCTGGGTGGACAGCCGCTCTCGGGCATCGGGTTCGGAATCGGCGTCGACCGCACGGTTCTCGCGCTCGAGGCCGAGGGCAAGTCCGTTGCGCCACCGGCGCGTGTCGACGTCTTCTGTGTACCGATGGGTGCCGAGGCGAAGGCTGCACTGGTGAAGATCGCACATCAGTTGCGTGCCAATGGGATTCGCGTCGACCTGGCGTACGGAAACCGTGGCGTGAAGGGCTCGATGAAGGCAGCTGATCGTTCGGGTGCCGCGATCGCTTTGGTTCTCGGCGAGCGTGAACTCGAAGAGGGCGTTGTCGTTGTCAAACAGTTGGCAACAGGTGAGCAGGAGACAGTGGCGCTCGACCAGGTTGTCGACAAGCTCGGGGAACTCGTTGAGCACTGAGGCCGAACCGGTTTCGCTCGATCTGGTTCCCGTGGCGTTGATCGCGCCGCGGCTGAAGAAGTTCGCCGTTGTTGTCGTGGTGTTCGGCGTGGTCGTCGGGTTGATCGTCAGTGTGTTCTCGACGGCGACCGTTGGAGTGATCGTCGGCGCCGTCATCGCGGTGCCGACGTCACTGGCGATCCTGATGACGCTGCGCCGGCACATCACGTTGTACGGCAACAGAGTTCGTGCGCAAGCTGGTTTTCGAACCAACGTCGTCGACGTGGCCGAGGTACTCACGGCGGCATTGACGGTGAGATCCGGCCGGATCAGCGAAGTCAGCTTGACGCTCGGCGACGGACGGTCCACCGTGCGGATCCCGCTCGCGCTGTATACCGCGGGGGGTGGGCGCGAGTTGGAGATCCTTGCACTCCGCAAGCTCGCGGACGCGCTGGCGGCCAGCGAGTTGGTACCGGCTGCCGCGTTGTCCTCGGTGCTGATCGAACAGTTGCGTGCCGAAGCCCGCGGCGCCGGACTCGCCGAGCGTCCGCTCTACCGCGCCGTCGAACTCGTGACGGCGGAGGGACGAGTGCCGAGAACCACACTGACAGACCACGAAGTGGCCGGTTTACTCGACTAGCGTGGAAACCGTTCTTACAGCGTTGTAGAACGGACAGTCGTGAAAACGGCAGGTGAGGAGTCGGCAATGAGTATTGCGCCCGTAACCGTCACGGTAACCGGAGCGTCGGGTCAGATCGCATACGGAATGCTTTTCCGCATAGCTGCGGGGGAGATGCTCGGCGCTGACGTCCCGATCAAACTTCGACTGCTCGAGATTCCTGCCGCCGTGTCCGCTGCCGAAGGCGTTGCGATGGAACTCGAAGACGGCGCATTTCCGTTGCTGAGCTCCATCGACATCACCGACGATCCCGATGTCGCCTTCTCCGGCGCGAACGTCGGGATGCTGGTCGGCGCACGTCCGCGGAGCAAGGGGATGGAGCGTGCCGACTTGCTGAGTGCGAACGGCGCGATTTTCACAGCGCACGGGAAGGCGATCAACAACAACGCAGCCTCGGACGTCAAGGTGCTGGTCGTGGGAAATCCGGCCAACACCAACGCGCTGATCGCGATGAACAATGCACCGGATGTACCCGATACTCGGTTCAGTGCGCTGACACGTCTCGACCACAACCGAGCGATCGCGCAGGTCGTGAAGAAGACCGGGGTTCGTGCGTCGTCGGTGCGCAAGGTGTCCGTCTGGGGAAACCATTCGGCGACGCAGTACCCGGACCTGTCCCACGCGACTGTCGCAGGTGAGCCTGCACTCGCGGTGATCGACGACCGCGACTGGGTGGAGAACGATTTCATCCCGACTGTGCAGGTGCGAGGCACCGCCATCATCGCTGCGCGGGGATCGTCCTCTGCGGCGAGTGCGGCCAGCGCGTCGATCGACCACGTCCGCGACTGGGTGATCGGTACCGCCGAGGACGACTGGGTATCCATGGCCGTCTGTTCGGACGGTTCCTACGGAGTGCCCGAAGGATTGATCTCTTCCTTCCCGGTGACCTGTGCCGATGGCGAGTTCGCTATCGTTCCCGACCTCGCGATCGACGACTTCTCACGCGAACGGATCGACCTGTCCGTCAGCGAACTGGAGCAGGAGCGTGCGGCGGTGCGGGAGTTGGGCTTCGTCTGAGGTTTGTCTTGATCAGAGATCTCGGAACAGGTACTGATCGGGATCGTCAGCCCCGAGCACGGGCGGCGACACCATCGGCAGATCGTCGACCATCGAATTCTCGTCGCCGACAGTGACGAGATACCTCGGGGTAGTGCGTGGCGACTCGTCGTCCCGAGATCCGCGGGGTCCACCGCCCAGCATGCCGCCCGGCGACATGCCGCTACTGCCGACTGCCGACGATGGTGCACCCAGGCCGGGCGGTGTTACCGGAACCGGTTGAACTGCAGCAACTCCCGCTGCACCCCTCACCATTCCGCCGGTAGTGCCACCGCTTCCGCTCACCCATGCTCCGCCAGAGCTTGCCGTCGCACTGGGTGACGGCGACGCGCCGGCTGCGAGTGACGTCGACGGATTGCCTGCGCCCCACAGCTTGTCGACGCCGGTCGGAAGCCCGGCGCCGGCCCGTGCAGCCGAAGTTCGAACAGCCTCTGTGCCTGGCTGAGTGGAGTCCGGGTGGGTGGAGTACGGCGCATCACCGGCATCGGTTGAGGCAGAAAGAGGTTGGGCGATCTGACGGGCGGCGTTGTTGATTGCCTCCGCAGTGACCAGGTTGGAGAGTGCCTCACTGGTCGGTGGGGTCGGCACGGGGATCGGTCCGGCAAGGGCGTTCATGGCTGCGGTGTGCCCGAGCATCTCCCCACGCGTCCGAGTCACCGCCGCGACGGCTGCCTGCATGTGTTCAGCTGCCGAGGCAAGCAACATCGCCTGTCCTGGTGGTGTCCACGCGATGGGCGCGGCAGCTGCAACCGTGGTGGCGAAGGACTGCGCGATTGCCGCGAGATTCGCGTTGCCTCGCTGCACCGATTCCGCGGCGGCGGCAGCAGTTTTCGATATCGCGGTTCCGCGTTCGCTCAATTCTGCGCCGCTGTTCTGGGCGGATCGCGACAGTTCGGTCGCGGCGTCACTGCCGGTGCTGTTCCAGGTCTGGCCCACGTCGGCGACCGCGCTTCGGGACAGTCCCATGGCGTGGTCGATGAGAGTGGACGCCTGATCGAAGATGCCGACGGGATCGATGCCCGCAAAAGTGCCTGTGCCGAGACTCTTCCCGAGTTCGATCAAGGGCGCGAACAGATCTTCGATTCCGGGGAGTGCCGGTACCGGTATGCCGGCGAGCATCGATTCGACCACATTGTTCGGCAGTACCGGGGCAGGAGCGCCACCGTGAAGGAATTCGATGACGGTTGTCGAGTCGTCTTCGGTGCTCACGCGGTCGCGCCCGTCGATCCGGCCGCAGCGGTCAGATCTGTTGCGATTGCATGATCTGTGGTGTCGTAGGCCTGTGCGGCTGCACCGGCCGTCGCGGCGTTGCCGGCGTAGAACGTGGCGAGTGCTGCAACATCTTTGGTGTGTGTGGCCTGAGCGCGCGCGAATGCTTCGAGAAATTCGATCCCGACGGGGCCCACGGCCGGTGCGACTGCTGCGATGTTTGCACCCAGATCGACGGCGGCGGCCTGCGCGATGCGTCCTGCCGCTTCGGTCGACGTCGAGCCGTACTTTCGGATGCCGTCAGTGGCGACAGTCAATTCGCTCATCATTACCCCCCAGTTGGTAAGCGTCGTGAGAACTTTAGCGGACCACTGTGGGCCCTTACAGGGAGACGACGCGACCTACTCAGCGGTTCCGGACAACCTGGACGAAGTGGCAGAGATTACATTCGGCTCCGGTGTTGGTATTACGAGTGCGATCGATTTGGCACACTCGAACCATGCGAACCGCTTCGGACGTCATCCTCCGACTCACGTCCGATCCAGCTCGCTGTGGACTGGTGATGGATTTCGACGGCGTGCTTGCACCCATCGTCGACGATCCGTCGGCGAGTGCGCTACTGCCCGGCGCCGAAGACGTGCTTGCGACCCTGGCCGAGCATCTCGGTGTTGTCGGCTTGCTCTCGGGACGGCCTGTGTCGTTCTTGCGAGAGCGGCTCAGCTTGAATTCCGTTGTGCTCATGGGTTCCTACGGCGTCGAGACCTGGACGGACGACGGAATCCACGTGCTTCCGGCCGTCGCGGCGTTCAGTGATGCTGTCGCCGAAGCAGAAGCCGAATTGCGACGCTTGTTCGACTCTCCGGCAGTTCCTGGCATCCATGTCGAGAGCAAAGGCCTTGCGGTGGCCGTGCATTGGCGTCGGGCCGCGGATCGTGCGGTCGCGCAGCGCCTGGTGGAAGCAGCGACGACAGAAATCGCGAGCCGGACCGGGTTGCGGCGTGAGCCCGGCAAGTTGGTCGAGGAATTGCGTCCACCCGTTGAGGAGGACAAGGGGACAGGCCTCCTTCGCGCGATCGCGGCCGCAGGGGTCGACGTCGTCGCGTACGCGGGCGACGACCGGGGTGACCTACCGGCCTTTGCCGTTGTCCTTGCCTCGGGTGGAGAAGCGTTGGTGGTCAAGGGCGACGACATCGCACCGGAAGTGGCTGCTGTCGACGGCGTCCAGTTCGACGGCCCGCAGGCATTCCTCGATTGGATGAAAGAGCTTGCCGCGCAACTGGAACGCTGACGCGTAAGGTCAGTCTGCCAGGAACTCGACCAGGTCTTATTTCGAGGTGCCGCGTCCGCGGGGCAGAGTGACGCGAACCCGCGCGTGCCCTGTCCTGTTCCTTGGCGTGATCGACAAGCGCTGCGGGTTCTGTCAACGCGAAACTGGCCGCACCGGAAGGGCTCCGGTGCGGCCAGTTTTGGTCTTGGTCGGTTTGCGACTCGGTCAGGCGTCGCGCTTGTTGACGACGGCGATGCTGATTCCGAATATCACCAGCACAAACGCTGCGAAGTAGAACAAGCTTCCCCAAGGGCCCCAATGGAAATTGGTGCTCGAACCCGAAGAGAGGAAGTGGTCGGCGTTGGCGAACGGGAGGAACGGTGTGACGTTTCTGCCGAAGGATCCGAACATGCCGAACAGGCTCTCGATGAGCAGTGGCCACAGCAGCAGTAGTGCAATGGCGCCGGCGGACTGACGAAGGAGTGCTCCGACGGCGATGGCAAGGGCAACGCAGAGGAACGCGAAGATCGGTACGCCGTAAACGGCGCGCCAGGCGTCGGCGTTGTCCAGTGCCAGATTGGTGGAACCTTCAGAGCCTGCCGCAGCTTTGGTGATGAATACCGCGCCGAGCATGAGAACGAAGGACAGCACCGCGCCGAAAGCCCCGATCAGGCAGGCTTTGGCGATCAGAACCGAAGCCCGACTCGGGATGGCCTGGAAGGTGGTACGGATGATGCCGAAGCGGTACTCGCTGGTGATCGCGAGCGCCGCCATGATCATCAGGACCATGACGCCGAATCCGGATACTCCTAGCCCCGCGTCGTTGAACGTGGGGAGGAATTTCTCGAAATCAGGAGTTCCTGATGCGGCTTCGTCGTTGTACGCCTGAATGCTCGAACTCGACGAACGCCCGATCATCCAGGCGACGCCCAACCCTAGGACGATGATTGTGATCGTGCACCACAGCGGCGACTTGGTCGTGGTGATCTTGATACGTTCAGCACT
>NZ_JARJBE010000076.1:0-505 GCF_029269915.1 Rhodococcus sp. C3V
CGACGCAGGATCGGCAGCCTTCGCGACCGTGAACCCCGGAACCTTCACCGGATGCGTCGTGCACAGCTGCGTCGCCGGATCACACACCTCCGGAGGATCAACCGGCGGAGTCGTACCCGGAACAACGAAGTTGTTCACGAACACCCCACCGACCACATCGGCATTGACCTTCACCGAATACGTCACCGTCTTCGTTTCGCCGGCCGCCAAGGTTCCCGTCACCGAGAAACCATCCGTGCCGACCATCGTCGCAACCAACGGAGCATCAGCAGTCAAACCACTCAATGCACCCTTGTCCACAACCTGACGCAAATCATCGAAGTACGCGACCTCACCCGCACCGTTACCGGTGTTCGAGAACGTAAGCGTGTACTTGATGTCCTGACCGGCAACAACATTCGAACCCGACACCGGATCAGAAGACTTCACCACAGCAATCTTCGGAGAGACCACCGGATGCGTCGTGCACAGCTGCGTCGCCGGATCACACACCTCCGGAGGATCA
>NZ_JARJBE010000077.1:0-494 GCF_029269915.1 Rhodococcus sp. C3V
GCTGGTTACCTGCGCTTTCGTGCTGTTCTCTGATCGGTTTGTGCCGTCGTGGCTTGTGTGGGTGGAGACCGTTGTGATTGTGGGGTTGATGGCGGTGTTGGCGTGTGGGGAGCGGCGGGTTTCACGTTCACGTTGAGTGGGCGGTGTGCTGGTGTGCTCGTTGTGTGGTGTTGACCTGCGGTGATGACACGTCCCCGGGTTCGTGTTGGGTGATGGATGTCGGTGGTGGGGTGTGTGTGGTTGGTGTGGGGGAGTGGTGTCGGGTCGTGCGGGGGTGTTGTGGGGCTCGTTTTGAGTTTTTTTTGAATGTTGTTGTGTGTCAGCATGTTTCGGTATTCGGTTGGTGTTTGGAGGGTTTCGTGGGTTGTGCACGGTAGTGTTTTTGTGAACGTCGAATGTTGTTGTTGTGGTGCAGGTTTCGGCGTTTACTGTTTTCGGATTGTTTTGCGGTTTGGTGGGTGGGGGTGTATGATTGGGAGCATGATGATGACGGG
>NZ_JARJBE010000015.1:0-118749 GCF_029269915.1 Rhodococcus sp. C3V
CGAGGATGCGTTCATGAAGTTGACCGGGGACGATGTCCAGTACCACGCATCCGGTGTCGATCCGGGTGTCGGTGCACACCACGCAAATACGCAGCAGGCAAATACGCAGCAGGCAAACACGCAGCAGGCTATGGGAGGTGCACTGTAATGGCTGTTCTCAGTGCTGAACGTATCAAGATCACCACGACCAAGTCGCCGCTGTGGTGCACGATCATCATCATCGTGCTCGGGTTGGGACTCGCTACCGTTTTCGGACTGAGCGCCAAGTCGTCGCTCAGCAGCCCCAACGGTGCAATGATGCCGACAGTTTCGGGGGCACTCAGTGGAGTGACCGGCTTCGGTGTGTTGGTTCTGATGATCATGGCGGCTCTCGCGATCACCAGCGAATATCGTTTCGGGACCATCCGCACCACCTTCCAGGCAGTTCCGAACCGCGCCTCGGTGCTCGTCGCCAAAGCGGGCCTCATCGGTGGGTTCGGAGCGGTGCTGACTCTCGTGTTGTCGTTCGGCGCCTTCGCCCTCACGAAGGCCACGGCAGGTGACGCCGGAAGATTCTTGACTCTGTCCGGCGACGAGAACTGGCGGGTCGTCTACGGAACACCGATCTACGCGTTCTTCTGCGTAGTTCTAGCAGTCGGAGTGGGCGCGTTGCTCCGGCAGTCTGCAGGTGCGATCGCGCTTCTGCTGTTGTGGCCCTTGCTGATCGAGAATCTTTTCAACCTGTTCGGAAGTATCGGCGCGAAGATCATGCCGTTCCTGCCGTTCATGAACGCCAACAACTTTCTCGGTTCCAGCGGTGGCGTCGATTTCCACTGGGGACCCTGGGGCAGCCTGATCTACTTCGCCCTCTTCGTGCTCGTCGTATTCGGTCTCAGCATCGTCGTCGTGAACAGGCGGGATGCATAGGCACACGGATCAGGCGGGCTGATTCTGCTTACGCCAACGGGCGTTGAGGAAACCCAATGCCGCGATCACGAGGAACAACACGGTGGTCGAGATCAACTGTGCACGGGCATCGGCGTCGAAGAGCATGAGGACGACGAACACACCGAGCATCGCGAGTGTCGCGTAGCTCAGATACGGGAACAGCCACATCCGAACCGTCAGCTTGCCCGACGCTTCGAGTTGTTTTCGCAGTCGCAGATGCGAGACGACGATGAAGATCCAGATGACGAGCAGCGCAGCGCCGACTGCGTTGAGCAGGATGCCGAGCAGGTCGTCGGGGAGCAGCCAGTTGAGCAGGACGCTGACGAAGCCGAAGAACACCGACAGCAGAACGGCATTGGTCGGAACTCCGGTGCTCGACAATTTCGCCATGAAGGCGGGTCCGTCGCCGCGGCGCGAAAGTGAGAACGCCATGCGAGAGGTGCCGTAGATGTTGGCGTTGAAGGCGGAAAGCAACGCCACCACTACGACGAGTTCCATGAACCCGGCAACGCCTGGAATGTTCGCCTTGTTCAGGACGGCCACAAACGGGCCGCTCTCGAGTTCGGGGTCGTTCCAGGGCAGCACCAGAACCATGATCGAGATGGCGCCGATGTAGAAGACGCTGATGCGCCACACGACGCTCCGGACAGCGACGGCGATGGAGCGTTCCGGATTCTCGGATTCGGCTGCGGCGATGGTGACGATCTCGATCCCACCGAAGGCGAATGCCACGACGAGAAGTCCTGCGGCAATGCCGGACAGCCCGTTGGGCATGAAGCCGCCCTGGCCGAACAGATTGCTCGTACCGACCGGGTCGGTATCGGGGAGGATGCCGAACACCAGCAGGACACCGATGACGAGGAAGGCGATGATGACGGTGACTTTGATTGCGGCGAACCAGAACTCGAACTCACCGAAGTTGCTGACTTTCGCCAGGTTCACCACGGCGAAGAACACCACGAAAACCAGGGCGACAACCCATTGCGGGATCGACGGCACCCAGTCGTTCACGATCGCCGAAGCCCCGGTGATCTCGGCGCCCAGCACCATGATCAGCATGAACCAGTAGAGCCAGCCCATCACGAAGCCGGCCCACTCGCCGATCCCCAGGCGCGCGTAGTGAGAGAAGGAACCGCTGGCCGGGATCGCGGCGCCCATCTCGCCGAGCATGCGCATCACGAACACCACGACGGCGCCCGCAAGGATGTAGGAGATCAGGACGGCCGGCCCGGCCTTGGCGATACCGACGCCGGTTCCGAGGAACAGGCCGGCGCCGATGGCCGAGCCCAGGCCCATCATCGTCAGATGGCGGACCTTGAGACCGTGGCCGAGAGCAGTGGTTGTTCCGTCGGAGACGTCGGTGCTACTCATCAGTCGTTGGCGTGCAAAGCAGCGTTCAGTTCGACGCCGGTGCCCTTCCACGGCACGACCTCGACGGCACCCGAGACCGAGTTACGACGGAAGAGAAGGTTCGACTTGCCGCTCAGTTCCTTGGCCTTGACGACGGTTCCGTCCGGGCCGGTGACCTTGGTGCCGGCGGTGACGTAGAGGCCCGCTTCGAGGACGCAGTCGTCGCCGAGCGAAATGCCGAGGCCGGCGTTTGCGCCGAGGAGGCAGCGCTTGCCGAGGGAGATCGTTTCCTTGCCTCCACCGGAGAGGGTGCCCATGATCGAGGCGCCGCCGCCCACATCGGATCCGTCGTCGACGACGACGCCCGCGGAGATGCGGCCTTCGACCATCGAGTTGCCGAGGGTGCCGGCGTTGAAGTTGACGAAGCCCTCGTGCATGACGGTCGTTCCGCTGGCGAGGTGTGCACCGAGTCGGACACGGTCCGCGTCACCGATGCGAACTCCGGACGGCACGACGTAGTCGACCATGCGGGGGAACTTGTCGACGCTGAACACGGTCACGACGCCGCGGATGCGCAGACGCGAGCGAACCTGCTCGAAACCTTCGACGGCGCACGGGCCGAAGTTGGTCCACACGACGTTGCTGAGCAGGCCGAACTGGCCGTCGAGGTTGACACCGTGGGGTGCGACGAGACGGTGCGAGAGGAGATGGAGGCGCAGGTAGACGTCATGTGCGTCGACCGGCGCCTTGGAGAGATCGGCGATGGTGGTGCGCACGACGACCTGCGATACCTCGCGAGCGTCATCAGTGCCTGCCAGCAGTGCAAGATCGGAAGGAATATCTGTTCCCTCGACGTTCTCGGTACCGGTCTTGTCGAATGTTCCCAGCTCCGGTGCCGGGAACCAGGTGTCGAGGACGGTTCCGTCCGCGGTCACGTTGGCGATACCTACTGCTGTTGCTCCCTGTGCGCTCACGGGACTAGAGATTACTGGGTGGTGGGTGCACCGGCCTAGGCTGGTGCGTGTGAGCATCCTCGATCTTGCTTCGGACCCCATCGACTTGACGGCCGCCCTGGTCGACATCCCCAGCGTCTCGCACGACGAATCCGTCATCGCGCAGGCTGTCGAGGATGCGCTGCGTGAGCAGACTTCGGGCTTCGAGATCATCCGCAACGGCAATGCCGTGTTGGCGCGTACGTCGCGTGGTTTGCCCAGTCGGGTCATGCTCGCCGGACATCTGGATACGGTGCCGATCGCGGACAACGTTCCTTCGCGGCGTGACGGCGACATCCTGCACGGCTGCGGGACCGTGGACATGAAGTCGGGCGACGCGGTCTTCCTACACCTTGCGGCCACCATCGAGAACCTGGCCCACGATCTGACCCTCGTCTTCTACGACTGCGAAGAGATCGCCGCAACGTACAACGGCCTGGGACGGATCGAACGCGAGATCCCGCAATGGCTCGCGGCGGACGTCGCAATTCTCGGTGAGCCGACGGCCGGTTTCATCGAGGCCGGGTGTCAGGGCACGATGAGGGTGCGGTTGACGGCTTCGGGAACTCGCGCCCATTCGGCCAGGTCCTGGCTGGGGGACAATGCCATTCACAAGTTCGGCGGAGCGTTGGAGCGGTTGTCGAGTTACCAGCCGCGCTCGGTCGACATCGACGGTTGCGGCTACCGCGAGGGCTTGTCGGCGGTGCGGATCTCCGGTGGCGTCGCCGGAAACGTCGTCCCGGACGAAGCCGAGATGGACGTCAATTTCCGATTCGCGCCCGATCGCAGCGAGGTACAAGCCGAGGCGCACGTGCGCGAAGTGTTCGACGGTCTGGGCCTCGGATTCGAGGTCACCGACTCCTCGCCTGGCGCGCTGCCCGGCTTGGCGAACCCGTCCGCTGCCGCCCTGATCGAGGCGGCCGGTGGTCAGTTCCGTGCGAAGTACGGGTGGACCGACGTGTCCAGGTTCTCGGCGCTCGGCATTCCTGCCGTGAACTACGGACCGGGTGATCCGAACCTCGCGCACAAGCGCGACGAGCACGTTCCGGTGCAGCAGATCACCGACGTCGCGGCCGTGCTGAGGAAGTATCTGTCGGCCTGACCGTTAGCCTTGCCGCATGGCACCAGAGAAGAATTCGGCTTCGAAGAAGCAGAGCTCGTCGATCAAGCACCGCGGGCCGGTTCAGCTTCGACGCAAGCGCAAGGACGAGAAGACCACGACGGATCAGCGCTTGCTCGACAAGCGCGGACCCACGGATTGGGTACACACCGATCCGTGGCGTGTGCTGCGTATCCAGAGCGAATTCATCGAAGGTTTCGGCGCACTCGCCGAGGTCCCGCGTGCGGTGACGGTGTTCGGTTCGGCCCGCACCACGGTCGATCATCCCGAGTACCAATCCGGGCGCGAGCTGGGAACGGCGTTGGCCGAGGCCGGGTACGCCGTCATCACCGGTGGTGGGCCAGGAGTGATGGAAGCTGCCAACCGCGGTTGCAGTGAGGCCGGCGGGTACTCGATCGGCCTCGGCATCGAGTTGCCGTTCGAGCAGGGACTCAACGAGTGGGTGGATCTCGGAATCAACTTCCGGTACTTCTTCGCACGCAAGACGATGTTCGTGAAGTACTCCCAGGCATTCATCTGCCTGCCGGGTGGCTTCGGAACACTCGACGAGCTGTTCGAGGCACTCACCCTGGTGCAGACCCACAAGGTCACGCGCTTCCCGATCGTCCTGTTCGGTACCGAGTACTGGTCCGGACTCGTCGATTGGATCCGCGGCACCCTCGAGCGTGACGGCAAGATTTCCGAAGGTGACGTGAACTTGCTGCACGTCACCGACAGTGTGGAAGAAGCAGTACGAATCGTCCTCAACGCCGACAAGGGCGTCGACGAGGCCGCAGATCTGGGGAAAGAAGAAGAATGGTGACCGATTCCGACAAGAAGTACTCGATCTGCGTCTACTGCGCGTCGGGTCCGGTGGACGAATCGTTCCTGGCGTTGGCTGCCGAGGTGGGAACCGCGATCGGTCGACGCGGATGGCAGTTGGTCTCGGGTGGCGGCAACGTGTCGATGATGGGCGCTGTCGCCGAGTCCGCTCGCGCGGCGGGTGCCTGGACCGTCGGCGTCATCCCGAAGCCCTTGGTGCACAAGGAAGTTGCCGACGTCGATGCCGACGAGCTGATCGTCACGGACACCATGCGCGAACGCAAGAAGCTGATGGAAGAGCACGCCGACGCGTTCATCACGCTGCCCGGCGGAATCGGGACGCTGGAAGAGTTGTTCGAGACGTGGACAGCCGGCTACCTGGGAATGCACGAGAAACCTGTCGTGATGCTCGATCCCGTCGGCCACTTCACCGGCCTGCTCGAGTGGTTGAAAAAGCTCGACGGGACCGGCTTCGTCGGGCGTCAGGCGCTGGACACTCTGCTGGTGAGGACGGACGTCGAGGCCGCGCTCGACGCGTGCGTCAAATCCTGATCAGACGCGTGCGTGAAACCCTGACCTGGGGCATGGCGGGCTTTATTACCGTGCAGTAAGGTGGCCGCAGACTGGGCGGCCGAATGGGCGCCGGATACGTGTTAGGGGAGCCATGAGTTCGGAAGCCCGTTCGACCGTCGGCCTGCTCGATCTGGCGGCAAAACTGCCGTCGATGATCACCGAGGTGCCGATCCTGGCGCGGGGGGCCGCCGGGCTCACCCGTAAGCCTTCGGCCAAGGAATCGATCGGGTTGATCTTCCAGAAGGCCGCGCACGCGCACCCGTCGCGCCCGTTCATCCGGTTCGAGGGCCACGCGACCAGTTACGCGGAGGCCAACGAACTGGTGAACCGCTACGCCGACGTCCTCCGCGGACGAGGAGTCGATCGCGGAGACGTCGTCGGAGTGCTGGCAAAGAACACCCCCGAAGCCCTGCTGATCGCGTTGGCCGCCGTCAAACTCGGCGCGGCTGCGGGCATGTTGAACTACAACCAGCGCGACGACGTTCTGGCACACAGCCTTACGCTGCTCGACGCGCGCGTCCTGGTGGTCGCCGACGAGTGCGAAGAAGCCCTCGAATCGTTGCCCGCCGGATTTAGCGGACCGAACCAACTTCTCGTCAGCGAACTCGCGGATCTTGCGAAGACGGCTGATCCGTCCAACCCCGCGGTCACCGCCGAGGTGCTGGCAAAGGAGAAGGCGTTCTACATCTTCACCTCGGGCACCACCGGAATGCCCAAGGCCAGCTTGATGACTCACTTCCGTTGGTTGAAGTCGATGTCGGGGCTCGGGTTGATGGGCGTGCGCTTGCGCGGCTCGGACACCCTGTACTGCTGCCTGCCGCTCTACCACAACAACGCGTTGACGGTCTCGCTGTCCTCGGTGCTCGCGTCCGGTGCGACGATCGCGATCGGACGTCAGTTCTCGGCCTCGCGGTTCTGGGACGACATCGCACTCAACAAGGCGACCGCGTTCACCTACATCGGCGAACTGTGCCGCTATCTGCTCAACCAGCCGGTCAAGCCGACCGACAGCGACAATGCTGTTCGGCTGATGGTGGGTAACGGTCTGCGCCCTGAGATCTGGGCCGAATTCACCCAGCGGTTCGGCATACCCCGCGTCGCCGAGTTCTACGGTGCGAGCGAATGCAACATCGCGTTCGTCAACGCACTCAACGTCGACAAGACAGCAGGCATCTGCCCGTTGCCGCACGCCGTCGTGGAGTTCGACGAGGACACCGGAAAAGCGTTGCGTGGAGCCGACGGTCGACTCCGCAAGGTTTCCACGGGTCAGGTCGGACTCCTGCTGTCGAAGGTCACCGACCGGGCGCCTTTCGACGGTTACACCGATGAAGCGGCGAGCAACAGCAAACTGGTACGCGGCGGATTCAAGGACGACGACACCTGGTTCGACACCGGAGACCTGGTGCGCAAGCAGGGATGGGGCCACGTCGCCTTCGTCGACCGTCTCGGCGACACCTTCCGTTGGAAGGGAGAGAACGTCGCCACCACGGAGGTCGAGGGCGCGCTGAGTTCGCACCCGGCCGTCGAGGAAGCAGTTGTCTACGGCGTCGAGATTCCGGGCACCGACGGTCGCGCGGGCATGGCGGCGGTCAAGCTGCGGGACGGTCAAAGCTTGGAGGGAAGTGAAGTCGCGGCACACCTCTACGGCAAGCTCCCCAACTACGCGGTCCCGCTGTTCATCCGCATCGTCGACTCACTCGAACACACCAGCACTTTCAAGTCGCGCAAGGTGGAATTGCGCAACGAGGGTTACGACGTCGGCGCCGACACTCTGCACGTTCTCGAAGGCCGCGAGGGTGGTTACGTGGACTCGTACGACGAATACGTCGGAAAGGTCGCGGCGGGCTCGGTGCCCAAGGGCTAGATCAGTCGAGACGTTCGGGTTCGGACAATTCTTTACGGAGCGATCAGATATAGGTGAGGGTGAGTCGTGATATTATTACCGGAATCAGATTGCAGGATGACGGCAGTTCTCGGAAAAGGGTAACTGACTTGCGCTGGGCCAATCTTGATACTCGCGAAACTGGAATCGAAAGTGTGGCGGTTTTGATCGACTGGATTCGCTCGGGAATGCTCGTGCGGATTCATAATCGAGAATATGGAGATCCCCAGGTTTACCTTATAGATGGAATTTCAGAGAAGGAGCTATCTGCTGGACTCGATGTCGAGGGTGTCGACTTGCTCATGGCACTCTCCGAGGTGTAGTAGAGTGTCGGTTAGAGGCTAATCTTGAGATTCATATGCAATGATGAGCGCTCGTCGATATCCTAGTTCCGCACACGGTTGGCGCTGGCTGCTCCCGTTCCATTGAACTGACACGGCTGTGAAATATTCTTGTGTGTCACGAATGGTCAGTAGAGGGTTTAGCTGAATACATGCGACTTTAACAGCGTCTTCGAATTTCCAGGGACCGTTAGCGATCTGCAGTGGTCCGCGCGTTACCTTGGTATTGAACAAATGGCGTGTGGGGATTGAAACAATCCACTCCATTCCTCGAAACAGGACCCGGCGCTGGTGCATCTCCACGATCAGGATTGCTCTGATAGTTTGTGCCAGCCGAAAACTGTCTGTCTCTCCGAGTCTGGGGCGTAGGAGGGCCACATGTTCCGAGATTTTGTTTAGCTTCGCCTTAGTCTTGCGAGGGCTCGATATTTGTCGAAATTCCCATCGCATTCGTTCCTCGAGTGGTATTGATGTCAACCTAAGAATCCCGTCGGGAGTTTTCACGGAACTTGATTCCGTCGCTCTTGGGAGGTTCGGGCAAGTGATTCTCTGCTTCGAAGCGCAAAGGAGGTTAGTCCCGATCCAATTAGAATAGAGACGATTGTTCCGAACAAGTTTTCAATTGCCCACGCGCTGAATGATTTTCCCGTAAGTGCAGTCGATGTCCAATCGAGATAATATCCAGCGAGTCCAAATGCTCCATATGACGTAGCGTATGTAATCCATAATGTCAACACTTGCCAGTCTTTGTAACTCACATATGAAGGCAGTGGACGGAACATCGCTGGCCAAATGAGCAGAGTGCCGCCGAGTGTTGCCGCGGCAAGTGCTGCGGACCAGTCGATGTTCAAGACACCTAAGATAAATCCGGTAGTGGCCGCATAGATAATCCGGCGAATTATTGCATTTCGACTATTGGCATCTCGGTACCATTTGATTTCATTTGGTTGCATATCGCCGAAAATTAGGTCGGAGACGGCAAAATAAGGCCCCAAGTTCCTATTGTCCAAATTCACTGCGATCGCAAGTAGGAAGCCGGGGACGACTACCCATGGCCACGATGTCACTAGGAACTCCAATACGTTTCGATAGCAGCCACCTTCGTTCGGCCGATCTAAGCATATGAACGGTTGGTGGCGTGCTTGACTAAGGGTTGCTGCTGGCGGCAAATGCGGTAGGTGCCCAAGGGCTAGACCGAGTTCCGTCATGCCAGTATGAGTGGCATGTCTTCACTACCCGGTTCTACCGCGCAGCCAGGTCCGGCGCCCACCCTGTGTGGGCGTCCGGTCGCGGTCGACCGTGCACTGGTGATGGCCATCGTCAACCGCACTCCCGATTCCTTTTACGACCAAGGCGCGACGTTCTCGGATTCGGCAGCGATGGCTGCCGTCGACAGGGCCGTCGACGAGGGCGCCGATCTGGTGGACATCGGGGGAGTGAAAGCTGGGCCCGGCGACCTCGTCGACGCCGACGAAGAGGTCAGGCGAGTCGTTCCGTTCGTCGCCGCGATCAGAGCCAAGTACCCCGAGCTGATCATCAGCGTCGACACCTGGCGGAGCGGCGTCGCGCGGCTGGCACGCGCCGAAGGCGCCGACCTGATCAACGACACGTGGGCGGGTGCGGATCCCGACCTCGTCCTGGTTGCTGCCGAGACTGGTGCCGGGATCGTCTGCTCGCACACGGGTGGCGCGGTTCCGCGCACCCGCCCGCATCGTGTCCGCTACGACGACGTCGTCGCAGATGTGGTCACCGAGGTCGTGTCGGCGGCAGAGCGCGCCCTGGCACTCGGGGTTCCGCGTGACGCGATCCTGATCGATCCCACCCACGATTTCGGTAAGAACACCTTCCACGGGCTCGAGTTGTTGCGGAAAGTGGACGTTCTTGTAAACACCGGGTGGCCAGTGCTGATGGCGCTGAGTAATAAGGACTTCATCGGGGAGACTCTTGGTGTGGAGCTTTCCGAGAGGTTGGAGGGAACATTGGCAGCGACAGCAATGGCCGCGGCGGGCGGCGCCCGGGTGTTCCGTGTTCACGAGGTGGCGTCCACCCGTCGAGTCGTCGACATGGTGGCCGCGATCCAGGGACGCCGTGCCCCGGTACGTACGGTTCGAGGTCTGGCATGAGTATCACCGGTGCGGGCCCGACCCGCGTATGGGCAGAAGCCAACAGTTGGGACCATCCGAGTTGGACGGTCGCAGAACTCGAACGGGCGAAGGGCGGCCGAACCGTCTCGGTGGTGTTGCCCGCGCTCAACGAAGAGGACACCGTTGCTGCGGTGGTCGACACCATTCATCCGTTGCTCGGTGGTTTGGTCGACGAGTTGATCGTTCTCGATTCCGGTTCGACCGACCGTACCGCCGAGCGTGCTCGCGCGGCGGGGGCGACGGTGATCAGTCGTGAGAGCGCAGTCCCGTCCATCCCGCCGACCGCGGGCAAGGGTGAGGTGCTGTGGCGTTCGGTCGCCGCAACGACCGGCGATCTGATCGCATTCGTCGACTCCGATCTCATCAATCCCGATCCGGCGTTCGTGCCCAAACTGCTGGGGCCGCTGCTCACGGTTGACGGCATCCATCTGGTGAAGGGCTACTACCGCCGTCCGCTGCGCGTGAGCGGCACGGAGGATGCCAACGGCGGCGGGCGAGTCACGGAATTGGTTGCGCGGCCCATGTTGGCCGCGCTGCGGCCGGAACTCACGTCGGTACTGCAACCGCTTGGCGGTGAATACGCGGGCACCCGTGAGCTGCTGTCCGCTGTCCCGTTCGCGCCCGGCTACGGCGTCGAGATCGGCCTTCTGCTCGACACGTACGACACGTTGGGGCTGGCGGCGATCGGTCAGGTCAATCTCGGTGTGCGCAAGCATCGCAACCGGCCGCTCGCCGACCTCGGTGTGATGAGCCGGCAGATCATCGGAACGATGCTCCGGCGGTGCGGGATCGAGGATTCGGGTGCCGGGTTGACCCAATTCCTGGTCGACGGCGATTCTTTCGTGCCCGAGACCACCGAGGTTTCGCTACTCGATCGACCCCCGATGAATTCGATAGTGCGCACCGCGGGGGTCTGACCGCTCACACTCGGGTATGGGAGTATCGGTCCATGATGACGATCCTCCTGTACCTGATTGTCATGGCTCTGGTCGGCGCGATGATCTTCCTCGCCGCCAGCGCTGTGTTCGGGCGCTCGGAAGAGCTGCCGCCGCTGCCTCCTGGCACGACGGCGACCGTACTCCCGGCAGAGGACGTCACCGGGGCGGATGTCGACGCGCTGCGTTTTCAGCAGGTGCTGCGTGGCTACAAGGCGAGTGAAGTGGATTGGGCCCTGCATCGCCTCGGGTTGGAAATCGATTCTCTGCGTGCACAACTGGGCCGTGACGAGCGGTCTGAGGTCCTGGTGAAAGCGGATGCTCCGGCCAAGGCCGAAGCATCGCAGGAGGAGCCTGAGACCGTATCCGAATCGAAGGATTCCCAGGGCTGATGGCCGACGGACTCGTTCGGTGCGGCTGGGTGGTCGAGACGCCCGGCGACACGCTCTACCGCGACTATCACGACGAGGAGTGGGGGCGTCCGCTGCACGGGCGCGACGAACTGTTCGAACGACTCGCCCTCGAAGCATTCCAATCGGGACTTTCGTGGATCACGATTCTGCGCAAACGCGAGGCGTTCCGCGAAGCCTTCGACGGGTTCGATCCGGACAAGGTCGCAGCGTACGGAGTTGCGGATGTCGAGAGATTGCTCTCCGATGCCGCGATCGTCCGCAATCGCGCGAAGATCGAGGCGACGATTTCCAACGCCCGAGTGCTCGTGAATTCGCCCGATCTGGACCTCGATTCGTTACTCTGGTCGTTCTCGCCGCCTCGACGCACCAGAAGACTGACATCAATTGCAGAGGTTCCCGCGGTCACTCCCGAGTCGACTGCCATGGCTAAGGAACTCAAGCGGCGCGGGTTCAAGTTTGTGGGTCCTACCACGGCTTATGCGCTCATGCAGGCCACCGGAATGGTCGATGATCACGTGGCTGATTGCTGGGTTCCGGTGCAGGTGTGACGGTCGACTGAACACCCCTAAATGTGACTCAGATTCCCGGTTCCCGCATCCATAGGGAACAATGGAGGGTACGAGCCTCGCTGATTGTTGGCGGGGCGCACCGTTAGTCGAGGCGCAGAGCAATGCAGCGCAGATCTGGAGGGAGCAGAGGATGGCGGCCATGAAGCCCCGGACCGGGGACGGTCCCCTCGAAGCAACCAAAGAGGGACGAGGAATCGTCATGCGGGTTCCACTCGAGGGTGGCGGACGCCTCGTCGTCGAGCTGACCCCGGATGAAGCTGCAGCGCTCGGTGTGGAACTCACGAACGTCACCAGCTAGTCGGGTCCAGGTTGTAGCAGTACGAACAACAGCACGTGATTGCACGCAGGCTCCGTATCCGTTTCGGTACGGGGCCTGAAGTGTGTGCGCACCGCCGGTAGCCGAAAGGACGGATCAATGCTTGCCGCCGTGATCGATCTTCTGTCCTGCCCGCAGTGTGCTGCTGATCTGGAATTGGTGGACGGCGCCGCCGAGTGCGACCGCGGACATCGATTCGATATCGCTCGCCAGGGTTACGTGAGCCTGATCAGTGGCGGTGCCACGAAGTTCACCGGCGACAGTGCCGAGATGATTGCCGCGCGTGCACGATTGCTCGGCGCCGGCCACTTCGGCCCGCTGATGGATGCCGTCACCCGAGCCTGCGCGACGACGGCGAGGTCGGATCCCGCGCGGATCGTCGAAATCGGCGCAGGCACAGGACAATACCTCGCACACGTCGTGGATTCGCTGCCTGATTCTCGGGCGATAGCCTTGGACGTGTCCAAGTTCGCGGCCCGGCGTGCCGCGAAGGTCCACGAAAGAATCGGTTCGATCGTCGCAGACGTCTGGCAACCACTACCCATTCGCGACGGAGCGCTCTCTCACGTGCTCTGTGTGTTCGCTCCTCGTAACGGTCCGCAGTCCCATCGAGTTCTCGCCGAAGACGGCGTTCTGGTGGTCCTGACGCCCACCGACAGGCATCTGCGCGAGCTGATCGACATTCTCGCGATGGTCCGGGTCGACGACCGCAAAGTGGAACGTCTCGAATCGTCGATGGCCGGATACTTCGAGCGTGTGAGTAGCGACGAGGTCGAGTTCACGATGTCACTCTCACACCAGGACGTCCTCGACTTGGTGGGGATGGGACCGTCGGCGAGACACCTGACGCCCGCCGATCTGGCTGCCGCCGTGGCGAAGCTGCCGCAGCCGAGCACCGTCACCGCGTCGGCGACGGTCTCGACCTATCGCAAGATCTGACGCGGATCAGCGTCTCGTGACGGCGTCCGCGTAGACCTCGAGCGTCTGCTTGGCGATTTCGGCCCAGGAGAACTCGTCGATCGCACGGATCCTGCCCGCACGACCCATCGCGTCGGCGCCTTCTCGGTCGGCGACAACGGCATTGACGGTGGCCGCGAGCGATTCCTCGAATGCGGTCGGCTCGTAGGCGTTGTAGTGCACGAGTCGACCGGTGACGCCGTCGGCGACCACCTCGGGGATGCCGCCGACGTCGGAAGCGACCACGGCGGTCTCACACGCCATGGCTTCGAGATTGACGATCCCGAGGGGTTCGTACACCGAAGGGCAGACGAATACCGTTGCTGCCGAAAGTATTTCCCTGATCTGCTCGGTCGGGAGCATCTCGCGCACCCAGTAGACATTGCCCCGGTGCCGGGCGAGTTCGGCCACCGCCTTCTCCGTCTCGGCGGCGATCTCCGGCGTATCGGGAGCGCCGGCGCACAGCACGAGCTGAATCTCCGGGTCGAAGTGGTGGGCTGCCGCGACGAGGTGCCCGACGCCCTTCTGCCTCGTGATGCGTCCGACAAAGGCCACGATGGGTTTTGCCGGGTCGACGCCGATCGACGCGAGTGCGGACTGTGCTCCCGGCGCAGATCCCCCGGGATGCCATACCTCGGTGTCGATTCCGTTGCGGACTACGTGAACGCGACTCGGATCGACAGCGGGGTACGCGTCGAGGACGTCGAGTCGCATACCGGAACTGACGGCGATGATCGCGTCTGCGTGCTCGACGGCGTTGCGTTCGGACCACGACGAGATCCGATAGCCGCCGCCTAGCTGTTCGGCCTTCCACGGGCGTCTGGGCTCGAGTGAGTGCGCGGTGAGGATGTGCGGCACGTCGTAGAGAGCCGACGCGAGATGCCCGGCCAGTCCGGTGTACCAGGTGTGGGAGTGGACGATGTCGACACCGGCCGCGGCGTCCGCCATGCGCAGTTCGGTGGAGAGCGTCGTCAGGGCCGGGTTGGATCCGGCGAGAGCGGGGTCGGGAGAGTGGACGATCGCGCCTTCGCGCGGGGCGCCCATGCAGTGCACGTCGACCTCGCACAGCCGTTTCATCTGAGCGACGAGCTCGGTTACGTGTACTCCTGCGCCGCCGTAGATCTCCGGCGGGTATTCCTTGGTCATCATCGCGACTCGCACGCGCTAAACCTAACCGCCCGTGGTCGATCCGGCTACCGATCACGTTATCCCCGACCGTTCGGAGGGGGACACGATCGGACCTCTCGGACTGCTTCGCTAGCGGGAGTTCACCAGTGCGGATAGGTTAGCGGTGTGAGAAGCCAGCCGCATGTGCTTGGAATCGTGCTCGCCGGGGGCGAGGGCAAACGCTTGTATCCGCTGACCGCGGACAGAGCGAAGCCCGCAGTGCCCTTCGGAGGTGCATATCGACTTATCGACTTCGTGTTGAGCAACCTTGTCAACGCGGGATATCTGCGTATTTGTGTGTTGACGCAATACAAGTCACATTCACTCGACCGCCACATTTCGCAGACGTGGCGATTGTCCGGGTTCGCGGGTGAGTACATCACCCCGGTCCCGGCCCAGCAGCGGCTCGGGCCGCGCTGGTACACCGGCAGTGCCGACGCAATCCTGCAGTCGCTCAATCTCGTTTACGACGAGGACCCCGAGTACATCGTGGTTTTCGGTGCCGACCACGTGTACCGGATGGATCCGGAACAGATGGTTCAGCACCACATCGAATCCGGGGCAGGCGTGACGGTCGCGGGTATTCGTGTACCGCGAAGTGAGGCTTTTGCTTTCGGCTGCATCGACAGTGACGAGTCCGGACGCATCACCCAGTTCCTGGAAAAGCCCGCCCATCCTCCCGGGACACCGGACGACCCCAATTCGACGTTCGCGTCCATGGGTAACTATGTGTTCACCACCAAGGTACTCGTGGACGCCATCCGCGCTGATTCAGAGAATTCCGATTCCGATCACGACATGGGCGGAGACATCATTCCCGCCTTGGTCGCCGCGGGTGAGGCGTCGGTCTACGACTTCAAGGACAACGTCGTTCCCGGTGCCACTGATCGAGACCGCGGCTACTGGCGTGACGTCGGTACCCTCGACGCCTTCTACGACGCTCACATGGACCTGGTGTCGGTGCACCCGATCTTCAATCTCTACAACCGTCGCTGGCCCATCCGCGGCGCCACCGAGAATCTCGCGCCCGCAAAGTTCGTGAAGGGCGGACTCGCGCAGGAATCGGTGGTCGGTGCGGGGTCGATCCTGTCCGCGGCGACCGTGCGCAATTCGGTACTCAGTTCCAACGTGATGATCGAGGACGGTGCGACCGTCGAGGGCAGCGTGCTGATGCCGGGTGTGCGCATCGGCAAGGGTGCCGTCGTACGGCGAGCGATCCTCGACAAGAACGTCGTCGTCGGTGACGGCGAAATCATCGGCGTCGATCTCGAACGTGACCGCGAACGATTTGCCGTCAGTCAGGGTGGCGTCGTCGCCATCGGTAAGGGCGTCTGGATCTAGAGCTTGCTCGCGCAGAGGAGGCCGTCACCGAGGGGGAGGAGGACTCGAATGAGTCGCTCGTCCTCGGTCACGGCCTTTGCCGCTTCTCGGACCGCAACCGTTGTCGCGTCGCGCGCGGAGCTGTCGGCAACGCGGCCGTCGGCCAGGGCGTTGTGCAGAACGATGACACCGCCGGAGCGCAGCAGGCGGACACCTTCGCGGACGTAGTGCGGGTGGTCGATCGCGGCGCAGTCGACGAACACCAGGTCGTAGCCGCCGTCCGCGAGCCGGGGAAGCACGTCGAGAGCCCGTCCGTTGATCAGGCGAGTGCGTGCCGGAGCGATTCCGCTTTCGCGGAAGGTCAGCTTGGCGGCCCGCTGATGTTCGGGTTCGCTGTCGATCGTGGTCAGGACGCCGTCGTCGCGCATTCCGTGCAGAAGCCACAGGCTGCTCACGCCGGCTCCGGTACCCACCTCGACGGCCGTCTTCGCGTCGAGCATCCTCGCGAACATCGCGAGCGTCGCACCGACGGCGGGCGTCACCGGATGGGCTCCGAGATCCAGCGCTCGATCTCGCGCCGCGGTCAAAATCTCGTCCTCGGAAACTACGTCCTCGACGTGGCGGAGTATCTGTTCGGCGTGGGTCACGCTCATGAGGTTATCGGGCGGTTCGGATTGTCGCTGCAAGGCGCGCAGTCACCAGGATTCTCAGGAATCCCTCAGGCTCCTCATATGGCGTGCACACCGCGATGAGAAAAGGTGTATACATCGCCGGATCGAAGATCGCACGGCGGTATCGATTTCTACCAAGTTGATCTTTCGCAGCTCGGTGATCGGGAACAAATCACAGCATCGGCTGGTTCTCCCGAATATCGCGCATCACGTGATTCGGACAACGCGGTGATCGAACTACGCGATCCCGAGCAGGAGGATCAACTTATTTACCAGGTCAACGACGAGCCTCGCCCTCGAGAGTCGGAAGTTTTGACGACGGAATCGGCTGTGGATTCCGAATTGATCGGCACTGCTGTGTTCGATGCAACTGGTGAGAAGTCCTCCATGCCGTCTTGGGACGAACTCGTGCGTCAGCACGGTGACCGGGTGTACCGCCTGGCCTACCGGTTGTCAGGCGATGCCCAGGATGCCGAGGACTTGACGCAGGACACCTTCATCCGGGTGTTCCGCTCGCTCTCCGATTATCAGCCCGGAACTTTCGAGGGCTGGTTGCACCGCATCACCACAAACCTGTTCCTCGACATGGTTCGCCGACGCAATCGCATCCGTATGGAAGCGCTGCCCGAGGACTACGACCGCGTTCCCTCGCCCGGTCCCGACCCCGAGCAGATCTACCACGACGCGCGCCTCGACGCAGGTCTGCAAGCCGCACTGGACTCACTCGCACCTGAATTTCGTGCCGCTGTCGTGCTCTGTGACATCGAAGGTCTGTCGTACGAGGAAATCGGTGCCACACTGGGAGTGAAGCTCGGAACGGTTCGTAGCCGTATCCATCGTGGGCGACAGGCGATTCGTGATCATCTGGCAGCGCAGCGCGCAGCCGAATCCGAACTCGTCGGTTTCTGACGGTCGGGTTCGAGCTACAGAGCGGGACGTGGTCAATCACCTGGAGGGACGAATGACGGAGGCGCGGGCACATCGCCAGTTCGGTTCGACCGAACATCTGGCCAGCGAGGCAATCGCTGCCTACGTCGACGGAGAACTCCGAATGCAGGCCTACTTGCGGGCCTCGCATCACATCTCGATCTGTGCCGAGTGCGCTGCGGCCGTCGATGCTCAGCAGCAGGCACGTGGTGCGCTGCGTCGAAGCGGCGAGATGACGATGCCGTTGTCCCTGGTGGGACTTCTCAGCCAGATTCCTTCGTGCAACAGTCCGACTACCGGGCCGAATTCGGAAAACGCCGACAGTTCCGTCGGTAATCAACCCGCCGGCTTCTCCACCATCAGCAAGAGGTTGTCCCGTCGCTGGCGCAAATGACGCCGCGCGCCAGCTTCCCGGCGCGGATCAGTGATACTGGACCATGTGACTGACGGAAAAAGGGGGCACTCCGGAGTGAGTTCGGATTCTTCGGCAAACGGTTCGGTGGACAGACCGGCAGATGCGCCGGTTCTCGACCCCCGTCCGGTCTATCGACCCCAGATCGATCCGGCCTCGCGCCAGGTGTTCGGTCGGCCGAGTGGAGTCGAGGGCTCGTTCACTCCGGTGGCCGCGCGATCGACTCCGTCCTCCGATGTCGTGATCGGGACTCCGGACCCGGTTCTGGCCGAAGCGTTCGGTCGACCCGCAGACGCCACCGAGTCGATCGGTCGCGATCCCGATGCGACGGCGAACAACACGCCCGACGAAGAACCGCCGCGTGATCCGTGGCGTGATCCTGAATCCGCCGTCTCGCTCGGCAAGCCCGCAGAGTCCGAGGCGCCGGTGCAGTTGCCTCCCGCCCAGAAACTCGACGTGCGTGAGCTGTTGTTCGGTCGCAAGGTCGCCCCCTCGGCACTGGCCGCGCTTGCGGGCATGGCGCTTGTCATCGCTCTCGTCGGTGGGTTGTTTGCCACTGTCATCACTGCCGATCGCAGTTCACTCACCAGCTCACGTGTCACGCTCGTTCAATCCGGCGGTGGGGAACAGCCGGAGTCTCAGGTGGCGAAGGTCGCCGACGCGGTACTGCCATCCGTGGTGTCGATTCAGGTCGCCGTCGGTGACCAGGGCAGCACGGGTTCCGGTGTGGTCATCTCGGGTGAGGGATACATCGTCACCAACAACCACGTGATCTCCTCGGCCGTTCCGCCCGCTCAGGACGCGAAGATCCAGGTGATCTTCTCCGACGGAACCAAGACCGACGCCCAGATCGTCGGACGTGATGTCAAGACAGACCTCGCAGTGCTCAAGGTGTCGGCGAACAATCTGACGGTCGCTCAGCTCGGAAAATCCGAGGATGTTCAGGTGGGCGACGACGTCGTCGCCGTCGGCTCACCGCTCGGATTGAGCAAGACTGTCACCCGCGGGATCGTCAGTGCACTGAACCGGCCTCTGCGGTTGTCGGGTGAAGGCACTGACACCAACGCCGTCATCGACGCCGTCCAGACCGACGCGGCGATCAATCACGGCAATTCCGGTGGTGCGCTCGTCGACGATGAAGCCCGCGTCATCGGCATCAACACCGCAATGCTCAGTGAGTCCGGTGGTTCGGTCGGGCTCGGCTTCGCGATTCCGATCGACACGGTCACCGAGGTGGCTCAGACCATCATCCGTGACGGCAAGGTTCATCACCCCGACATCGGCGTGAATGCCCGCACCGCGGTCAATGACGCGACCAGTGGTGCTGCGGTGGCCAACGTGCGCGACGGCAGCCCCGCTCAACGTGCGGGGATCGTCGAGGGTGACGTCATCGTCAAGGTCGGTGACCGACCGGTGACAAGCGCCGACGAATTGGTGGTTGCGGTCAACGCGACGACCGTCGATCAGCCTGTCAACGTTCAGTTGATCCGCGACGGACGGCAGGTCGACATTTCGGTCACGCCGGTGTCGGACTGATCGGACCCTGCGATCTTCCTGTGAGGTTGATCCGGACATGCGCGCACCGAGCGAGCACACAGTAGGCTGACCCTGTGTTTGGCAACATCGGTTGGGGCGAGTTCATGATCCTCCTCGTAGCGGCTCTGGTCATCTTGGGACCTGAGCGGCTTCCTGGTGCGGTCTCCTGGGTCACGAAATCCCTGAGGCAGGTGCGCGAATATGCTTCGGGCGCTTCCAATCAGCTAAAGGAAGAACTGGGCACCGATTTCGAGGATCTGCGTAAACCGCTCGCAGATCTGAACAAGCTGCGCGGAATGACGCCGCGCGCTGTGATCACCCAGCACCTCCTCGACGGCGACGACTCCATCTTCACGGGCAACTTCGACAAGAAGCCGCAGAGCGGAGTGCAGGAGCCGAAGACGCTGTCGAAGGACAAGCCACTCACCGCCGGCGAACGTCCTCCTGTGGACTTCGACGCCACCTAGATTCGACATACGCAAGGGCGCCTGTCACCGATCGGTGACAGGCGCCCTTCCGTATGAGGGGGTTCTACAGGTTGCGAACCGTGTTGATACCGAGCGACATTCCGGCCAGCCCGCGCTGACGGACGGCCAACTTGTCGGCGATGTCCTTGAGTGCGATGGCTGCGGGTGAATCGGGAGCGCTGAGGACGATCGGCGTCCCGGCGTCGCCTGCCTCGCGGACGGACGGATCCAGCGGGATCTGTCCGAGAAGCGGAACCTTGGCGCCGACGGCCTTCGTGAGGCGATCGGAGACGGTCTGCCCGCCGCCTTCGCCGAAGACGTCCATACGGGTGCCGTCGGGAAGTTCGAGCCACGACATGTTCTCGACGACGCCGGCGACGCGCTGGCGGGTCTGCAGGGCGATCGCGCCCGCGCGCTCGGCGACCTCTGCAGCAGCCTGCTGCGGTGTGGTGACGACCAGGATCTCGGCGCTCGGGATGAGCTGAGCCACCGAGATGGCGATGTCACCGGTGCCGGGCGGCAGATCGAGCAGCAGCACGTCCAGATCGCCCCAGAACACGTCGGCGAGGAACTGCTGGAGCGCGCGGTGCAGCATCGGTCCGCGCCAGACGACAGGTGTGTTGCCCTGGGTGAACTGCGCGATGGAGATCATCTTCACGTCGTGGGCGACGGGCGGCATGATCATGCGCTCGACCTGAGTCGGCTTGGCGTCAGTGCCGAGCATGCGGGGGATCGAGTGGCCGTAGATATCCGCGTCGAGTACACCCACGGACAGTCCGCGCGCGGCCATTGCTGCCGCGAGATTGACTGTCACGCTGGACTTTCCGACTCCGCCCTTACCGGAGGCCACGGCGTAGACGCGGGTGAGTGAACCTGGCTGGGCGAACGGGATGACGGGCTCGGCGGAATCGCCGCGAAGCGACTTGCGAAGCTCGGTTCGCTGAGCGTCGTCCATGACGTCGAGTTCGACGCGAATCGCACCGACCCCGGCGACGTCGGCGACGGCTTTGGTGACGCGTTCGGTGATCTCGGTGCGCATCGGGCAGCCGGCGGTCGTGAGATAGATGCCGATGTCGACGCTGTTGTCACTGGAGAGGGAGATCCCCTTGACCATCCCCAGTTCGGTGATGGGTTTGCGGATCTCTGGGTCCAGAACTCGCGCGAGCGCGGAGCGAACGTCGGACTCGGTCAGTACAGACATGACTCCATGGTAAGTCCAGGTAGGTCAGTGGATGCGCGGCAGGTCCGATGCGGCGGGCACGATGCCGGTGGAGTACCCGAGCGACCAGGCCAGAACGTTGGCGACGTAGGCGGCCGAGTTGTTGTAGCGGTGGATCGCGGAGGCAACCTGGGTGACGTCCTGCATGTTGAGTCCGCCGTCGCACAGGTACTTGCCGGTGGTCAGTGCGGAGTCGAAAAGGTTCTGCGGGTCGGCGATTCCGTCACCGTTGCCGTCACCGGCGTATTGGTTCCACGTGGACGGGATGAACTGCATCGGGCCGACTGCGCGGTCGTAGACGGTGTCGCCGTCGAGGGCGCCGCCGTCGGTGTCCATGATGACGGCCTGGCCGGGGAGGCTGCCGTTGAGTGGCAGGCCGATCACGGGCTTGTAGAGGTTGCCGTTCGCGTCGGCGTCCTTGCCGTCGTTGGCGTGGCCGGATTCGACGCGGCCGATACCGGCGAGGAGCGTCCAGTGCATGTTGCAGTTGGGCTTCTCGACGGCGAGGATCCGCTCGGCGTTCTGGTAGGCGGCGACGCTCACGCTCGGGATTCCGAGTGCTCCCTCGGCCATGGACGCGGGGAGCGGGGGAGTGGCCTGCACGGGAGCCAGCGGCGCGGGTTCCGGCGCGGGGGCGGGAGCCGGCTCGGCGATTGCTTCGACGGCGGGCAGAATCTGCGCCTGCGGCTCCTGCGTGGCTTGTGCGGCGGTGTCCACCGTTTCGGCGGAGCTGGTGTTGAAGAACGGGACCTTGGGAGCGGCGCCGGCCGTGTTGGCTGCGGTGACGAGTCCGATAGGGATGAGTCCGGTGAGCGCGATGACCGAATTTCGACGGATGTGCGAATCTGTCTTCTTGCTGTGCCGACCCACTGTGTATGCCTCCTGAACCTCCGCGAGGAGGTTTTCCGTTCAACTGACGGAGTCGAGGCTACCTGATTTGTTGCGTTTCCGTTATTCAACCGTGATCTAGAAGGGCAGTTTGGGGCATATGCACTGTTCTTTCGTGATTTTTCGGTTACAGAGCGGGCATGCCGGGTAGGCCCGGGAAGAACGGCACGAATGCCGGAGCCGGGGCCGGAGCGGGCTCCGGTGCGGGTGCGGGTGCCGGTGCGGGCTCCGGAGAGGGGGCGGCGGGTGGAGAGGATTCCGCGGGAGCCGCGTCGGTGGTGGCGGGTGCCGTGGCGGCCACTGCCATGCCCGGGATCGTGCACGGCAGAAGGATGCCGTCCTGCAAGGCGTCGAGGGCTGCGGGGTCCGGAAGGATCACACACATGTCGTCGGGCCAGCGCCATCCCTCGGCCGTCAGAATCGGCCACACGAGACCCCGTGAGGTGAGGACGGGGAGCGGGATGATCGGACCGGGAGCCGCATTCCGGGCGGCGTTGGGTCCCGGAGCGGGGCTGGTCGGCATGACGCCCGGCGGGATCAGTGCCTGGATCTCGGGTGAGAGTGCAGGCATGTCCGGCAGACCCGGGAAGAGGGGAGTGGTGGTCGGGGTCGGCGTCGTCGACGCTGATTCCTTGTCGCCGGCCGCCGGATCGGTAGCCGCAGCCGCGGCAAGTACGGCCGAAGCGGCGGAGTCTGCCGAGGCGGCGGCGTTGATCGCGGAGCTGCCGGTGTTGATGCCCGAGGTGTACGGCAGCTGACCGGAAGGAATGACACCGTTCTTGTATGCCGTCGACCACATGATCACGTTTGCTGCGTAAGCGGCCGAGTTGTTGTATCGCAGAACAGCTTTGGTCTCCTGGGCGACATCGCGCAGGTTGAGTCCGCCGCTGCAGAGGTACTTCGCTGCCGAGAGCGCCGCATCGAAGACGTTGTTGGGGTCCTTGATTCCGTCCCCGTTGCCGTCGCTGGCATATCCGGCCCAGGTGGCCGGAATGAACTGCATCGGCCCGACGGCGCGGTCGTGAGTGGGGTCGCCGTCGATCGCGCCCTTGTCGGTGTCCCGAATGACTTCGTTGCCTGCCAGCCGTCCGTCGAGGACGGGGCCGAGGATCGGGGTGACCGTCGTACCCACCGAGGTCGTCTTGCCGCCGTTGGCGTGACCGGATTCGATGCGTCCGATGCCGGCCAGAAGATGCCAGGGGATTCCGCATCCCGGTGCCTCGGTCATCATCACCAGCTCCGCGGAGCGGTACGCGTTCAGGACGATCTCGGGGATGCCCAGAGAGGTGAGGACGACGGCCGCAGCGTTGGGCGCTGCCGGGGCGCCGGCGACCGTATCGCTGGGCGGGGCCGATCTTTGCGTTCGGACCGTGCGGGGCGTCGGGAGGAAGTCGACAGAGTCCGGCTGCGCAATCGAGGCGGAGCCCGCCAGTGCGATCGGAACCTGTGACCCTCCGGTCGGTGCGCTTCCGGCAGTGAGGGCCGCTGGACCTGTGACGACGAGCAGTCCCCCCACCAGTGTGGATGCTGCAATCATTCCGCGTACTCGCACGATTCCCCTTTGCTGGCGCTCCCGCTCCGGAGTACCCACCGTGATATCCATATTGCTGTGACTTACGTTACATATCGGTCACGGTGCGTGCAGCAAAACTCAGCGAACGCTCAGCTAGTTGTGACTTTGTTTCGCAGTATTCGAGTCACGGTGCTTCTTCTTCGGGGTCGGTTCGCCGTCGGCAGCAAGGATCGACTTGATCTCCTCGAGCTCCCGTCGCAGGTAGTCGCGGGTGGCAACCTCGCCGACGGCGATACGCAGAGCTGCGAGTTCTCGGGCGAGGAATTCGGTATCCGCCTTGGTTTGCTCGGCGCGTGAGCGGTCCTCCTCGAGCGAGACCCGGTCGCGGTTCTCCTGACGGTTCTGGGCCAGCAGGATCAGCGGCGCCGCGTAGGCGGCCTGGGTGGAGAAGGCCAGGTTGAGCAGGATGAACGGGTACGGGTCCCACTGCAGGGCCACCGCGAACACGTTGATCAGGATCCAGACGATCACGATGATCGTCTGGATTGCGAGATAACGCCCGGTGCCGAGGAAGCGGGCGATGCGTTCACTGACGCGCCCGACAGCTTCGACGTCGAAATCGAGATTGAACCGGCGGCTTCCGCGAGGCGTTTCCAGTCGTTGCCGTGCGGTCGTGCTCGACGCCCGTTCGCTCATCGGAGTAGTTCCTCGTCGTCGGAGTAATCCTCACGCCAGTCTTCCGGCAGGAGGTGATCGAGCACGTCGTCGACCGTCACGGCCCCGATCAGGTGGTTCTCGTCGTCCACGACCGGCCCGCATACCAAGTTGTACGTCGCGAAATATCGGGTGACCGACGCCAACGAGTCGTCCGGGGCCAACCGGGGCATGTCGGTGTCGAGTAGTCCGCCTACCAGGCTGGCGGGAGGCTCGCGGAGAAGCTTCTGCAAGTGGACGCAGCCGAGATACCGCCCGGTCGGAGTCGCCGTCGGCGGACGTACGACGAAGACCATGCTCGACAGCGCCGGGGTCACGTCGTAGTTGCGGGCGCGGGCAAGGGCCTCCGCGACCGTCGTCGAGGCCGTCAGTACCACCGGTTCGGGCGTCATCAGACCACCGGCAGTGTCCGGGGAATGCTCGAGCAGGCGTCGAACAGGTTCGGAATCCTGCGGGTCCATCAACTGAAGCAGTGACTCGGCCTCGGTTTCGGGCAGCTCGCCCAACAGGTCGGCGGCGTCGTCGGGATCCATCGCTTCGAGTAGATCGGCGGCGCGTTCGACTTCCAGGTGCATCAGCAGATCGGTCTGGTCGTCCGCCGGCAGTTCCTGCACGACGTCGGCGAGGCGTTCGTCGTCGAGCGCCACGGCCAGTTCGTGGCGGCGCTTCTCCGGCAGTTCGCGCATGGCGTTGGCCACATCGGCGGGTCGCATGCCTTCGTACTGGAGAAGCAGGTGAGCTACGCCCTGGCCGGGGAGTGAGAGATCGCTCTGGGTGAGGCCGGCGACGTGCTGCCAGTCGACGATGTGAATCGCCGCGCGTCGACCGAGGCGTCCGCGATGGCCGCGAACCGCGACCTTGGAGACCACCCAGTCTCGCGTCCGCGTCGATTCGATTCCGAGATCGACGACTATCGTGTCGACGCCGTGAAGCTCCTCGAGTTCCGGGTCGTCCACGCGCACATGCGAATCGAGTACCTGCGCCAGAGCGAGCACTTCGCCCGGGCGCTGGTTGAAGCGCCGCAGACTGACGTTACCGGTGGTGAGGGTGACTGCACTCGGTTCGATTGCTGTCACACGCAACATCGGAACGAAAATGCGTTTGCGCGTGAACATTTCGATCACCAGACCGAGAACGCGGGGTTGCTGGCGTCCGATGCGGACCGTGATGACGACGTCGCGCACACGACCGATCGATTCGCCGTCCGGGCCGAGTACAACCAGGCCGGCAAGCCTGGCTGCAAATACCTTGCCTGCTGCTGCCATGATTGCAAGGCTAATTCGTCCAGCGTCAAAATCTGCAACGGCGCCACCGAAAATCGAGAAGGGCAGTCCGCAATGACTTCACGCAACCGTTCCCGTCGATCGGTATTGGCAGTTCCCGGCAGCAGTCGGAAGATGATCGACAAGGCGAAGGGATTGCCCGCCGACGAGATCTTTCTCGACCTCGAAGATGCGGTGGCGCCGCTGGCGAAGCAGGCGGCCAGGGAGTCGATCGGCGACGCGTTGGCCGAGGGCGGGTGGGGCAAACAGGTCAAGGTCGTCCGGGTCAACGACTGGACCACCGAATGGACGTATGCCGACGTCGTGGAGGTGGTGGGCCGCGCCGGAGCGCATCTGGACGCCATTCTGCTGCCCAAGGTTCCCGATGCGAGTCACGTCCAGGCGCTCGATTTGTTGTTGACGCAGGTCGAGAAGGCCAACGGTCTCGAGGTCGGCAGGATCGGGATCGAACCGCAGATCGAGAACGCGATCGGCTTGACCAACATCGACGCGATCGCCACCGCGAGTCCCCGCGTCGAGGCGCTCGTGTTCGGCCCGGCCGACTTCATGGCGAGCCTGAACATGCGAACTCTGGTCGTCGGTGAGCAACCGGACGGCTACGACCGCGGTGACGCGTATCACCACATCCTGATGACCATCTTGATGGCCGCGCGGGCGCACGGCGTCCAGGCCATCGACGGGCCGTACCTGCAGATCCGCGACGTCGAGGCTTTCACTCGGTCGGCTGCGCGAACGGCAGCGCTCGGTTTCGACGGCAAGTGGGTTCTGCACCCCACGCAGATCGAGGCGGCCAACGAGGTGTTCAGTCCGCGCCAATCCGATTACGACCGTGCGGAACTCATCTTGGACGCGTACGCGTTCCACACCTCGGCTGCCGGGGGAGGGCGGGGCGCCGTCATGCTCGGCGACGAGATGATCGACGAGGCGAGTCGCAAGATGGCACTGGTGATTTCGGCCAAGGGCCGCGCCGCGGGGATGGCGCGCACGTCGGAATTCACGCCGCCCGAACACGCCTGACGCTCGCATAGCCGAACGAATCAGGTCTGTAAAGGGCACAATAGGGGGTAGATGTACTTGCGTCATCCGCGTGGATGACGTGCCCGAAAAGAGGAGCGCAGCCAGCCATGTCCAATCCGCTCGGTCAATCGTCGAATGGGTCGCGCCGTGGAGCGTTGCCGACACCGCCTTCGGGATGGCCTATCGGGTCGTACCCCACCTACGCCGAGGCGCAGCGCGCAGTCGATTACCTCTCCGATCAGGAATTCCCGGTTCAGGACGTCACGATCGTCGGCGTGAACCTGATGCAGGTCGAGCGAGTTCTCGGTCGGTTGACGTGGGCCAAGGTGATCGGTGGCGGCATCGTCTCCGGTGCTTGGCTCGGTGTCTTCTTCGGCCTGGTGCTCGGAATCGTCACCGGTGGTTTCCTCGCTCCGCTGATCGCGGGCATCGTGGGCGGCATCATCTTCGGTGTCATCTCCACGACGATTCCGTACGCCGCGACGCGTGGGCAGCGGGACTTCGCCTCGACGATGCAGTTGGTCGCCGGACGTTACGACGTACTGTGTGAGCCCAAGACGGCGGAGTCGGCGCGCGACCTGCTCGCCAAGCTCGCCATCTGACATTCTCGCTCGGGCTGCCAACTTGTGTGATCTCGGTTACTTTATGTACACGCGGGCGAGGTAGTACTCGCTTCCCGTGACCGTTTGCCGGACAAGGAAATAGGTCCCTTCTCCGGCAAAAGTGCCGATGTGTGGTGCGTCGGCCAGCCGTAACGACTGCGCCGTCTCGCCGCCCGAGGAGGACGGCTGTGCAGAACAAGAGATCGCGGGCGGGGCAGAACGAGAGATCGCGGGCGGGACAGAAGAAGAAATTGCGGGCGGGGTTGCTCGGCGCGGCAACATTGTTGTTGGCGCCCTTGCTCAGTGCGTGCGGATCGGACAATGACGACGGCGTGGTGCTGTCCTTCTACACCGCTGCCGACGGCGCCGAGCAGTATGCGGAGGCCGCCGCCAATTGTTCGGCGGCGTCGAACGGCGCGTACCGGGTCGAGCAGAAAACTCTGCCCAAGGGTGCCGACGACCAGCGACTTCAGTTGGCCCGGCGTCTGACCGGCAATGACAAGTCACTCGATCTGATGACGCTCGACGTGGTGTGGACTGCCGAATTCGCCGAAGCGGGATGGGCATTGCCGCTTCCTGACGACGTGGCGGCCGAGGTCAGCAACGGGACGCTCGAGGGTCCGCTGGAGTCGGCGAAGTGGCAGGACCAGCTCTATGCGGCGCCATTGAACACCAACACCCAATTGCTCTGGTATCGAAAGGATTTGATGCCGGACGGGCAACCACCCCAGACCTGGGATCAGATGATCGACATCTCCGAAGGCCTGGCCGCGGAGGGGCGCCCCAGCTGGATCGGTGTGCAGGGCAAGCAGTACGAAGGATTGATGGTCTGGTTCAACACCCTTCTCGCCAGTGCCGGCGGATCGGTGGTGGGGCCGGACGGAACAACCGTGACGGTGGCCGACGGTGATGCTGCCCAGCAGGCGCTGACCGTCATGAAGCGCGTCGCTACCGCCAAGGGTGCGGATCCCTCGATCTCGCAGGGGGATGAAGCGTCGTCGCGACTGGGTATGGAGAGCGGCAAATCTGCCTTCCAGGTCAACTGGCCATTCGTGCTGCCCGGCATCATGGAGAATGCCGAGAAGGGCGATCTGCCGTACATCGACGACAAGGGCAACGTCACCAGTGAGAACACCGGAAACACGGTGCTCACGGTGAACGGAGAACGGAATTTCCTTGCCGCTCCGTATCCCTCGGTGATCGAGGGTAAGCCGGCCGAGGTCACGATCGGCGGCTTCAACGTGGCGGTGGCCAAGACCAGTCAGCATCCGGACCTCGCTTTCGAGGCGCTGACCTGTCTGCGTAGCGAGGAGAATCAGCGCAACAACGCGGTAGCCGGTGGCGTTCCGCCGACTCTCGAGAGCCTGTACGACGACCCGGCGTTCCAGGAGGCGTACCCGGCGTGGCGTGAGGTTCGCGACAGCCTGGACACCGCTTCGGTTCGGCCGGTTTCTCCTGCCTATCAGAGTATTTCGACGCTCATCACTGCCACGCTGAACCCTGTGGGAAACATCGATCCGGAATCGACCGTGAACGATCTTGCCGAGCAGGTACGCAAGGCAGTCAATTCCGAGGGGCTGATTCCGTGACGATCGACAGCGAAAATTCGGGAGCTGCACCAACAGTCGCGACGGCGTCGCCGGAGCCGAAGCACTCCGCGAAAACGAAGATATCCGACGGAAAGGCGGCCGAGCGTCGCCTCGGTCTCTGGCTGGTGGCCCCGGCCGCGATTCTCATGATCGCGGTGACCGCTTATCCGGTGGTCTACGCCGTCTGGCTGAGTTTGCAGCGCTACGACCTGCGCTTCCCGGATCAACGAAAGTTCGTGTGGTTCGACAACTACGTGTCGGTGCTGACCGACGGTTACTGGTGGCAAGCGTTCGCGGTGACGACGTCGATCACGGTTGTCTCGGTCGTCATCGAGTTCGTTCTCGGACTGACCATCGCACTGGTGATGCACCGAACGATCGTGGGTAAGGGGCTCGTCCGCACCGTTGTGCTCATCCCGTACGGCATCGTCACCGTCGCGGCGGCATACAGCTGGTACTACGCGTGGACGCCGGGGACCGGCTACCTCGCCAATCTCCTGCCCGACGGCAGTGCGCCGCTCACCGACCAGATCCCGTCGCTCGCGATCATCGTCCTTGCCGAGGTCTGGAAGACGACGCCGTTCATGGCGCTGCTCCTGCTCGCCGGCTTGGCGCTCGTGCCCGATGACCTTCTCAAGGCGGCTCAGGTGGACGGCGCCGGCGCGTGGACCCGGTTGGTACGCATCATCCTTCCGCTGATGAAGCCCGCCATCCTCGTCGCTCTGCTGTTCCGCACACTCGACGCATTCCGCATCTTCGACAACATCTACGTGCTCACGAAGGGAGCGAACGACACCGGGTCGGTGTCGATTCTGGGTTACGACAATCTGTTCAAGGCATTCAACTTGGGCATCGGATCCGCGATCAGCGTGCTGATCTTCGTGTGTGTGGCCGTGATCGCGTTCATCTTCATCAAACTTTTCGGTGCTTCGGCTCCCGGATCCGATATGGAAGGACGCTGACATGACCGTGACTCCCAGACTCAAGATCAGCTGGTCCGTCGTCAACCTTCTGGTCTTGCTGTACGCGCTGGTTCCCGTCCTGTGGATCGCCAGCCTGTCCTTCAAGCCCGCCGGAACCATCAAGGACGGCAAGTTCATTCCGGAGAAGTGGACCCTGGACAACTACCGAGGAATCTTCGACACCAGCGCCTTCACCAGTGCTCTGATCAACTCCATCGGCATCGGACTCATCTCGACGGTCATCGCCGTGGTGATCGGAACCATGGCTGCTTACGCGATTGCGCGCCTGGATTTTCCGGGCAAGAAGCTGCTGGTGGCTGTTGCCCTGCTGATCGCGATGTTCCCGCAGATTTCATTGGTGAGCCCGCTGTTCGACATCGAACGACGGCTCGGACTCTTCGACACCTGGGCCGGACTCATCCTGCCGTACATCACCTTTGCGTTGCCGTTGGCGATCTACACGCTCTCGGCGTTCTTCAAAGAGATTCCTTGGGAACTCGAGAAGGCGGCGCAGATGGACGGCGCGACTCCGGGGCAGGCGTTCCGGAAGGTGGTGGCTCCACTGGCCGCGCCCGGCATCGTCACTGCGGGAATCCTGGTGTTCATCTTCTGCTGGAACGACCTGTTGTTCGCGATTTCGCTGACGTCGACCGAACGCTCCATCACCGCCCCTGCGGCCATCGCAAACTTCACCGGCGCTTCACAATTCGAGGAGCCCACCGGGTCGATCGCCGCGGCCGCCATGGTCATCACCATTCCGATCATCATCTTTGTTCTGTTCTTCCAACGTCGTATCGTGGCCGGGCTTACTTCCGGCGCAGTGAAGGGATAAGCCTGTGGCCGAGATCGTGCTGGACAAGGTGACCAAGCTGTACCCGGACGGAGCCAAGGCGGTCAGTGATGTCGACATCACCATCGCCGACGGAGAATTCATCATTCTCGTGGGCCCGTCCGGTTGTGGAAAATCCACGACGCTCAACATGATTGCCGGGCTGGAAGACATTTCGACCGGTGAGTTGCGGATCGCGGGTGAACGCGTCAACGAACGCGCCCCCAAGGACCGCGACATCGCGATGGTGTTCCAGTCGTATGCGCTGTATCCGCACATGACGGTGCGTCAGAACATCGCTTTCCCACTGACATTGGCGAAGATGTCCAAGGACGAGATCAACGCCAAGGTCGACGACGCTGCGCGGGTCCTCGACCTCACCCAGCATCTCGATCGCAAACCGGCGAACCTGTCGGGCGGTCAGCGTCAGCGTGTCGCGATGGGACGCGCAATCGTGCGCAGCCCGAAGGCGTTTCTCATGGACGAGCCGCTATCGAACCTGGACGCCAAACTGCGCGTGCAGATGAGGACGGAGATCGCCCGTCTGCAGCAGCGACTCGGTACGACAACGATTTACGTGACCCACGACCAGACCGAGGCGATGACGCTCGGCGATCGGGTAGTCGTGCTGCGCGGCGGAATCGTGCAACAGATCGGTGCGCCGCAGGAACTCTACGATCGTCCGAACAATCTGTTCGTGGCGGGATTCATCGGGTCCCCGTCCATGAACTTCTTCCCCGGACAGTTGACGGCCGACGGTGTGAGCACGCCGATCGGCGATGTTCGCCTGCCAGCGGCGGCGCAGTCGAAGATCTCGGGCAGCGGTTCGGGCAAGGACGTGGTGGTCGGTATCAGACCGGAGCATTTCGAGGACGTGGCGCTGGTCGATGCAGCGCAGAAGCCGCACGGCGGTACGTTCACCGTCGACGTGGACGTGTTGGAGTCGATGGGTTCGGACAAGTACGCGTATTTCCTTGCCGGTGGTCCTGCCGTCAATTCTCGTGAACTCGAGGAACTCGCCGCAGATTCGGGAACGGCCGTCGCTGGTGGCGGCCAACTGGTTGCCAGGCTCTCATCCGAGTCCACGGTGGCCCAGGGCAGGTCGATCGATCTGTGGTTCGACCCCGCCAAGATCGCGGTCTTCGACGGCGGTACGGGAGCCAACCTGCTGCTGTGAACCTCTACCCGGGCAAGGTGACCGAATACGTCGCGGCCCAGGGCAGCGGTACCTGTTCGGGGCCGGGCGCTGCGTCGGCCGGTTCGGGTAGGGGGACCAGGCGGCCGAATTGTTCGTGATGGGTGGAGGCCGGGGCGGCTTGCGCTGTCCCGGCCACCACGGCGATCGGCGCCGCTGCCAGGGCGCCGGCGACGGCAAATCGAGTGGCGATGCGGCGCTTGCTTGCTCGGGTCGAGATCATGAGCACTCCTGCGTGGTTTCGAGGTTCGGTGAATGCTGTGCCATTCACGGTATTGCGGGTTGATTGTGAAATCTCGTGTGCGAAGCTCATTCACAGGGAACTGGGATGGGCGGCACAGGAGGACAGATGAACGAATCCTCGGTACGAACCGAGCACCTGCCCGGCGGCCCGGACCTCGAGCGGATCTTGCGCGAACACGCCTACCGCGGTGCGTACCTCCAACTGACGGTGCGCGGCGCTCTGGTGCTGTTCATCGCCCTGACACTGATCTTCGTCCCGCCGATGAACGACGCGGGATGGTGTTTCGCGATTCTGGGCGCCTATGCCCTCTGGTCGGCAGCCGTGGCGCTGTGGATCCGCAAGGGCGGCACCGGCCCGGTGACGATGATCTGGCTCGGCTTGTTCGTCGACCTCGCCGTGCTCGCAACTCTGACATTGCTGACCGGTCTCGCAGCCGAGCAGAGTTGGACCGCCGACATCTTGAGCAACGGGCTCTTCGTCATTCCGGTTCTTGCGTGTACGCAACTGCGGACGGACGTGTGTGTCGGCGTCGTTGCCTGCACGATCGGGGTGTTCTTCGTTTCCAGTTGGGCAACGATGACTTCGAACTCCGAGCCGTGGCCGTCGATCCTGCTGAGCACCATGGCCTTGGCCGGAGTGGGCGCGGGCGCAATCGGATTGACTCGGATTCAAAGATCACGCGTGTTGACCATCGGACAACTCGTCGGGCATCGCACGAGCCTTCTTGCCGAGCTCATGGGGCTCGAGCAGCGTGAGCGCACGGAACTGTCGGAGCAATTACACGACGGGGCGCTGCAGTACGTCCTCGCGGCGCGGATGGATCTCGACGAATTGGCAGACAGCGCGGAGCCTGTCGCCCTGGCGCGAGCCGCGAAAGCGCTCGGTGAAGCGACAACGCTGTTGAGATCCTCCGTCTCGGAGTTGCATCCCACTGTCCTTGTTCACGTGGGTCTTGCCCGCGCGATCGGGGACCTCGCGCGCTCGGCGCAGGGACGCGGCGGAGTGGTGGTCGACGTCGACACTTCGGGCTGGAACGACGATCTACGCACGTCTGCCGACGAGGTCTTGTTCGGCGCCACCCGAGAGCTTCTGGGCAACGTCGTCAAACATGCCGGCGCGCAGAACGTCCGGATCGAGCTTGCACGACTGGACCACCGTGCGGTGCTCGTGGTCTCGGACGACGGCCGGGGGATCAGCGCCGATCGGATTGCCGAACGACGGGCCGCCGGGCACATCGGACTGCTCTCGCACGAACTGCGTGTGGTTGCCGCGGGTGGCTCGTTCTCGGTCGGACCGGGTGAAGAGTCCGGAACCCTCGCGCGAGTGGAGATACCGTTCGAGATCGTCACCGCCACTGACCACGATCGTTGAGGAGTTGTCGATGGCTGCACTGATCACCGATCGCGAGCTCAACCTGGCGACTCTGGCGCGGCAGTTCATGCTGCGGAGGGCCGAGGTCAGTGCGTTGGATGCGATCGAGCACCTGGCAGGTCTGCAGGCCCAGGCGCCGAATCCGCCTTACCTGGCACTGTGGGCGCGGCTGAAGAACTTTGCGGCAGAAGACCTCTCCACCCTTGTCGAGAAGCGCCAGGTGGTGCGGCTTGTTGCCATGCGGGGCACGGTCTTTGCCCTCTCGGCCGCGGATGCGGGTCCCTTCCGGGCCACGGTTCAGACGATCATGGAACGCGATCTCCACACCAACAGCACTCAGCGTGCTGCGCTCACCGGGTTGGATCTCGACGCGCTTGCGCGGGCGGGGCGTGACCTGGTAGCGGACGGGCCGCTCACTCAGATGCAGATGAGACCGTTACTGGCAGAGCGCTTTCCCGGCCACGCGGCCGAGGGACTGGCGCACGGCGTTCGAGGGCTTCTGCCGATGGTGCAGGTCCCACCGCGAGGTTTGTGGGGACGATCCGGAGCGCCGGCACTGACGACCTTGGAGAATTGGCTTGGCGCAGAGGTGAGTTCATCGCCGGATCCCGACGCGATGGTGCTGCGCTATCTGGCTGCCTTCGGGCCCGCGAGTGTGAAGGATGCGCAAGCGTGGTCGGGACTCACGAGACTCGCCGAAGTCTTCGAGAGGCTGCGTCCCGGCCTGATCACCTTTGTCAACGCGAAAGGGGCCGAGGTGTTCGACCTGCCGGATGCGCCACGACCGAACTCCGGAACACCGCCGGTCAGAATCCTTGCTCCGTTCGACAACATCCTGCTCTCGCACGCCGACCGCTCGCGAATCATGGACGAGCAGTATCGAACTCGCGTCTTCACCGTCAACGGCATCATCAAGCCCGCCATCCTGGTGCGCGGAAAGGTGGTGGGATTCGCGACGGTGACGCCGGCCAAGGAGACGGTCGAGTTGAGCGCGACTCTGTTTGCACAGCAACCGAAGACCGCGCTCGCATCCATCGAGAAGGAAGCGCGTGCGTTGCTGAAATTCATGCACCCGAAGATCCCGAACCGAGAGGTGCGGTTCGCTGTCGCTACGTAGCGGGCTTGTGCTTTCGCGGTGCTCGATCGCGTAGTTCGGCCACGATCTCGTCGTTCCACATGTGCCGCCGCACCAGTCGGTACCGCTCCCGGGCGATCCACAAGTAGGCCTCGGCGTCGGTGTGCTCGGGCAACATGTCGGCGCCCCGCAGCATTCGCACGACGGGCAGAAACTCCTCGCCGAACCAGCGGCGGGCGACGGTGTCTCGGCCGAGGAACTCACCCTTTTCCTGCATGAGCCGAAAACCCCACGCCTCCACACACTCACTGAGTTCGGCGTACTCCCACGGGTCGGTGACCTGGACGGCTTCGCGTTGTGAACCCTGCAGCGGAACGCGGGTGAGGAAGAGTCGACGATGATCCTTGATGAGCAGATCAGCGCGCTGAGTGATGCCTTCCGGCGAGATACGCGTGATGATCTCGGTGACGTACGCGTCGATTGTCTTCTGGTGCATCGCACACGCAATGGACACTCGGTGGTGCCCGTCGATCACGAAATGCATGGAGCCGACGCGATACAACTGAACAGGTGGTACCGATTCGCCGCGTCGTTGCGCCACCGCAAGTCGCTCCCAACGAGCGCGCGAGTGAGTGGACGTCGGACGGAAGTACCTGTCGAAATCACCTGTGCGGTCGACACTTCCGACTATTGATTCGATGGTGACGACCTGCAGCCCCAGAGACTTCTCGCCGACCTTGCCCAGAGCTGCGACAACCTCGTCGAACGGCAGGATCGCGTTGACGTCGTCGGGTTCGCGTCGTAGCCAACTGACCAGACGGGCAACGTCGGCACGTCGACGCTGACGAGCGAAGTCGTTTTCCGCGTCGGCTGTGGGAAATCCGGTGTCACGAGCCATGTCGGCGCCTCACGATCGTCGGCGGAGTACCTGGGGAAATCTCCATCAGCGTGAAGCCGACGGTATTGAGCACGATAGTCCGGCCTACCTCCAGATCGAGAGGGGTTCGCCCGTGCGGGTGGATGTGTCCGTGGACCATCACCGTCGGATCGAGGTTGTGAATCAAAGGCGTGAAGCATTCGAACCCTCGATGTGGCCGATCCTCGGCGTCGCCGACACCGCGGGCGGGACTGTGGGTGAGCAGCACATCCACGCCCGCCCGGCCGCCGGGAAGCCGCGATTGCCAGGCGTTTCGCCAGGCGAGCGAGCGAGCGCGTCGGCTCTGCTGGCGCTCGGACCACTGATTGGGACCCGTGTTGTATCGGATGGAACCACCGAGGCCCGCGATCCGCAGACCGGCGACGGTCACGATGCGTCCGTCGGCGTTGACTGCGCCGGTAGGCCCTGGCCACTGCGCAGGCATCCCGGCCCGCGTCCAACCCGATCTCTTGTTCGAATATCCGGACAGATCGGCGTCGTGGTTTCCGGGAACGAACACGCAAGGCGCATTCAGTTGGTCAGACAGGTACTCCAGATACGCAAACGGCAGATCGCCCGCGCCCAGGATCACGTCGACTCCGAGTGAACGAACCTGACTGCTCCACAGGAATTCGACGGTCTCGTCGCTGACAGCGAGAACGGAGACCATTTCGACGACGCTACCGCCACCGCGAGGTATCTGCGCTGCGAACCTCGCGGGCACGGTGTTTAGATGGACGAGTGTCAGACAGCGTCGTATCTTCCGTCCGGGCCCATCTCGTCAGCAGCATCGAGGGGCCGGACCCCACCGCGGCCTCGGTGACGTTCCTCGGTGTCGAACCGCTGGACGTGCTGCGTTTCGAATCACCCGACGGCCTGGTCCGCTACGTCACACTGGGGTGCTCGCGTCATCCGATGGGCGACCCCAACGAACTGGTCGCAGACCCCACACGCGGACCCCGCGCCGAGTTGGTACTCACGCTGCGCGGTGGCACCGGTGTGGCGTCAGGTGTGGCCAGGACGCTCGCGGTGCTGGCTGCGGCGCCGTCCGTCGAAGGGGTCGTGCTGCTCGAGGACGCACTGTTGGACCTGGGTGAGCCGCTGTGGAAGGACACTGCGTTCACGGCGGTGCTTCTCGGTGACAGCGGGATCGAAGACCTGACGCTGCCGGAGCCGTTCGACCCGGTGCGCTTCCTTGGTGTGGTCCCCCTGACCGGTACCGAAGCCGCCTGGGTGCGTCTGCGCGGCGCGGAGGCACTGAGGGAAGCGTGGACCGAGGCGGGGATCGACATCCGCGATCCGCACCGTTCTGCTGCCTCGCTCTAGCTGCGCTGGCCCTTTGTCCGTCAGATCATTCGGCGTGCACGAGGATGTCCGCCAAGTTCTCGAGACTTACCCGAACCGTCCGTGAAAATGCTTTCGTGACGATCGGGTCGGCCATCTTGCCGAATACTCCTCCCAGGCCGCTTTCGCTGTCGAGTCGGTAGGTGACCCGAGTGCCGTCACCGACTTCTTCGCAGGTCGTGGTCTGCGAGAAGCTGACCGGACTTTCGACGGACGTCGATTTCGACGATCTCGGTGGGTCGTACTCGGTGAATTCGGATGTCCACTCGAGACGCTTGCCCAGGATTCGCGAGACACCGTGCCAGCGGCTTCCCACGCCCATCGGGCCGTCGGTGATCTGTTTGCACTCGACCATCGAATTCTCCCAGTTGGGCCAGTTCTCGGCGACGGCGATGTACTCCCAGACGTCCTTGGGTGGCAACGCGATCTCCACGGATTGCTCGACTGTAGGCATGGTTGCTCCTCCACTTCTCCTTGGATCTGAATTTGCTTGTCGCAAAATGGATTTCGGGAACGGAATGAAAATGCGTACCCATATCCATTGTCCGCCTGCGACGGTGGCAAGTACAGGGAGTCAGCGTGCGAGGTTCACAGCCAGTTGTTGCGACGGAAGAGAAAGAACAAGCCGACACACACCGACGCGATGAGGAACAGGATGGACTGATAGCCGTACTTGTAACCGAGTTCCGGCATGTTCTCGAAGTTCATCCCGTAGATACCGGCAACGCCGGTCGGCACGGCGGCGATAGCGACCCACGCGGAGATCTTGCGCATGTCGGTGTTTTGCTGCACCGCGATCTTCGCGAGTGCGGCGTCGACCAGCGAACTCAACACCTCGTCGTATTCCGAGATACGTTCGGCCACGATCGTGTGGTGATCTCGTACGTCACGGAAGTATCGCCGGATCTCCTTCGGGACGAGGCCGCCCGCGGGCTGGGTCAGCTGGAGCAGTGGCAATCCGAGTGGAGTGACCGAGCGTCGTAGTTCGACGATTTCACGTTTGAGCAGGTAGATGTGCTCGACGGCAACGGTGTTCCGCGGGTTGAACACCAACTCTTCCATGCTGTCGACGTCCTGTTCGACGAGTTGGATGACGGAGAGATAGCTGTCTACGACGTGGTCGGTGATCGCGTGCAACACCGCGAACGGGCCCATGGTGAGGCGCTCGGGGTTCTGCTCGAGTGACTTGCGCACGCTTGCCAGTTCGGAGTGATCCCCGTGCCGGACGGTCACCACGAAGTCGGGGCCGACGAACACCATGATCTCGCCGGTTTCGACGATCTCGCTCGCCGTCGCGACGGACTCGTGCGGCACGTAGACGACCGTGCGCAGCACCAGGAACATGACGTCGTCGTAGCGTTCGAGTTTCGGGCGCTCGTGTGCATGGACGGCATCCTCGACCATCAGCTCGTGGAGTCCGAAAGTTGCTGCGACATCTTGCATCTGACCTTCGTCGGGAGCGTGCATTCCCACCCAGACGAACGCGTTGTCGCGACTACGAACCTCGGCCAACGCAGCGCGGTGCGTGTACTTGCCCGGCAACCGCACGCCGTCCACGTAGACCGCGCAGTCGACGATCGCGCGGGCTGCCGGAACGGGGATCTTGGGCGCATCGGCTTGCGTCGATTTGCCGTTCGACCAATTCGGCAGTGACGGCATGGTTGGCACGCTCGCTCCTTCTCGGTCTGTAATGCAGGGGAACGGCAGGGGAACGGCACTACAGCGACACCTGATCGAATTGCGCTGCCGCTGCGGCGTAATCGTACGTCAGCTTCCGGCTCGCCCACCGGAGCGCGATGAAGTTGCCGATTGCTGACACACTGGAACAGTGCGAATAGATCTTCACACCCACTCCAACGCATCGGACGGCACCGACACCCCGGCTGCCCTCATGCGCGCCGCAGCCGACGCCGGACTCGACGTCGTCGCCATCACCGATCACGACACGACTTCGGGCTGGGCCGAGGCGGCGCAGGCCTTGCCGGCCGGCGTCAGCCTGGTTCGTGGGATGGAGATGTCGTGCGAAGGTCGAGGTGAGCGTGGTTGGCCGGTCGCTGTACATCTGCTTGCGTACCTGTTCGATCCGACGCACCCCGAATTCGCAAAAGAACGTGAGCGACTGCGCGCCGAACGCGTCGAACGTATCCGGGTGATGACGACCATGATGGCGCGTGACGGTCTGCCCGTCGATCCCGATCAGATCCTCGCCGACGCCGGTCCGTCCGTCGGACGCCCGCACGTCGCAGCGGCCCTGATGCGAGCGGGAGTGGTGTCGAGCATCAGTGAGGCTTTCTCCGACCTGTTGTCCAGTCGAGGGCGATACGACGTTCCCAAGTACGACACTCCGCTCGAGTACGCCGTCGAACTGGTGGCAGCGGCCGGGGGAGTAACTGTCCTTGCGCATGGACGGGCGCGTTCGCGCGGCGGATTGCTTGCGCTCGACCACATCCGTGATCTGGCCGAGCTGGGTCTCGGGGGTCTCGAAGTCGATCACCCGGACCATCGCAGCGACGATCGTGACGTCCTGCGCCGCCTGGCTGTCGACCTGGGTTTGGCAGTCACCGGATCCTCGGACTACCACGGCGAGAACAAGACGATCGGACTCGGCGACGAGCTCACGGACGAGGCCGAGTTCGACAAACTCGTCTCGGCTGCCACCGGCGTGGAGGTACTGGGGCGCTGATGCTCGACACCACGCTCTACCTCACCGTGTTCATCACGCTGTTCGTGATCATGGACCCGCCCGGAGTCATCCCGGTGTTCTTGTCACTGGTCGGCCGCAAAAGCCGTGAAGATCGCAACCGAGCGGCATGGCAGGCCCCCGCCGTCTCCCTTGCGGTCATCTCGGTCTTTGCCATCGGCGGTCAGGCGATCCTCAACTACCTCCACATCGGCATTCCGGCGTTGCAGGGCGCCGGCGGACTACTCCTGCTTCTCATCGCACTCGAACTGCTGACCGGCAAGGCCTCCAACCGTCCGCAGGGAGCCGACGACGTCAACGTCGCACTCGTTCCTCTGGGAACGCCGATGATGGCCGGTCCCGGTGCGATTGCAGCCGTCATCGTCTTTGTCGCCCAGGCCGACGGTGAAGCGGCGTCGTATCTGGCCATCGCGTTGGCGATTCTGTCCATCCACCTCGTGCTGTTCGTGGTCCTGCGCTTCTCGACCGCACTGATCCGGATACTGGGCGAGGGTGGCATCAGTCTGCTGGCACGCATCGCCGGTCTTCTGCTCGCCGCCATCGCGGTTCAACTCATTGCGGAATCAGTCCGCGGATTCGTCGCGGGAGCGTAAGAGATGACATACGACGACAGGTACGACCGGAACGACAGGTACGAGGACGACTACCAGTACCAGGAATATCAGGACTATCAGTACGAAGACGGTTACGACTATCCCGCCGACAAACGACAATGGCTGCTGGTCCGCGCTCTACGCGCCCTGAGTGGCACCGTGGCGGCCGGAATCGTGGTCTTGACACTCGTGATCATCGGTTCGGCATATCTGGGCGGCAACCGCGGATTCCCGGGTCCGGGAACAACGTCGATCACCGCGCACATTGCGGCCTCGGTGGTTGCTCTCGCCGCGCAGATCTGGTGCGACCGCAGGCGGGGTATCGCGGCGGTTGCCGGATCGGTGGTCGTGCTCGTGGTGGCGGGGCTGTTGTTGGTGACGCAGTGGTGGGGATGACTGGGTGGGGATGACACGGTGGGGATGACTGGGGATGACGGTTCGGTTTCGAGTGTGGTGAGGAATCCGACCGCTTGGAGGATTTGATTGTGATCCGACTCTGGTGGCAAACTGGAGTTACTTCGAGGCGGCGCCACAGCCCGGCCCCGAAGTGCAGGTTTCGTCAGAATTTCTCCCGAAACCTAGATTGCATGGGTACGCCAGGGCTCACCCGCCCCACACCATGACGCTTCGGATGTATTGCGGCCCACTTTCTCGCGCACGCCGAATGCTCTTCTTCTCAGTAGTCGTTCGCGGAAGAAATGATCTCTGACCGTTGTGAACGTAGTTTCGCAGCGGTCCGAAGGATTACTTCCCAGTAACCCAGCCCCGCTTGAGGCTGGACTAATCAGGAGTGTCATCGTGTCCCTCGTGACTGAAGCCATCAACGTACCCAAGGTCGAGTTGACCGACGAAGAAATCTTTGCCGCTCACGTCGGTGGCAAGCTCTCGGTCGAGACCACAGCACCGCTCGATACGCAGCGGGCCCTCTCGATCGCCTACACGCCGGGTGTTGCTCAGGTGAGCCGCGCCATCGCTGCAGACGAAACCCTTGCCGATCGATACACGTGGACCAACCGACTCGTCGTCGTGGTCAGCGACGGCACCGCGGTTCTCGGACTCGGCGACATCGGCCCTCGCGCGTCGCTGCCCGTCATGGAGGGCAAGTCGGCGCTGTTCAAGAACTTTGCCGGACTGAACTCCATTCCGCTGGTTCTCGACACCAAGGATCCCGACGAGATCGTCGAGACACTCATCCGACTGCGTCCGAGCTTCGGCGCGGTCAACCTCGAGGACATCTCGGCGCCGCGTTGCTTCGAGATCGAGAAGCGCGTTATCGAAGCTCTCGACTGCCCCGTCATGCACGACGATCAGCACGGAACCGCCATCGTGGTCCTCGCGGCACTCAAGGGCGCCGTGAAGGTCCAGAGCCGCGACATCACCACACTCAAGGTCGTCATCTCCGGCGCCGGCGCTGCGGGTGTTGCCTGCGCGAACATCCTGCTTGCCGCCGGAATCAGCGACGTCATCGTGCTGGACTCGAAGGGCATCATCTCGGGTGAGCGCAGCGATCTCAACGACGTGAAGGCAGAACTCGCGGCCCGCACCAATCCCCGTGACCTGCATGGTGGTGCCATCGAGGCTCTCGAAGGTGCTGACGTGTTCCTCGGTGTCTCGGCGGGCAAGATCCCCGAGGAGCTCATCGCTTCGATGGCTCCCGAGTCGATCGTGTTCGCACTCTCCAACCCGGACCCGGAGATTCACCCCGAAACCGCGTCGAAGTACGCGGCGATCGTGGCGACGGGCCGTAGTGATTTCCCGAACCAGATCAACAACGTTCTTGCCTTCCCCGGTGTCTTCAAGGGCGCGCTCGACGCCGGCGCCCGTCGCATCACCGAAGGTATGAAGCTCGCTGCCGCCGAGGCAATCCTGTCGGTGGTCGGCGACGAGTTGGCGGCGGACAAAATCGTCCCCAGCCCACTCGACCCTCGCGTGGCACCCGCAGTAGCGGAAGCCGTCGCGGCCGCAGCGCATGCTGAGGGCGTGACCAGCTAAGAGGGACTACGAAAGCCCCGATCGGAACCCGCACACAAGGTTCCGATCGGGGCTTTTTCGTGTGTACCGAGAGCTACAGACGAGTGAGGTCGGGTGTTCGGCGCAGCCTGCCGGTCCCGGGAACCGATGCCCAGACCACCAGCGCCAGTAAGCCGTCCACGACGAGAGCCACAACCGCGACCAGGATTGCGCCGACGACGACTCGGTCGTACTTGTAGAGTGCGAGACCGTCGAAGATGTACCGGCCGAGGCCGCCGAGGTTGACGTAGGCGGCGACCGTTGCCGTGGCAATCACCTGCAGTGTTGCGTTACGCAGTCCGCCGAGAATCAATGGCAGCGCATTGGGTATCTCGACGCGGAAGAGCACTTGGAGTTCGGTCATACCCATCGCCCGTGCGGCCTCGACGACGCCGCGGTCGACGCTGGCGATTCCGGCGTACGTGCCGGCGAGTAGTGGGGGAATACCAAGAATGACGAGGGCGAGAATCGGCGGCATCACTCCCAGACCCATGAGAAGAACGAGGAAGGTCAGCAGGCCGAGAGTGGGCAGTGACCGCAGTGCGTTGACCAGACTGACGACCACGATCTCACCGCGACGCAGATGGCCGATGAGTAATCCGATGGGCACCGCGATCACAGCCGAAAGTGCCACGGCCAGAACGCTGTACCAGAGGTGCTGGAGGATGCGGGTGCCGATTCCGGTGTCGCCGCTCCAATTTCCGGGATCGACGATGAAGTCCCAGGCCCCGGTGAAGATGCTCATACGGGTTCCCCCTCGGCCGACAGGACGGCGGGAACCTTCGACGAGGTCGACGTTCTGGTCCACGGGGTCAGGAATCGGCCGATCAGATACAGGATCAGATCGAGCGCCAGTGCCAGCACGACGATCGCGATGATGCCCGCAACGATCTGGTCGGGATAGTCGCGGTCGTAGCCTTGTTTGAACAGGACTCCAAGCCCGCCGATTCCGATCAGAGATCCGACTGACACCAGCGAAATATTGGTAACGGCAATAACTCTGATGTTCGCGATCATCACCGGCAGCGCCAATGGCAACTCGACCGTCAGAGCGCGTCGTAGTGGTGTGAAACCGACGGCGGTGGAGGCGTCGATGACGTTGTCCGGCACCGAGTCGAGTGCTTCGGGTACTGCCCGGATGAGCAGTGCCGTCGCATACACGCTGAGTGCGATCACGACGTTGAGAGGATCAAGGGTCTTGAGTCCGAACAACTGGGGGATGGTGACGAACAGCGCGAGCGACGGAATCGTGAACGCAATGCTCGCCAGGGTCAACGTGATTCGGCGCAGCCATCTGACGTTGCGGATCGCTGTTCCGACCGGAACGGCAATCAGGAGACCGATCAGCAAAGGAAGCAGTGCCAGATACAGATGGGTCTTCGAGTAATCCACGACCGTCGAGAAATTGTCGATGAGCCAGCGCATGCCGCTACGACCCGAATCCCTCGGTGAAGGCGACGCGGTTGCGTTCCTCGTCCTCGCGTCGACGCTGATCTGCCAATTTCGCAACGACTTCGGAACCGAGGATCCCGCCGATGACCGCGCCCTCGCCGTCGACGGCAACGCCGATACCGGAAGGCGACGAGATTGCCGCATCGAGTGCTTGGCGGAGATCGCCGCCGGGGGAGAACAGCGAACCACCGGCAGACGTCGACTGAGCAAGGGTTCGTCCCGAGCGCAGGCCTTCGACGCCGGTCACGTCGATCCATCCCTGCGGAGTTCCGTTGTCCGTGACCACGAGAACCCATTCGCCCAATTCGAGACGTAGAGCCTTCAATTCGTTCTCGACGGCCGTGCGAATGGGGTGCAACGGAACCTCGTCGGCAGCGCGGAACGACAATCCCCGATAGCCGCGATCGCGTCCGACGAATCCGGCGACAAAATCCGTTGCCGGAGCGGCCAACACGTCGCGAGGTGCCGCCACCTGCTGAAGCCGCCCGCCGGGACCGAAGACGGCAATGTGATCACCGAGTTTGACTGCCTCGTCGATGTCGTGGGTGACAAAGACGATCGTCTTCTTCAGTTCGCTTTGAAGACGGAGCATTTCGGTCTGCAGATCCTCACGCACCACCGGGTCGACGGCGCTGAAGGGCTCGTCCATCAACAGGATCGGCGGATCGGCAGCCAATGCTCGCGCAACTCCCACACGTTGTTGCTGCCCACCCGAGAGTTGCCCGGGATAGCGGGTGGCAAGGGAGATGTCCAGACCGACTCGTTCGAGTACCCCCAACGCGGCTTTGCGCGCTGCGCGGCGGGACTCACCGCGCAGTACCGGAACTGTTGCGACGTTGTCGATCACGGTGCGATGCGGAAGCAGGCCGGCGTTCTGGATGACGTACCCGATACCGAGACGCAGCTTCACCGCGTCGGTCTGGGCGATGTCACGACCGTCGACGAAGATCTTGCCCGACGTCGGTGTGATCATCCGGTTGATCATGCGCATCGACGTCGTCTTGCCGCACCCGGACGGCCCCACGAACACCGTGAACGACTCGGCCTCGATGGTGAGATCGAGACGGTCGACGGCGGTGGTGCCGTCCGGATACTGCTTGGTGACGCCCTCGAAGGTGATCACGTGACTACGAGACCGGCTTGTCGAGGCCCTGCGCCGTCACCCACGCCTTGGCCGCCGCTGCCGGCTCCGTCTTGGTGTCGCCGGACACCTGGACGTTGAGTGCCAACAACTCTTCGGTGGTGAGCTTGGCGGACACCGCATCGAGGACTGTCTTCAACTTGTCGGAAGACTTCGACGCGCGCAGCACCGGCACCACGTTCTGAGCCGGGAAATTGTTCTTCGGGTCTTCGAGAACCACGAAGTTGTTCTCCGGGATGGAGGCCGACGTCGTGAAGATGTTTGCCGCGGTGATGTCACCGGAGGAGAGAGCCTTCACGGTTGCCGGTCCACCGCCGTCGGCGATCGGAACGAAGTTGGCTGCCGAGATGTCGAGGCCGTAATTGGACTTCAAACCGGGCAATCCGGCTGGACGTTCCTGGAACTCGGCCGGAGCACCGAACTTGACCTCGGCGGAATGCGGAGCCAGATCGGCGATCGTCTTCAGGTTCCACTTGTCAGCGGTTTCCTTCGTGACGACGACGGCGTCCTTGTCCTCGGCGGATGCAGGCGTCGCAATTGCCAATTCCGACCCGAGAGCTGCGGGAAGAGCAGCGAGGACGTCAGCGGAGCTGGTGGCCGTGCTGTCGGGATCCAAGTACTGCAGGAGATTTCCCGTGTAATCCGGAATGACACTGATGGACCCGTCCTTGAGTGCCGGAATGTACGCCTCGCGGCTGCCGACGTTGAACGACGTGGACACATCGAACCCGTTGACACGCAGTGCTTCGGCGTAGATGTTGGCGATCGTCTCGGATTCGGTGAAGTTGGCGGAGCCGACGACGATCGCGTTGGGATCGCTGTTGGAGTCACCGTCGCTGCTACCGCACGCTGTCAGTGCGGTCAGAGAGACAACGGTTGCCGCGGCTACGAGCCAACGGTTGGAACGAAATCGTGAGGTGCGCATGAGCGTCCTTCCGGTTTTTCGGGCGTCCCGTGTTTCGGGCGTCGGAAACCATTCCCTTATGGCGAAGCCACCCGAGTGACTTCGACGGCGCCGCCACCGAGTGGCTGCGTCAGGACTGGTTACCGCGCATCGCCCGACAAGTGTAACGATAGGTACCGACATGGCACGGTTTTCGATCCATGGGATTGGATGTGAGGATTTCGGTGAAGAGCACACGCACGAAGTATTCGACTGTTGTTGCAGCACTGATGGTCCTGCCGATTCTCAGCGGATGCGCAAACGGTGATTCGGTGGTAGAGGGTGCCGAAGCGGAGTCTCGTGACCAGATCGTGGTGGCTGCTGACGCATCGGTGGAGAGTTCGGTGTTGGCCGAGGTGTATTCGACGGTGCTCTCCTCCTCCGGCCTGTCGGCTCGCGTCGAATCGGTGGGTGGTGGCCGAAACCAATCACTCGAGGCTCTGGACGCAGCGCGAGTCACTTTGGTGCCCGAGTTCACCGGCGCGCTGCTCGATCACTACGACCCGTCATCCCCGGCCCGCAAGGCCGACGACGTCTTCGAAGCCTTGAGTCGCTCTCTGCCGGAGGGTCTTTCGGTCTCCGACTATGCGATGGCCGAAGATCGTGCGGTCCTCGCACTCGACACCGGATACGCACAGTCGTTGGGAGCGAAGACGATAGAAGCCTTTGCTCCTTCGTGTGCCGCGGCGACGCCGCTCGTCTCCGCGAGATTCGTCGAGGACGGGGCAGTGGAACAGTTGGCCGAGGGCGCCGATTGTGTCTTCGCCGGTGTCGATCAGGCAACGCCGGCAGACGTACCCGGTGCACAAGTATTCGGAACCACGACGCTGTCGGCGTTGGCACAATCCGATGCCGTCACAGTGCTCGCTGATTCGAATCACGTTCTGGCTGCGCAGAATGTCGTTCCGCTCTTTCGAGCGGGCGCACTGGGAGATTCGGCTGTCAAGGCGCTCAGCGTCGTTGCCGGTGAACTGTCCACCACCGATCTCGCCGCAATGATCGAGCAGGTGCGGACCGGCAAGGCGTCAGCCTCGGAAGTCGCCCGCACCTGGTGGGACACCCGTCAGTGAGCGCTTGATCCCACTGCTGAACTCGAATCATCCTTGGCACGAATCAGTTTCGATGCGATGAACTGGCCGAGGTCGGAAACGGCGTCTGCTGCTTCCTTCACCAGTGACGCCTGTGCGTGAGCCACGTGCCAGAGTCTTGCGTACTCGACCAGGGACACATCGACGCCGGCAGCGGCGAGCTTGTCGGTGAACGTCATGATCTGCGGGTAGAGGACTTCCTCGGAACCGACGTGAATCCTGGTGGGTGGCAACCCGTCGAGCTTGCCGTGCATCGGTGCGTAGCCGGGATCAGTACGGTCGCCTCCGGCAAGGTAGGCGTCGGCGGCGTCGAAGGACCACGCTGTGTTGACCACCAGGTCGGCCTTTTTGGTAGCACCCCGATCGCCGGGATCGACCCACGGTGAGATCAGTGCAAGCGCGCCGGGGGTCACGCCGTGACGCTCGATCAGACGGATAGCGGTCGCCGCGGCCAGGCCGCCACCGGCCGAATCGCCGGCGATGGCAACGCGGTCTTCCGAATAGTCGAACTCGGTGACCAACTGCATGAAGGCTGAGACCGCGTCGTCGAGAGCGGCGGGATACGGATTCTCCGGCGCGAGACGGTAGTCCAAGGTGAAGACCGCACTGGACGACTCACGGGCGAGATGAGCTGCGAGAGAACGGTGTGTGGACAGCGAACCGAGCGTGTACGCCCCGCCATGCAGGTAGAGAACTGCAGTGGGGCGCTCGGTTGCGCCGACGGTGATCTTCTCTGCCGGTCGGCAAGCCAGCTCCAGCGGGTGCACGACGGCGCCCGCTGGAACCTGCTGTAGCGGTGCCCCGGCCTCGAGCAACAGACGTTGAATCCGATACGGCAGCCGCGAGTTGAAAGCCAGACGGAAGTACGGCTTCAACAATAATGCGACCACGGGCAGCGGAAGGGTGAACGTGCTCACCGGCAGGGCTCCTGACTCTTTATGCGAACTGCGCTGTGAAACGAACGGCGCTGTGAAACGAACTCAGCTGGACTTGGGCATCATTCGGCCGGCGACGATCGCGACGATGCGCTGGTAGCCCGATCCTACGAGGCGAACCCAGGCGTCGAGTGCGATTGCGTCCATCCCGATGAGAACTCGCGGCTTGCTCTTCCGAACACCGTTGACGATCGTCTTGGCGGCGTCCTCCGGTGTGGTGCGCGCGAGCTTGCGGTCGAAGAACTCGGAGAAGACCGCAAGATCTTCACCCGGGCCTGCGGTGGCGTTGCGTGCGATGGCGGTCTTGATTCCGCCCGGGTGCACACAGGTCACCTTCACCGGGTGCTTGGCGATCAGCATTTCCTGGCGAAGCGACTCGGTGAAACCGCGAACGGCGAACTTGGCCGAGTTGTAGGCGCTCTGACCCGGCATCGACAGCAGACCGAAGAGGCTCGACACGTTCACGATGTGCCCGTCGCCGGAGGCGATGACGTGGGGGAGGAATGCCTTGGTGCCGTTGACAACTCCCCAGAAGTCGACGTCCATGACACGTTCGAAGTCCTTGAATTCGGACTTCTCGAAAGTGCCGTGGTAGGCGATTCCGGCGTTGTTGTAGATCTGGTTGACCTTGCCGAAATGGGCGACAACCGCGTCGGCGTACTCGAGAACCGCTTCGCGCTGGGTGACGTCGAGATGGTCCGACTTCACCTCGGCGCCGATGGCTTCCACCAGACGCGTTGTCTCGGCGAGCCCGATGGTGTCCACGTCGGAGATTGCCAACTTGGCGCCCTGGCCGGCCAGGTTCAGTGCTAGTGCGCGACCGATGCCCGATCCCGCTCCGGTGATGACTACGACCTTGCCTGCAAAATCACTCATTGTGCTACTGCCTTCTCGTCGTCGAGGTCGATCTGTGAAGTGGTCGCGGTGCCGACGGCGCCGAGATCCGAGGTGGCGACGCTGCGGTATGCCGCGAGGTCGAAATGCTTGGTGGCATTGCGGAACTGGAAGGTGAAGCCAGGCCACAGGGTGGTGTTGTTTCCGTGCTTGTCCATGTACCAGCTGGCGCAACCGCCGTTGTTCCACACGCTCTTGGACATAGCTGCCTGCAGGTCCTTGTTGTACTTGTCCTGCTTGTCCTTGCGCACCTCGATGGTGCCGATGTCGTACTTGTCGATGGTGGCGATCGCGTCGACCAGGTAGTTGATCTGCGACTCGATCATGAAGACCATCGACGAATGTCCGAGGCCGGTGTTGGGTCCGACGAGGAAGAACATGTTGGGGAAGTTGGCAACTGCCGCGCCCTTGTATCCCTGCATGCCGGTCTCTTCGAAGACCTCGGCGAGCGAGCGTCCGTCCTTGCCGAAGATTCCCGCGAAGGTGGGGGAGTCGGTGACGTGGAATCCGGTCGCCACGACGATGGCATCGATCTCACGCGTGGTGCCGGTCTTCGAGACGATCCCGTTGGCGGTCACCTCTTCGATGCCTTCGGTCACCAGGTCGACATTCTCCTGGGCGAGGGTGGGGAAGTAGTTGTTCGAGATCAGCATGCGCTTGCAGCCGATCTGGAAGTTAGGCATGACCTTCTTACGAAGATCCTTGTCCTTGATCTGAGCCTTAAGGTGACGCTCGGCGGCGAACTGCAACGGCTTCATGAAGACCGGCGCCTTGGCCAGGCCGACGACCTGCGTCTCTCGCATCCAGTAGATACCGGTACGGCACAACTTCTGGAAGCCGGGAAGGTACTTGAACGCGAGGTGCTCGATCTTGGTGTACTCGCGGTCTGCGCGGGGCAGGATCCACGGCGCCGTGCGCTGGTACACGTCGAGATGCGAGACCTTCTTGCCGATGGCCGGCACGATCTGGATGGCCGAGGCGCCGGTTCCGATGACGGCCACACGCTTGCCGGTCAGATCGGCGTCGTGGTTCCAACGCGAGGAGTGGAAGATCTCGCCCTTGAAGCCGTCGATACCCTTGATGCCCGGAAGTGAAGGCTCACACAATGCGCCGACGGCCGAGACGACGATCTTTGCGACGAATTCGCCCTTGTTGGTGCTGACGTGCCACCGAGCAGACGCCTCGTCCCAGCGTGCGGAGAGAACGTCGCAGTCGAAGATGTGCTTGTCGAGCACCTTGTGGCGGTTGGCCACCGACTGGATGTACTTGTAGATCTCGGGCTGAGTGGAGAAGGAGCGCGTCCACTCCGGATTGAGTGCAAAAGAGTACGAGTACAAATGCGACGGCACGTCACACGCGGCGCCCGGGTAGCTGTTGTCACGCCAGGTTCCGCCGACGTCGTTGCCGCGCTCGAGAACGACGTAGTCCGTGATGCCGGCCTGTGCCAGTTTGATCGCCGCACCGAGACCGGCGAAACCACTGCCGATGATCAGTGTGCCGACGTGGCGAGTATCCGCGGCAGGTGCTGAGGTATCTGTAACTGGAAGACTCATGTAGGGAACGATATGCCTTTATTGAGTCACGGTCAATAGCTTATTGACGAATATTCAGTAGTCTATTGGGCATGGACGCAGTAAAGCGAACGCGGCTCGACCCTGCGCAGCGCCGAGCGCAACTCATCGACCTCGGGGCGCGGATGCTGGCCGAACGGCCGCTCGAACAGATTTCCGTCGAGGACATCGCCGATCAGGCTGGTGTCTCGCGGGGGCTTCTGTTCCACTACTTCGCGTCGAAAAGCGAGTTCCATCTGGCGATCGTCCGACACAGCAGTGAACAGATGCTCCAGCGCACCGAACCGAGCGAGTCGGACGATCCGATGCTCACCCTCCGCTCGGTGCTGGCGTCGTACGTCGACTACGTGACCGAGAACCGCAATACCTACGTCTCGCTGCTCCGGGGGACCGCCAGCGGGGATCCGCAGATGCGTGAGGTGTTCGAGCAGACTCGCGACATCATGGCCAAGAGAACCCTCGATCAGCTCCCCAAGATCGGCCTGACTCGAACACCTCAGGTGGAGTTGGCCGTTCGCGGTTGGATCGCGTTTGTCGAGGAAGCCACCATCAGTTGGCTCCGAGCGCCCGCCATCACCCGCGAGGAACTGATCGACCTGACGGTTCAGTCGTTACCTGCGTTGGCACTGGCCGCCGTCGGCTTCGATGCCGGGCCGGATCTGGGTCTGCTGCAATCGAATTGACGTGAACGCAGAAAGGCCGGGCCCCACACTCCTTGCGGAATGTGGGGCCCGGCCCTTGTCAAATTACTGAGATCAGTTGGTCGGCAGGAACGCCTCGTCCAAGATCTCCTGCTGCTCCACCGCGTGGACCTTGCTCGATCCCGAAGAGGGAGCGGACATCGGACGACGCGAGATGCGCTTGATACCGGTCAAGGTCTCCGGCAGAAGGTCCGGCAGAGCCAGCCCGAGGAACGGCCACGCACCCTGGTTTGCGGGCTCTTCCTGGACCCAACGGAACTGATCCGCATTCGGGTAACGGTCCAGGGTCTCCTTGAGGCGACGCTTCGGCACGGGGTAGAGCTGCTCCATGCGCACGATGGCGATGTCGTCACGCTCGTCCTTGTGCTTCTTCGCCAGGAGTTCCCAGTACAGCTTGCCGCTGACCAGCAGAACCCGCTTGACCGATTCGCGTGCGCTTTCGCCGCTCTCGTATGCCGGCTCCTCGAAGACTGAACGGAACTTGCCCGTCGTGAAGTCCTCGACGTTGCTGACGGCAGCCTTGTTACGCAGCATCGACTTGGGCGTGAAAACCACCAGCGGACGGCGGATGCCGTCGAGGTGATGGCGACGCAGCAGGTGGAAGTAGCTGGCCGGAGTCGACGGAACCGCAACGGTCATCGAGCCTTCTGCACACAGCTGAAGGAAACGCTCGATGCGACCGGAGGTGTGGTCCGGACCCTGACCCTCGTGACCGTGCGGCAGGAGCAGCACGACGTCGGAGAGCTGACCCCACTTGGCCTCACCCGAAGAGATGAACTCGTCGATGATGGTCTGCGCGCCGTTGACGAAGTCACCGAACTGCGCTTCCCACAGGACCAGAGCGTCGGGGTTACCGACCGAGTAGCCGTACTCGAAGCCCAGACCTGCGTACTCGGTGAGTGCGGAGTCGTAGACCATGAACTTGCCGCCGTTTTCGGCGTCGGCAGCGATCTTGGCGATCGGGCTGTACTCGTTGCCGGTCTTGCGGTCGATGAGGACCGAGTGACGCTGCGTGAACGTTCCTCGCTTGGAGTCCTGACCCGCGAGGCGGATCAAGGCACCCTGCTCGGCCAACGAGCCGAACGCGAGCAATTCTGCGAACGCCCAGTCGACATGTCCCTCACGGGCCATCTCGCGGCGCTTCTCGGCAACCGGCTTGACGCGCGGGTGAACGGTGAAGCCGTCGGGGACGTTGACGAACGCATCACCGATGCGCTCGAGGACCTCGGGAGCGACAGCCGTGGTCAGGCGAGCCGGGGGAGTCTGGTCGAGTTCGACGGACTCGGACGGTTCGGGCTGGAACTTCTCGAGTTCACGGACCTCGTTGAAGACCCGCTCGAGCTGGCCCTGGTAGTCGCGAAGTGCGTCTTCGGCTTCCTTGAGCGAGATGTCACCGCGGCCGATGAGGGACTCGGTGTAGCTCTTACGAACGCTGCGCTTGGTGTCGATGACGTCGTACATGGCCGGCTGGGTCATCGACGGGTCGTCGCCCTCGTTGTGACCGCGACGGCGGTAGCAGATGAGGTCGATGACAACGTCCTTGCCGAACTTCTCACGGAAGTCGACGGCCAGCTGAGCAACCCAGACGCAAGCCTCGGGGTCGTCGCCGTTGACGTGGAAGACCGGTGCGGCGATCATCTTCGCGACGTCGGTGCAGTACTCGGACGAGCGTGAATGTTCCGGAGCGGTGGTGAAGCCGACCTGGTTGTTCACGACGATGTGCACGGTGCCACCGGTGCGGTAACCGCGAAGCAGCGAGAGGTTGAGCGTCTCGGCGACAACGCCCTGACCGGCGAATGCAGCGTCACCGTGCAGCATGAGCGGCAGGACGGTGAAGCCTTCTTCACCCTTGTCGAGGATGTCCTGCTTGGCGCGGACCAGGCCTTCGAGAACCGGGTCGACGGCCTCGAGGTGCGACGGGTTTGCGGTCAAGGAGACAGCGATGTCGTTGTCACCGAACATCTGGATGTACGTTCCGCTGGCACCCAGGTGGTACTTCACGTCGCCGGAGCCGTGAGCGGCTGCCGGGTTCATGTTGCCCTCGAACTCCGTGAAGATCTTGGAGTACGGCTTGCCGACGATGTTGGCAAGCACGTTGAGACGGCCACGGTGCGGCATGCCGATGACGACCTCGTCGAGCTGGTGCTCGGCGGCCTGGTCGATCACGGCGTCCATCATCGGGATGACGGCTTCGGCGCCTTCGAGCGAGAAGCGCTTCTGGCCGACGTACTTGGTCTGCAGGAACGTCTCGAAGGCCTCGGCGGCGTTGAGCTTGCTCAGGATGTACTTCTGCTGAGCGACCGAAGGCTTGGCGTGATGGCCCTCGACGCGGTCCTGGATCCACTGACGCTGATCCGTCTCGAGGATGTGCGTGTACTCGACGCCGACGTGGCGGCAGTACGCGTCGCGCAGCACGCTCAACACGTCGCGCAGCTTCATCTTCTCTTGACCGTGGAAGCCGCCGACCTTGAACTCACGGTCCAGATCCCACAGCGTCAGGCCGTGGCTGATGACGTCGAGGTCGGGGTGGCTGTGGAACTTGTCCTTGACGAACTGCAACGGGTCCGTGTCGGCCATGAGGTGGCCGCGGTCACGGTATGCAGCGATCAGTTCGAGAACGCGGGTGTTCTTGTCGACAGCGCCTTCCGGCACGTCCTTGCGCCAACGCACCGGCTCGTACGGGTTGCCGAGCGCGTGGAAGATCTCGTCGTAGAACTCGTCGCTGATCAGCAGGTTGTGGATCGTGCGCAGGAAATCGCCCGACTCGGCACCCTGGATGATGCGGTGATCGTAGGTCGAGGTGAGAGTCATCAACTTGCCGACGCCCATCTCGGCCAGCTTCTCGTCGCTGGCGCCCTGGAACTCGGCGGGGTATTCCATCGCGCCGGCACCGATGATGGCGCCCTGGCCCTTCATCAGGCGAGGAACGGAGTGAACCGTGCCGATACCGCCCGGGTTGGTCAGCGAAATGGTGACGCCGGTGAAGTCTTCGCCGGTGAGCTTGCCTTCACGGGCGCGTCGGACGATGTCCTCGTACGCCGCGTGGAACTGGACGAAGTTCATCGACTCGGTGTTCCGGATGGCGGCAACTACCAGTGAGCGGTTGCCGTCCTTTCCGGGAAGGTCGATCGCGAGTCCGAGATTGGTGTGCTCGGGCGTGACCGCGTTCGGCTTGCCGTCGATTTCGGCGAAGTGCCGGTTCATGTTGGGGAACGCGTTGACTGCCTGGACGATCGCGTAACCCAAGAGGTGGGTGAACGAGATCTTGCCGCCGCGGGTACGCGCGAGGTGGTTGTTGATGACGATGCGGTTGTCGAACATCAGCTTCGCGGGGATGGCACGCACGCTGGTTGCAGTCGGGATCTCGAGCGAGAGCGACATGTTCTTGACGACTGCGGCTGCGGCGCCGCGGAGAACCTTGGTTTCCTCGGCTCCGCCGGCAGGGGCGGGCTTCGCAGTAGCGGCCGCGGGCTTGGCTGCTGCGGGCTGGGCCGGGGCGGCCTTGGCGGCGGGCGCTGCCGTCTTCGCGGGGGCCGGAGCGGCAGCCTTGGCAGCCGGCGCAGGAGGTGCGGTCTTGGGGGCGGGAGGCGTGGCCTTGGGAGCAGCAGGCGGAGCTACAACAGCGGCGGGTGCAGCCGCGTTGCCGTTCGAGGCAGTCCCGTTTCCACCTCCCGTGTTCGCCGAGTCCGGCGAGTAATCGGTCAAGAATTCGTGCCAACTGGGATCCACGGACGACGGATCGTCCTGGAAGCGTTGGTACATCTCGTCAACCAGCCACTGGTTCTGTCCGAATTGGGATGTAGAACTGCTGCTCACGGCAGGTGTTCGCCTCGTTTCTATTTCGGTACCCGATCAGAGCGCCTATATACATGAGATTAGCCCGAGCGTGTGACGAGCAATTGTGCGGCACACAATTTGTGAGCTGTCTCACGGAAGTCCGTGATCTTGCGATCGCGCACTACCTCTCGGCGGTACAAATCCGTGCCGACTGTCACGCGACGGGGTTGCCTTCGATGACAGTTCTCGACGTCAGATTATTCCCCTCACGCGCCTGCGATGCATCCCAGAGTCCCGAGTAGTGACCACCGGCATACCGCAGAACATCGTGCGGGCCGTATTCAACGATACGTCCCCGGTCAACTACGACAACGAGGTCCGCTCGGGCAGCTGTCGCGAGGCGGTGAGCTACGACGACGGAAGTCCGTTTCCGGGTGACCGACCGACTTGCTTCGAGCACCATTCGTTCGGTCGCGGGATCGAGCGTCGCGGTCGCCTCGTCGAGGAGCAGAAGGTCCGGGTCGACGAGTTCGGCACGGGCCAATGCGATCAGTTGGCGTTGGCCCGCCGAGAGCCCCTGGCCGCGCTCGCCGACGGGATGATTCATGCCTCCACGCATGTCGGCTATCGAATTCAGTGCGCCGACGGAACGTGCCGCTTCCTCGATCTCCGCGTGCGACGCCGACGGCCTGCCGTACGCGATGTTGTCGGCGACCGTGCCGGTGAACAGATGGGCTTCTTGTGGGACCACGCCGAGGCGACGTCGGTACTGCGAGAGGTGGAAGTTCCGGATGTCGGTTCCGTCCACGTCGACCGATCCGGACGTCGGGTCGTAGAAGCGGGCGAGCAACTTCACGACCGTCGACTTCCCGGCACCGGTTCGGCCGACCAGAGCGACGGTCGTGCCCGGCGGGATTTGCAGATCGAAATCGGAGAGGGCGTCGACGTCCGCACCCGAGTACCGGAACCCGACCCCGTCGAGATGGACGGCGCCGTCGAGTCGTCCGGAGATCGCGATCAAATCCTCGCTGTCGGCAGTCTCGATCGAACTGCGAGTGCGCAGCAGGTCGCCGATTCGTTGCAATCCGACGTTTGCCTGTTGGTAACCATCGAACACTTGTGAGAGTTGCTGAATCGGTCCGAACAGCAGACCGAGGTAGAGCACGAAAGCGATCAGTACGCCGGGCGACGTCGATCCGTTGGCGATCTGGTGCGCACCGACGAACACGACCGCGGCCAACGCGAGGTCGGACAGGAACGAAATGAAAGGGAAGTAGATCGAAATGGCTCGCTGCGACCGCATCCGCGATCGGCGGTAGCTCTCGGAGCGTTCTGCGAACCTACGCGCCGCACCTTCTTCGCGGCGGTAGGCCTGAGCCGCTCGCAGACCGGCGATGTTCTCCTGGAAGTCGGCATTGACGAGCGAGATCCGTTCGCGGGACTGGCTGTAGGCAACCGAGGAGATCTTGCGGAAGATCACGGTCGCAACCACGAGCGGTGGGATGACGGCCAGCGCCACCAGGCCGAGCGTCACGTCGGTCGCCAGGAGGGCGATCGAAATTCCGCCGACGGTCAGGACGCTCACGATCGCCGTCGACATACCGGTTTGGATGAACGACGAGAGCGCGTCGACGTCGGTGGTCATACGCGTCATGATGCGGCCGGACAATTCCCGTTCGTAGTAGTCCAGACCCAGGCGCTGCAGGTGTGCATAGCTGCGTACGCGGAGCCCGAACAACACGCGTTCGCCGGCCCGGGCGGTGAGCACCGTCATGACCGCGACGACGACCCAGTCCGCTGCGACCAGGAGCGCGCCGAATGCCGTCGCTATCCAGAGCGTGCTGCTGTCCGCGGTCACGACTCCGTGGTCGATCGCGTATCTGACGAGGGAGGGAAATGCGATCGCCGCTGCGGAGTCCAGGGCAAGGCACACGACAACCGCCAGTAGAACCCAGCGGACCGGCCTCAAAATCTGTCGTAGTGAGAACTGTGGATTCGATTCGCGCAGGCTCTCAGGAGCGATTCCGGGGTCTTCGCGTGCGGGTGGGAGAGCGTCGACTGCTGCCCGCAGAGACGGAGTCACCGCGATTCCGCTGAGCGCTCCGGCCATCGGTCCGCCGGCACTCTGCGCCGAAGCGGTAGTGCTGTCGGCTTCGGATTCCGGAGCCTGCGGCCACAGCTGCTCGGCTGTGGGCTCGCGGCGTTGATGTCCGAAAGCGTCAGGGCCGGCCTCGTCGATTTCGGCGGATAGTTCCGGCGGCGAGGAGAACAGGGCGCGAAAGAGCGGACATCGCGCTTCCAGCTCGTCCACGGTTCCGGAGTCGATGATCCGTCCGCCGTCGAGAACCGCGACGCGATCTGCCAGCGTCAAGGTGGATCGCCGGTGCGCGAGGATCAGCGTGGTTTGCCGTCGTCTGGCCCGGAACGCGTCGAAGATCGCAGCCTCGGTTGCCGCATCGACCGCGGAGGTGGCGTCGTCGAGGACCAAAATCCGCGGGTCGACGAGGAGGGCTCGGGCAAGCGCGATGCGCTGACGCTGGCCGCCCGACAGCGTCAGACCTCGTTCACCGACAACGGTGTCGTATCCGTCCGGGAGTGCCTCGATGAAGGTGTCTGCCTGTGCCAATGCAGCTGCGGCGCGGATGTCCTCGTCGGAGGCGTCCTCGCGCCCCAGTGCGATGTTGGCGGCGATGGTGTCCGAGAACAGGAAAGGTTCGTCGAAGACCAGGCTGACGGCGGCACGAAGCTGTTCTGTGCGCAGTTCGCCGATGGGGAACGTCTCGCCCGCGGTATCGACGGTCACTACACCCGAAGTCGGGGCGTAGAACCGGGGGAGAAGCAAGGACAACGCGGTCTTGCCCGACGCGGCCGGCCCCACGACGGCGACGGTCTCGCCCGGTTCTATGCGGAGGTTCAGCCCGGTCAGGACGTCGCGTTCGGTGTCGAATCCGAATGCCACGTCGTCGAAGGTGACTCCGAGAGGACCGTCGGGCAGGTCCACCGGATGGTCTGGATCGGCGATGTCCGGCTGAGCGTTGATGACGTCGTAGACACGCTCGACAGCGGCGCGCGCCAGCTGCGCCATGACGATGACCGACGACAGAGTTCGGGTGACGCCGGTCATCGTCACGATGTAGGTGGCGAACGCGAGAAACGTTCCCACGGTGATCTTGTCGTGCAGTGCGAGATACCCGCCGAGGGCGATCACTCCCACCTGCCCCAGCTGGGGCAAGGCGGCCATGGTCGGCGCGAATTTCGCGTTCAACCACGCGGCGCGAAGACGCTCCGAATACAGCGTGCGGCTGTGCTTTTCGAGTTGGTCGACGGCTCGTTGTTCCTGCCCGAATCCCTTGACGACGCGCACGCCCGTGACGGTTTCCTCGACATGTTGGGCGAGGTCGGCGGCCCGCTGCTGCGCGGACCATGTTGCGGCGAAGAGCATCGGTCGCATCAGGAACACCACCAGCCCGACTGCGGGGATGACGGCGACAGCGACGAGAGTCAACAGCGGCGAGAGCCACGCCATGATGCCGATCGCGAGCACGAATTGCAGGAGCGCACCCGCGGACATGGGCACCATCGCGAGCAAACCCTGGACGAGTTGTAGATCGGTGATGGACCGGGATACCACCTGGCCTGTGCGGATCTGATCCTGCCCGCGTCCGTCGAGGCGTTGCAGCGAGCCGAGCAGGGCGAGCCGCAAGTCGTGTTGAACATCGAGCGAGAGTCGGCCGGCAAGCATCCGTCGGCCGTACTGGCACGCGAAGCGCACGACCGCGAGCAGCGCGATCGCCAGCGCGACGAACCCGATCACCTTGCCTGGGTTCTCCTGGCTTGCGGCGTCGAGCGCATAGCGGGTCAGAAGAGGAAACGAGATGTCGATCGCCGAAGCGATGACGGTCACCAGAAGCGCGCCGATGGCAACTCTTCGGTGCAACCAGCATGCGTGCGCCAAGCGGCGGATCCAGCCCGGAGCTCGATCGACCTCTCCAGCTACCGGACTGTCCGTGTTGATCGTGTTCATCGAGATCCACGGTAGACCCGGCCCCAGACAGCCTTTTCAGGTGATGTCGCGGGTCCTGGTCCGCAGCCAACCGAGCCCGCAGAACAGAACCACCCAAGCTGCCAGCATCATCGGGCCGCTCGGCCAGGACGCAAACGCGTCGACGTCGATCGACGGGGCCGCATTGATGATCGTGCCGATCGTGGCCGACACCGGAAGCGCGGCCCCGACCCCGCCGAGATCCATCGCGAGCAGCACTGCGCGGACGATCCATTCACCGAAGACGAACCACAGGATGACCGAGAGGGCACCGGCCATCGACGAACCGGTGAGCAGTGCCACCCCGGCGCCGAGCAGTGCCCACAGAGCGCACGCCAGAATGCCTGCGGCGCAGATGGCGAAGAGATCGGTGGTGAAGCTGAAGTCCCGGCCGAAGAGCAACATCGCGCCGATGCTGACTACTTCGACCGCCAACGCGTAGCCGACGGCGAATACCGCGACGACGGCAAGTTTTGCGCCGAGAACTCCGTCACGGCCGCGAGCTGTGAGGAACGTCGTGGTGAGAGTTTTGTAGCCGAATTCGGATCCGGCGGTGAGTGCTCCGAAGACAGCCGCGAACACCAGGACAAGCGTGTTGGAGACACCGAGGCTGACGCCGGTGGACACGACATCGACGTCGAAGGTGGTGTCTGCCGAATCGGCCACGGCTTCGACGAACGTCCTGGTGGAGGCAGCAATCAGCACGGCCACGACGACCGGTGCGATGGCCAGTGCCCACCAGTAGCGCAGGGTGAGAACTTTGAGTGTCTCCGCGCGCACGAGCGTGGTCATCGGTGTCCTCCGGAAGGTCCGTATGCGGCAGGGCCGTAATAGCCCGGTCCGGAACCGGGACCGGGTGGGCGGTGGTATCCGACCTGGGGAACCGCGTACTGCGGTGTTGTCATCGCGAGGAACAGTTGCTCGAGATCTGCGCCTTCGGTTGCGACGCCGAAGATCGTGACACCGGCGGCGGATGCCACCGGTGGGAGCACCGACGTGTCGGTGCCGCCCACGGCGAGCCGTCCGTCCTGCGTGATCTGGGCGTCGATGATTCCGCGAGCGGCCAATGCCGTGGCGAGGAGCGCTGGGTTGGAACACGAGACGAGCAGTCGACTGCGCTGCGAGCGGCGAAGTTCGTCCATGGTCCCTTGGTAGACGAGTGAGCCGGCGCTGACGATGACCACGCTGTCGACGGTCGCTTCCACTTCACGAAGCGCGTGACTCGAGATCAGAACCGTTCGGCCGGAACCGGCGAAGGTCTGCAGGAACTGACGAAGCCACGCCATGCCCTCGGGGTCGAGTCCGTTCGCGGGTTCGTCGAGCACGAGGATCTCGGGATCACCGAGCATCGCGGTGGCAAGGATCAGGCGTTGGCGCATCCCGAGCGAGAAGGTGCCGGTCTTGTGGGCTCCGACCGATCTCAGACCGACCATGTCCAGCACCTGCGCCGCGCGCTGAGTCGGCATGCCGATAGCGGCCGCGTAGATCTCGAGGTGTCCGAGGGCCGTTCGTTTCGGATGGAGACTGCCGACGTCGAGTACTGCGCCGACGGTCCGAGCCGGGTTTGGCAGCAAACGCATCGGGGTGCCGTTGATCGTGGCCGATCCCGACGTCGGTGACACCAGTCCGAGGAGCATCCGCAACGTGGTCGTCTTGCCCGAACCGTTCGGACCGAGAAACCCGGTGATCGAGCCCGCCTGAACGTCGAAGCTCAGGTCGTTGACCGCGCGCGCCGCCTTGAACGTCTTCGTCAACCCACGAATCTCGATGGGGGCAGAGAAGGATCCCATTGCGGTGTTCGTCAATGCTGCTCCCGGGTCGGCGGCGAATACGTGATGCGAGCCTACGGCCCGGACAGCTATCTGCGGATGGCCCGGCGTGTCTCCGTCTGGGGAAGCACTGCGGCATCGTCGGCAGGCATCACGATCAGGTGGTCGGTCCACCTGGCCGGTGCCGGTCCGAAGGCTTCGCGCGCATTCTTGACGACGCCCTTGCCGATTGCACGGTTGCCTGCACCGCCGATGACCGCACCGATTCCGGCCGGAACGAGCTTGCCGAGGATCAGTGCGCTGCGCTTCGCGGCGTACTTGGTCACGAATTTCCGCACGAGGGTGCTGTTCATTCCCCTCATCGTGGGTCCGGGAATCTTGCTCGTGATTGCCGTTCCCCAATTCTTGGCTGTGATTCCGGTGGCCTTCTGCACGATCTCCATACCGGATTCGCCGAGGGCGACTGCCAGGACCAGGGCACGTCGTTGCTGGTGATCCTGTACGGAGATTCCATGCACTGACGCAATTGCCAACGTCAGCAGCGCTGACGCCTCGAGGAAGAAAGCCGATTCCGCACCGACGGCAGCGATGGACGCGACCGTTCCGACGCCCGGCACGGCGGCGGTGGCGCCGACGGCACTGCCGCTTCCGGTCACGGCGAGAATGAACATCTTCTCCATCCGCTCGACGATCTGAGCAGGTGACTCGTCGGGGTGGGCCTTACGGACATGGTTGACGTATTTGGCCACTGCGGGCGCTTGCAGGCGGCTTCCGTTGTCGAGAACGGAAACGAGGACCTTCTCGATACGCCCGCTGTCGTTGTTCGTCGACTTGCTCATTGCTGCCCCTCCACAGTTGTCCTCCTCTGAAGCGAGGTGGACCGTATCTCGAGAATAGGTGAAGTTTTCGCTGGCGGCGGTGATCACCGGGGCCATAGGCTCGTACGAGACTCGGTTTTCTTCGTGAGTTTTCCCAGGCAGGAGTTCGAGTGTTATGACCGCCACTTCGGAATCTCGTTCGACGACCATCTGGCCGACGCTGCGCTACCTCGACGCCCGTGCGGCAATCCACTTTCTGGTGAGCACCTTCGGTTTCGTGGAGAAGGCCGTCTACGGAGAGGGAGACGTGGTGGACCACGCCCAACTCGACTGGCCGGGCGGTGGCGGCATCATGTTGGGTTCGCCGCGCACCGATTCTGCGATCGCCGGCCTGCCGCCTGGAATCGGTTCGGTGTACATCGTCGTGGACGACGCGGACGCCGCCGATGCACTCCACGAACGCGCTGTCGCGGCGGGCGCCACGATCACGCAGGGATTGCGCGACGAGGACTACGGTTCGCGGGGGTTCACCTGCCGTGATCCCGAAGGTGTGTACTGGAGTTTCGGCACGTACGCAGGGGAGTAGCCCCCGCGACCCACCTGGTGGCCCAGTGCTCTGCCGGAACCACTTCCGACGGGATGGGCGGATGAGGTGGTGTGCCGTCCCCGAACGGTCGGCCACCCAACTGTTCGCGTCCGTGCGGTTCGAGCCAGTGTGTCAATTCCGGTCCCTTGGACACGATTCCGGAGGGATTGATCTCGGAATGCACGATGTAGTAGTGCGCTTTGATCTGTGTGAAGTCGATGGTGTCACCGAATCCGGGGGTTTGGAACAGATCGCGCGCGTAGTCCCACAGCACCGGCATCTCGCTGAGTTTGCTTCTGTTGCACTTGAAGTGGCCGTGATAGACGGGATCGAACCGCGCCAGCGTGGTGAACAGGCGCACATCGGCTTCGGTGATGGTGTCGCCCACCAGGAAACGTTGCCGGGCAAGACGTTCGGTGAGCCAGTCGAGGCGAGCGAACAGCGTGTTGTATGCCTCGTCGTACGCCTGCTGTGAACCGGCGAAACCGCAGCGGTAGACGCCGTTGTTGACGTCGCGAAAAACGTACTCGGCCACTTCGTCGATTTCGTTTCGCAGAGGCTCCGGGTACAGATCCGGTGCGCCTTCGCGGTGGTACTTCTTCCATTGCGTCGAGAAGTCGAGGGTGATCTGTGGGTAGTCGTTCGTGATCACCTTGCCCGTGGCGATCTCCACCATGGCGGGCACCGTGATTCCCCTGGGGTAGTGGGGATCTCGGGCGAAGTATGCGTCCTGCAGTCGCGGGATCTTCAGTACGGGATCGACGCCGCCCGGGTCGAGATCGAAAGTCCAGCTTCGCTTGTCGTGAACCGGACCGCAGATGCCCATCGACAGTACGTCTTCGAGGCCGAGCAGGCGGCGGACGATGATGGCGCGGTTTGCCCACGGGCAGGCACGTGCCACGATCAACCGGTATCGCCCGGGTTCGACGGGGTAACCGTCGCGGCCGTCCTCGGTGATCCGGGTCGGGATGTAGTTGGTGTCGCGTTTGAATTCACGACCCTCTTCGACGAATGTCGGTTCGCTCGCGCCGTCTTCCGTACTCATCTGCGGTCCCTCTCGTTCGAGTGTCAACTGGGCAGGTGCACGTGTACCCGAGCGTATGCCCCCAGAACGTCGAATTTGGCTTTACGTGGAAGCGTCGCTCCGATCGCACTGCCGCGACTTGTGCGTAGCTGCGGGATCAATCCGGAATCGAGAGCGTCCTCCGCAGCGAGAAGCGTTACTGCGCAGCCGATTCCGTGACGGCGATGCGCTGGAGCAGTCAGGGTCGTGAGATCTGCCACGAATCCCTGAAATTCGGAGTATGCCGCGCATCCGAGCACCTCGGCGGAATCGGTGAGGGCGGTGAACCACCGCGTCCGGTTCCCGAGGTCGGCTGTGGTGCTGTCGTCGGGTGGGCACAGCGCAGCGACGGCGAGGGCGTCGTCGATGTCGTGGGAAATCAGTAGTTGCTCGTCGGGCGGCGCGTCCGTGTAGTCGCCGAGGAAAGCGAGATCGACGGGGCCGGTGATTCTGCCGCCGTGATCGCCGGCGATCTCGAGCAGACGCGCCGGTTGCAGCAGGGCGTCGACGGAGATGTCCTCGGTGCGCTCGATGAACCACTGCGGCCCGACGATCGCACCTGAGCCTGCCAGATCGAGAACGTGGATGTCGTCGCCGACGACGCGGGCCGTGTGTGCCGGCCGAAGTGCCGAGTCGCCGAGGCCCAGTTCACGTGCCCAAGCGAGTCGGATGATGTCGAGGTGATGTTCGTCCACTCGCTACAGGCTAGTCCGATTCGAACGGGTTGATCGAGATGGACAGAGGTCGTATATTCCATCTGGACTATTTCAGGTGGAATAGTCAAGAAATAGTCAATTGCGGCTTGTCAGGGAGGGGGACTCATGGGTGACGTGTCACTGACGCCTCTGGGAATTACCGTTCTGGGCCTGCTGTCCGAGCGTTCGATGCATCCGTACGAGATGTATCAACTGGCCTCGGTTCGCCGGGGCGATCAGTTGGTGAAGATCAAGCCGGGATCGCTCTATCACACGGTTTCCCGGTTGGAGAAGCAGGAACTTCTGGCTTCGATCGGGACCGATCGTGAGGGCAACCGGCCCGAACGGACGACGTACGAGATCACCGCCCGGGGCCGTGAGGCCCTCGAGCATCAACTACGTGAGATGTTGGCGGTTCCGGTGCGGGAGTATCCGCGGTTGCCGCTCGCGCTCGCCGAAATGCACAACCTCTCCGCGTCCACCGCGTGTCAGATGCTTCGAATTCGTCTCGCGCACCTCGACAAGACGATCGCGAAATTCGAGGCCGACTACGAAGCGCTGAAGGCGGCGGAAAAACCACGAATCTTCACGGTGGGCGCGGACTACGCCCACGCACTGACCGTCGCCGAAAGAGAGTGGATCGGCGCGTTGGTGACTGACATCGAGAGCGGCGAAATGCCCTGGCTCTCACAAGAACTTCTCGACCGGCTGGCCGGCTCCGCAGGCTCGTCCGCACTACCTAAGGACTGAAGATGGAAAAGCAGGTCAATCCCTGGCACGCGCTGTGGGCGCTGTGTATCGGGTTCTTCATGATTCTGGTGGACAGCACCATCGTCGCTGTCGCCAACCCTGCGATCATGGAGGACCTCGGCACCGACATCAACAAGGTCGTCTGGGTCACCAGCGCGTACCTACTGGCGTACGCGGTGCCGCTGCTCGTCACCGGCCGGCTCGGTGACAGGTTCGGACCGAAGAACCTGTACATGATCGGCCTCGTACTGTTCACCGGCGCTTCACTGTGGTGTGGTCTGTCCGGCAGCGTCGAGATGCTCATCGTGGCAAGAGCTTTCCAGGGTCTGGGCGCCGCAATGATGACGCCTCAGACGATGGCCGTCATCACACGCACGTTCGCGCCGAACAAGCGTGGCGCCGCAATGGGCCTGTGGGGCGCGGTTGCCGGTGTTGCGACGCTGGTCGGTCCGCTTGCCGGTGGTGTGTTGGTCGACAATCTCGGCTGGGAATGGATCTTCATCGTCAACGTCCCGGTCGGTGTCATCGCCTTCCTCCTCGCGTGGAAGCTTGTTCCGTCGTTGCCGACCAGCGAGCACAAGTTCGACATCCCCGGCGTGATTCTCAGCGCCGCAGGCATGTTCCTGCTCGTGTTCGGAATCCAGGAAGGCAGTTCGTACGACTGGAACGGATTCGTCTGGAGCCTGATCGGCGCCGGTGTGGTGTTGCTCGCGGTGTTCGTGTTCTACCAGTCGCGCAACAAGAACGAGCCCTTGCTCCCACTCGAACTCTTCAAGGACCGCAACTTCTCGCTCGCCAACGTCGCGATCACCGCGATGGGCTTCGCGATCACGTCGATGGTCCTTCCGCTGATGTTCTACACCCAGGCAGTTCGCGGACTCTCCCCGACGCAGTCGGCGCTCCTCCTCGTTCCGATGGCCGTGCTGACCGGCATTTTTGCGCCGATCATCGGCAAGCTCGTCGACAAGACGCATCCGCGCTACATCGCGGGCACCGGCTTCCTGCTGTTCGCGATCGCCCTGGGCTGGCTCGCACTGGTGATGTCTCCCGACGTCGCGATCTGGGAACTGCTCCTGCCGATCGGCCTGATCGGCTTCGCCAACGCATGCATCTGGTCACCGCTCGCGGCCACCGCCACACACAACCTGCCTCCGATGCAGGCCGGCGCCGGCGCCGGCGTCTACAACACCACCCGGCAGGTGGGTGCGGTTCTCGGCAGTGCCGCGATCGGAGCACTGATCACCGCACGATTGGCGGCTCAGGGTCTGACCGGCGGCAGTTCCGAAGCCGGAGTGGGTCACCTACCCGAGTTCGTCCGTGAACCGTTCAGCACGGCGATGTCGGAGTCGATTTGGCTGCCCGCAGGCGTGCTGCTCATCGGCTTCGTCGCTTCGGTGTGCTTCGCTCGGCCTCTGCGCGGCGACGCACACGACGACGCGATGGCCGTCAGTGCCGAAGCGCGTCGGGAAACATCACTGCACGATTGAGATAGTCGCTCGGGTCCAGGGCTCGCTTGATCGCCCACATCGTGGCTATGTCCTCCGCAGAGAGGGCCAGGTCCAGATAGTTGCGTTTGAGCGAGCCCACCCCGTGCTCGGAACTGACGTTTCCGCCGTGATCGCGAACCAGTTCGAGGACGCTGCGGTACACGGTGTCGGCGTTCGGGCAGTTCAGGACGTTGAGGTGGATATTTCCCTCGGCGACATGTCCGAAGAGGATCGGAATTGCCTCGGGGGCACGACTCGCGATCACCGCCGCGGCGTCCTCGGCGAAGGTGGCAAGCGAGTCCAGCGGAAGCGCCGCGTCGAATTTCAGTGGGGGACCGAACAGTCCGACCACTTCGGCGAAACACTCCCGCGCCGCCCACAAACGCGTCGAGCCGGGATCGTCGACCGCCACGGCCGGGGTCTCCGGTGGGTCGATGCGTTCGAGCAGCTCGGCCAGGTCTTCCAGCGGATCGTGGGCCGCGGACACCTCGGCGAGCAGGTACCACGCCCGCCCCGTCGGCACCGCAGCGTTCAAATGGCGTGCGGCCAGTTCGAGACCGCGCCCGTCCAACAATTCGAGTGCGTCGACCCCGTCGAGAGTGCGCAACGTGCGCCCCGCGTCCACGACGTCTTGCAGTCTGTCGAAACCGGTCAGCGTCGTGACCCGGTGAGTCGGTACCCGACGTAGTTTCAGATCGACCGCCGTGACAACACCAAGAGTTCCCTCGCTGCCCACCCACAGTGCGGGCAGGTTGTATCCGGAATTGTCGGACAACACTTTCGGTGACCGGCGCACCGTGGTCCCGTCGGGGAGCACCACCTCGAGGCCGAGCACCTGTTCGGCCATGTTCCCGTATCGAACCGTGTGCAGCCCACCGGCATTGGTGGAGACCATGCCGCCGATCGTCGCTGTATCCCGAGAAGCTATGTCCACCCCGAATTTCAGGCGGGCGGCGGCGGCCGCCGAATGTACCTGCGCGAGTGTCGCTCCCGCACCGACGGCGATCCGACCGGCGGCAACATCGACTTCGCCGATCGCCTCGAGGCGTTCGGTGGAGAGCAGGACGTCGTCGTGCTCGGGCACCGTCCCGGCGACCAGACCGGTTCGCCCGCCCTGAACGGTGACCGGTACGCCGCGCGAGCGGCACACGTTCAGCACTGCCGAGACTTCGGCGGTATTTCCGGGTCGGACCAGAGCGCTGGCGCGCCCGCTGTAGCGCCCTGTCTGGTCGGTGGAACGGGTCGCCAATACGTCGGCGTCGTCGACGACGAACCGGTGTCCCACAACGTCCGCGAGTGCATTTCTCAGACCGTCCACCCGACGATCGTAGGCCGGTTCGATGTGGCAGTGTGGCGGCATGACTGCTCCCGAATCGCATCCCACCCGCCTCGAGCGCTTCACCACCGATGGTGGTGCCGAGGTGGCTGTCCTGACGTTCGCGCACGGACCACTCAATCTGTTCGATCAGGCCATGTTCGACGCCGTCATCGCCGATGTTGCAGCGCTGACCGAAAACCCACCGCGCGCTGTGCTTCTGCGCGCCGAGGGCAAGGTCAACTCGGCCGGCGTCGACGTCCATGTGTTCGACGGACTGAACCCGGAGCAGGGAGCGGAATTGTGGCGCGAACTGTTCGCCCAGATCTGCCATCCGCTCGAGGCGTTGCCGTGCCCGGTCATCTACGCGGCGCACGGGCTGACGCTGACTGCTGCCTTCGAGATCTCCTTGGCCTGCGACATCATCCTCGCGGCGCCGAAGGCGAAGTTCGGACTGGTCGAGACAGTGGTCGGTCTGACGCCGTCCATGGGTGGACCGCAGCGTTTGGCCGAGCGCGCCGGTTCCGGACGGGCTCGGGAGTTGGTCATGACCGGCGATCTCTACGACGCCGCAACTCTGCACTCGTGGGGCGTCGTCAATGCCGTTCACGACGATGTCGATGCTGCGGCGCGTGCCCTGGCGGCCCGGTTGGCGGACGGGCCCACGCGAGCCCACGATGCCACCAAGCAGATCGTGGCGGCCTGGCGTTCCGGCGGGATCGCCCACGCGGATTCGGTGACTCCCGGGGTGTCCGGTGCGCTGTTCGCCACCGATGACCTACGCGGCGCTGTCCGCAGTTTCCTCGAGGTCGGACCGGGCAAAGCGGTCTACTCCGGAAAGTAAGTTTGCGACGATTATCGCCAGAGACCTCCACGAACTGTGATCCACGTCATATAGTCGAATGGCCGGTGGGTTGTCAGTGACGTGGAGGTATCGATGCGGTCGACGCTTGTGGAATACCCGTGTTCGACTCAGCTCCTCGCCGACGCCCGTGTCACCCGTGCGGGTGACGGGGTGCTTCGGTACAGCCAACTCGACCCGTCGCTGTCCGAACTCCTTGATATCGCCGTTCATCGATTCTCCTCACGCATCGCGGTGGAGGAGGTCGACGGCGAGCAGGTCACCTTCGCGGAGTTGTGGGCCGAGGCGTCGCGGGTCGCAGGTGGGCTGAAGTCGCGAGGCGTCGAGATCGGTGACCGTGTGGCCATTCGCGTCGCCGCCGGGGTGAGGTGGATGGAGGCGTGCCTCGGCGTCATTCTCGCCGGCGGTGTTCCAGTCTCCGTGGGTGTTCATCTGAGCGACGACGCGGCGGACTTCGTCATCGCGGACAGTGGCTCGGTGTTGGTGCTCGACGGGGAACTCCCACACGGTGTTCCGTTCATCGACGACGGTGCCGCCCCGGAGGAGATGGCGATCCTCGCGTACACCGCCGATTCTTCGGGTGAAATGCTGGGCGTCGAGTTGAGCAACGAGAACGTGCTCTCCGCCATCGTCGGCATTCTGCACTCGCGCGATTACGGCGTCGAAGGTGTGCGCAATCTGTTGGTGGACAATGACTTCAAGTCGGTACGGCAATTCGTGCACGTGCTCGCGACGTTGGTGGTCGGTGGAACGGTGGTCCTCGCCGGCGACTTCTGGCGTGAGAGTGTGCATACCGTCGACATCGTGACCGGGCGGCCCGAGGACCTGCTCGAGCCACGGTTGCTCACCCTTGGACCGGCGGCGCGTGCCGGTTCGAGGTCGGTTCAGTGGATCGATTGCAGCGGGTCGCCGATCACGGCCGAACAGGAATCCAAGCTGCTGACCCTGTTCCCGGCCGCTCGGCATGTGATCGGGTGGGGCAAAACCGAGACCTGTGGGGCTGGTCTCATTCTGCCAACCGAGTCGGCGCCCACCCACCTCGGAAGCGTCGGAATCGCTTTCGGTGGAATGGAAGTGGCGTTGTACGGCCCGGATGCTCCAGGTGGTTTCGGTGAGTTGCTGTGCCGTGGACCGAGTGTCACGCGTCGGTATTGGAACTCGCCGCAAGCGACCTCGACGAGGTTCACCCAGGGGTGGTTCTGCACTCACGACACCGCGCAGATCGACCCCGATGGCTTCGTCCGTATTGTCGAACGCAACGTCGCGTAGTCACGCGAGCGTGGTCGACAAACGAGAGGGACATCATGGCGGACGAGGTTCTCACCGAGCGGCGCGGGCGGACACTGATCATCACCATCAACCGGCCCGAGGCGCGTAACGCCATCAACTCGGCGGTCAGTCACGCATTGGCCGCTGCGGTCGAAGAGCTCGATGCGGACGACGATCTGTCCTTGGCGGTGCTGACAGGGGCCGGCGGAAACTTCTGTGCCGGTATGGATCTGAAGGCATTCGTGGCCGGCGAGAACGTACTCGTGCCGGGACGCGGTCTCGGATTCACGGAAGGGCCGCCGCGTAAGCCGATCATTTCGGCGGTCGAGGGCTTCGCGTTGGCAGGCGGCACGGAACTCGTGCTTGCCACCGACCTGGTGGTCGCGTCGTCCGAAGCGAAGTTCGGTATCCCGGAGGTCAAGCGAGGGCTGGTCGCAGGTGGAGGCGGATTGTTGCGCCTGCCCAAGCGGATTCCGTACCAGAAGGCATTGGAACTGGCCCTGACCGGTGACAGTTTCACAGCCGAGGAGGCCTACCGCTACGGCTTCGTGAACACGTTGACCGAGCCGGGTAAGGCGCTCGAAGGCGCGCTGGAGCTGGCTGATCGCATCACCCGCAACGGACCGCTCGCGGTTGCGGTCACCAAGGAGATCGTCGTCAAGGCCGGCGGTTGGTCCGACGACGAAGCTTTCGCGAAGCAGTTGCAGGTCATGGCGCCGGTGTTCGCGTCCGAAGATGCACGCGAGGGCGCGACGGCGTTCGCCGAGAAGCGCGCCCCGGTCTGGAAGGGGCGGTAACACCGACATGGCTACACCTGTCGCAGAGCTGCACATGCACATCGAGGGTTCTCTGGAACCCGAACAGATTTACCGACTTGCCGAGCGCAATCGAATGGACTTGCCGTACAAGGACATCGACGATCTGAAGTCGAGGTACGAGTTCACCGATCTGCAGTCGTTCCTCGATCTCTACTTCGCCAACATGGCCGTCCTGCGCACCGCGGAGGATTTTGCCGACCTGACGCGAGCGTACTTCCGCCGCGCGGCTGCCGCCGGCGTCGCGCATGCCGAGTTCTTCTTCAATCCACAGGCGCACGTGGTCCGTGGTGTTCCGCTGACCGAGGTCCTGGACGGGATCATGGATGCGGTGGCATCGAGTGAGCGCGAGTTCGGGCTCAGCAGCGCGGCAATCGCCGCCATCCTCCGAGATCAGCCCGTCAAGGACGCCGAGGAGATCTTCTCCGAGATAATTCGCCTGCAGGCTCCGATCGTCGGGCTCGGACTCGACTCCGCGGAGGTCGGCAACCCGCCGTCACTGTTCGAGGACGTGTTCGCCCGCGCGCGTGCCGAGGGTTTGCACGTTGTGGCTCACGCCGGTGAAGAGGGACCGCCCGAGTACATCTGGCAGGCGCTCGACATTCTCGGCGCCGAGCGGATCGACCACGGAGTCCGGGCACTCGAGGATCCTGCCCTGATCGAGCGTCTGGTCGACGAGGAGATTCCACTGACGGTCTGCCCGTTGTCGAACGTTCGTCTGCGGGTGTTCGATTCGCTGTCGGATCATCCGCTTCGATCGATGCTCGAGATGGGTTTGATCGTCACGGTCAACTCCGACGACCCGGCCTACTTCGGGGGATATGTCGACGACAATTTCACCGAACTGGGCCGAGCCCTGGGTCTGACGGAGGCCGAGCGAGACACCCTCGCCCGGAACTCGATCAAGGCCTCGTTTGCGAGCGATGCGCGAAAAGCGGAACTGCTGCGGCACTGACCGTCAGTCGCCGAGTACCTGACGCAAGTATTCGTTGTCGAACACACGATTCGCGTCGTACTTGTCTCGAACGGCGACAAAGTCGTCGAGTCGGTCGTACGTAGGACGCAGGTCGTCGACGGTCCGGTTGTGCATTTTTCCCCAATGCGGCCGGCCGTCGACGGCGCGCGCGATGGCTTCCACCGCGGCGAAGTATTCGGTTTCGGGTCGTCGGTGGTACTGGTGTACGGCGATGTATGCGGTGTCGCGTCCGTGAGCAGTGGAGAGCCAGAGGTCGTCGGCGGCAGCAAAACGTACTTCGACGGGGAATGCGACGTTGGTTCCGGACTTCTTCATCCAGCGGTCGATTTCGTGGAGTGTCTCGGTGACGTGTTCGCGGGGGATCGCGTATTCCATCTCCTTGAACTTCACCCGGCGCGAAGACGCGAATACTCGGTAGCTGCGATCGGTGAACTCCCGGGCGCCGAGCAATCGAGACGACACGTTGTTGATTCTCGGGATCGCGGCCGGCGCCAGGGTGGCAACGCGGTTGACGCCTTCGAAGAGTGTGTTCGAGAGGAGTTCGTCGTCGACGAACGCGCGGACCTTGCCCACTGGATCGGGTTCGGTATCTCCGGGCAGTCGCGTATTGCTCTTCGTCAGGACACGGTCGGTGTGCGGAAACCAGTAAAACTCGAAGTGGTCCAAGCCCAGACGATCGCTCTCGAGGGTGTCCAGTATGTGAGACAGCGTGTCGGGTTCCTCGATTGCGCGAAGTGTGAATCGCGGGACGCAGGCGAGAGTGATCTTCGAAATGATGCCGATTGCGCCCAATCCGAGGCGGCCTGCTTCGAACAATTCGACGTTTTCGTCGGCGCTTGCGGTAACGACGGATCCGTCGGCGAGAACGATCTCGATTCCGCGAATCTGCGTGGCGATACCGCCGAATCGTGCGCCGGTGCCGTGTGTGCCGGTGGACGTCGCGCCGGCCAGTGACTGGACGTCGATGTCACCGAGATTGGCCATCGCATATCCGCGTTGCCACAAGGCGTCGTTGAGAGCATGAAGGCGAGTGCCTGCAAAAACAGTGACCAGCGCACCGTCGTCGGTCGGTGTGATCGAGTCGATTCCGCTCAAGTTGTCCAGGCTGACGAGGACACCGTCAGTGACCGCGACACCGGTGAACGAGTGGCCGGCGCCGACGGCCTTCACACGTTGGCCACGCGAGGCGGCCTCGGCGACCAACGACGAAAGTTCACGGGTATTTGTCGGCGTCGCAAAGCGACGCGGCGCGGCGCTTTGAGTGCCCGCCCAGTTCTGCCAAGTGTCCGAAGCCATTACGCAATAATGTACTTGGACGGTCGTCCAGGCAAGTATTGCGCGAAGATTTTGTCATTTGCGTTCTACGATCATTGGATGCTGAACAGGCTCCCGGCGGACGAACGCCGCACACAATTGGTCGAGTCCGCCTTGTCTATTGCGGAACAGCGCGGTGTCAGTTCTGTGACGGTAAGGGCGGTGGCAGAGGAGGCCGGGGTATCGCTCGGCGTCGTTCATTACTGCTTCGAGAGCAAGGAAGCGCTGATCGCGGCAATGGGTGAAACGCTCATTCTGCAACTCAGTGCGTCGATGCAGTATGCGTTCGCGCAGGTCCGCCACGCGCCGGATCTCAGTGGCGTGCAGGGGCTCAGGGAATTGCTGCACATCGGCCTGACCGGAATGTGGCCGACCATCGAGGCAACCCCGGATCGTCAGTTGTTGACCTACGAAATTACCGCGCAGGCACTGCGTAGTCGCAATCTCGGAGCCGAACGTGCTGGGGCGGTTGCATTTGAGCAGTACCGAATAATGGATGAGCTCGCGGTGTCGTTTCTCGAAGAGTGCGCCAAGATATCGGGCACGGTGTGGACGGAGCCGTTGAGTTCGATTGCGCGACTGAGTCTTGCAATGATCGACGGCCTTGTTCTGCGATGGCTGGTCGATCGTGACTCCGACGCGACTATTGCCGAGTTCGGAGAAATGGTTCAGGTAATCGCCAATAAAGCAGTGGTCGCGCCTCAGTAGAACCGCCATCCTGGACATACGTCCAGGATTGGTGATTGACTGGTCGCACGCCGCGACGATTGGATCATCTGTGACCAGGACCCTTGATCGACTCACTGCTGCCACGCGAGAACTCGACCCGCCTCTGGCTGCTCTGGATCTGACCACACTGCGCAGTAATGCAGCCGACCTGGTGCGCCGTGCCGGTGGAACCCCGGTGCGAGTGGCGAGCAAATCGGTTCGTTGTCGGACGGTTCTGGCTGAAACTCTCGGCGACACACTGACCGCGTCCGGCGGATTCCGCGGAATCATGGCGTACTCACTGCGCGAGGCTCTGTGGCTGGTCGGGCTGGGCGCACGGGACATCCTGATGGGGTACCCGACCGCCGATCGTGGCGCCATCGCGGATCTCGCTGCCGACGACACCGCTCTCGCATCGATCACCTTGATGGTCGACGACGATGCGCAGTTGGACCTCATTCGTTCGGCGTCGACGGGAGATGCGCCTGTCCGGGTGTGTCTCGACGTCGACGCGTCACTGCGGATCGGTCCGATTCATCTAGGCGTACGACGCTCGCCGCTGCGCGAACCTGCCGCGGTCGCCGCACTCGCGGCGCGTGCGCGCCAACGCGGATTCTCCGTCGTCGGAGTGATGTTCTACGAAGCCCAGATCGCCGGCCTCCCGGACACCAGCGCTCCGATCGGTTGGGTCAAGAAGGCCTCTGCCCGCGAACTGGCGTCCAGAAGGGGCGCTGTGGTCGCGGCCGTCACCGATGCCGTGGGTGCACTCGAGATCGTCAACAGCGGCGGTACGGGGTCGCTGGAGGTCAGCTCGGCCGATCCTGTGGTGACCGAGGTAACAGCAGGCTCCGGACTGTACGTACCGACCCTGTTCGACCGCTACCGTGCCTTCCGTCCCGATCCGGCGCTGTTCTTCGCGCTGTCGGCCGTGCGCAAACCGACGCCGTCGGTCACGACCCTTTTCGGCGGCGGATACATCGCGTCGGGACCTGCCGGAGCCACCCGCGTTCCGTCACCGGTCTGGCCCGCCGGTCTCAAACTGCTCCGTAACGAAGGTGCCGGCGAAGTCCAGACGCCGGTCACCGGGAAGGAAGCCGGCAACATCGCGATCGGCGACCGCGTGTGGTTCCGTCACGCCAAGGCCGGCGAGCTGTGCGAGCGCTTCGACCGCGTGTACGTGGTCGAAGCCGACGGCACCCGAACCTCGGTTCCCACCTATCGCGGCGAAGGGCAGTGCTTCGGGTAGGGCAGTGCTTCAGGTAAGACAGGCTTCGGCTAGCTCGTCAGCCTCATGAATGCACCCAGTTCGACCAATCCCGCAGGCGTACTGGGCATGTACTGCGTCAACGCGTGCGATCGAACGATGATCGCGCACCACTTGCCGCGTGAGACAGCAACATTGAGACGGTTTCGCGACAGCAGGAACGACATCCCTCGCGGGACGTCCTCGACGGCAGATGCGGCCATCGACACGATTGCCACCGCAGCCTCGCGGCCCTGGAACTTGTCGACGGTCCCGACCTCGACCTCCGTGAGACCGGCCTCGGTGAGATCGCGCTCGACGGTGCCCACCTGGGCGTTGTACGCCGCGACCACGAGAATGTCCGACTGCTCCAGCGGCCTGGTTCCCTCGAACTCGCTCGGGTCGGTCCAAGGCGTACCGAGAAGGCCCTGGATCTGGCGAACGATTTCCTGGGACTCTTCCGGGGAGTAGGTGGAATTGCCGCGGTGATCGACGAACACCGTGTGTACTCCGGCAGCGAGTCCGTCGAGCTTCCTTGCCGCACTGACGGTTTCCTGGGAACGCAGCTTGCCCTCGTACGACAATGCGGACACGGGCGCACACAGATCCGGGTGCATCCGCCACGTTTTCTCGAGGAAGTAGCCGAGTTCGGGTGGCAGTGCGCCGTGTCCCTCGGCGAGCCAACCGAGTGCCGATTCGTCGACAGGTTCGGGGTGAGTACCTTGGCTCACCTGCGGCAACTGCTGCGGATCGCCCAGCAGCAACAGGTTTCGCGCGGAAATCGCGACGGCAATGGTGTTCGCCAGCGCGAATTGACCTGCCTCGTCGACCACGAGCAAGTCCAAACTGCCGGCGGGAACACGATCGGTGTTCGCGAAGTCCCACGCAGTGCCGCCGATGACGCAGCCGACGCCTTCGGCCTCGGCGATGAATCTCGCATATTCTTCGGATGCGATGTCCTGCCATTCTGCGGTCTTGCTGCGGCTGCCCTTCTTCGCGACCAGTGCAGGGTCCACGCCGGCCTTCAGAATGCCGCCGAGCATGTTCTCGACCACCGAATGTGACTGAGCCACAACTCCGATTCGCCACTGATGTTGTTCGATCAGTGTCTTGACGACACGAGCACCCGTGTAGGTCTTGCCCGTACCAGGGGGACCCTGTACTGCCACGTAGGAATCATCGAGGTCGAGAAGTGCGGCGGTGATGGCGTCCGCGTAGTTGTTGTCGGTGCCGACGGGCGGGAGCGGTGAACCCGAGCGTGTCCTCGGGGTGCTGCGCCGGAGAATGTCGACCGCTGCTACGGGTGGCAGTTCGGGCAGGATCTCGCTGGCGCCGGATGCGGCAGCGGCGATGGACTTCTCCATGCGTCCGGTGGGAATCGGACGACCAGGTGCCAATGCGACTGGAGCATCGAGGTATTCGTCACCGCCGAGCAGTTCTTCGACGGTGACCACGTCGAGTCCTTCGGACTTGACCACGGCGGTGACCTTGACGCTGCTGGTGCCGCGTTGGGTGGGGTTCTCGCTTGCAACGGCATCGGGGGAGGGGGTTGCGTAGAGAGCGAACAAATCACTGCCCGGACTCAAAGATGTTCCGGTGCCGAAACTTCCGGTCAATTGGATGTGGCGACGAAACTTCTTCTGCCGCGGGGTGCTCTTGTGCCAGTCCGCTTCGATTTCGGACTGCTCGACCACCATGACGTCGCGGATGTCCACGAGGTCTTCGATCGGTGTGACCAATCGGTCGAAGTGGGCCCACCAGTACGGCTTCCGCTCGCGATTGTGGTAACCGACTGCTGCGGCCAGTAGAGCAGCTGCCTGCTGATCGGGGGTACGCGTCGAACCTGCCTTGTGTCCTGCGAATTCGCGGAGCGCGATCTCCGATTCGGTGAGCTCCTCGAGTGGAATCTTGATCTGCCCGGTCGGCTCACGAAGTTCGACGCCGTGTTCGGCGGCGCGCTCCGCGAGCCAATCACGCAGGCGCAGGGTGGATTCGCAGTCGTACTCGTTGTAGTCGGAGATACCCTGAAGAAGTTCCCTGGCCTGGTCGGCTTGTCCGCCGTCCCGCAATTCGCAGTAGTCGGCATAGGCGACGACCGAAGCGGCGGCATTGGTCACGTCGCCGTCGCGGCCGTGCTCACCCATGTAGAGCGGCTCGAGTTTCTTGATGCTGTACGAGCGTTGTCCGATCCGCAGGCACGCGCGGACGATCGGGTACAGGTCTACGAGCACGTTCTCGCTGAGCAGGGTGTCCACGGTCTGCTCGCCGACACCGTGACGTGCGGCCAAGCGCAACAGCGCCGATTTCTCGTACGCGGCGTAGTGGTAGATGTGCATGCCTGGATGAGCTTCTCGACGCGCGGTGACGTAATCGAGGAAGTCGAGGAGCGCCTGGCGCTCGCCCTCGCGATCGTGTGCCCAGAACGGCTTGAACACGTAGTCGTCCGCAGGCCCTTCGACCACACCGAACAGATACTCCAACCCCCAATCGGTGGACCCGTCCTCGGCCCAGAGCGGATCGCCCTCGAAGTCGAAGAAGATGTCGCCGTCGTCGGGGATGGGGAGTCCGCCGAGCGCCGAGGGTTCGTAGACCTCGAATTCGGCGTCGCCGGACAGTTCCTGGCGTAGTTGAACCGCGGCCTGTGCACGGAGTTTGTCGAGTGTTTCCCGGCGGATGCCCTCGACTGGGCCGGTGCTCGCGGCGAGTTCGTCGATTGTCGTGATCCCCGAGACGATCAGCTGTTCACGCTGATTGCCGCGGACGCCCGCAACCAGCAGCAGGTCTCGATGGCTTTCGACCTCGACGCTGCAGGTGTCGCATCGACCACAACGCAGGTACCGATCGTCGAGCCACTGTGTCGGTTTCCCCTCGGCGCGGTGCTCGTCGAGGACTCGTTCGAGTTCAGCTCTACGTGCCGCGAATACCGGCGCGATGTCTCCGATGTCGTGCGACGACGTGCTGCCGTCGCCTAGCAGTAGATGAACTTGATCGGAGGCGGCGATTGCATTGCGCTCCAACGCATCCGCGTATGCGGCGAGTTGTAGAAGTGCCGACACCTTGGCGTGCCGGGAGAGCTTGCTGTCGTAGACCGCGTAGGTGTCGCCTTCGCGGACGAGGAAATCGCAGAACCCGAGGAAACGGCCGTCGAAAAAGGTTCCCTGATAAATGACTGGCGCGCCCGATCGTGCTGCCTCGACGGTGGCCAACGTGGCAGCGGTCAGGCCTGCGCGTGAGTGTTCCGGTCGCGGCATGACGACGACGCCGTCTCCGTGTTGATCGATGAACTTCTGAAGCTGTTCGCGCTCGTGCGAGTCGCCGAGGCTCGACGTCCGCTCGAGCATCGGATCCGCCTCGGCCGCCTCGGCTGAGATCAGACCGGTTCGGGCGTCGAGTTGCCGCAACAGTGCGAACTCGCACGAGGCCGCGGCCGAGAGGTCGCTGGCGCTGTAGACGATCTGATCATCGAGTAGGAACACACGGAGATTGTGCCATCGCTCACCGACAAGGCAACCCACCAGTAATCGCCCACCGCCCGCGGATACCCGTAGGAGAGTGCAGAATGACGAGCATGCCCTTCTTCGACGGACGAACCGGTCAGGTGCACTTTCGGCATTGGCCGGCGGCAGGGGGTGCGGTGCCCACGGTGTCACTGGTCTTTCTGCACGGTCTCGGCCAGCACAGCGGCCAGTATCACCGCTTCGCGGGCGCAATGACGGCGTCGGGGATCGACGTGTGGGCGATCGATCACACCGGGCACGGTTTGTCGGAGGGTGATCCGGGAGTCGGGGCTCCGCTCTCCGATCTTGCTGCCGATGCAGCCGCGCTGGCTGACATCGCCTTGGCGGAACTGCCCGAAGTTCCGCAGGCGGTGATGGGTCATTCGTTAGGTGCCGTGACGGCGCTGACGATGCTGGCTCATCGCGATCACGATTTTGCCTCCGCAGTGCTGTGCGGCATCCCGCGCAGCGCGGTCGAGCAACACGGGTGGGCGGAACTCTCCGACGCGGGCATCCCGGTTTTGGTCGTTCACGGTACCGACGACCGGATCGCCCCGGTCGATCCCGTCCGGGACTGGGCGCGGACGCTGCGCAACGTCGAGATGCGTGAGTTCGAGGACGCCGGTCACGACCTGCTGCACGAGAAGGTTCACGCCAGTGTCACCAACGTCAGCCGTGAATTCCTTCTCGCGCATTCCAGGTAGTCCTCTCAGGAGAGCGCGCCGAGCACCTCTTTCGACGTGACGGGATGCGAGAACATCGGGTAGTCGTAGGTGATCGCGTTCTCGTGTTCGGCGACCGAAGTGCCTGCCACGCAATCGGTGAGTGTGATGACCCGGTAACCGTTCTCGTATCCGGTGCGCATGGTCGATTCGACGCAGCAGTTGGTCAGGAAGCCGCCGAGAAGGATCGTGCGAATTCCTTTGCTGCGCAGAATGAAATCGAGGTTGGTGCTGGCAAAAGTGTCGAGTCCGCGCTTGCCCTCGATGACGATGTCTCCGTCTTTCGGAGTGAGGTCGTCGACGATAGCGGCGCCCCACGAACCTTTCACGAAAGCCTTTCCGTCGACGACGCCCTTGAGGATTCCGTACGGATGCGAGGTGATTTCGTTGTACCCCTCGGCGAAGGTGATCGGTGCGTGCATCACGGTGACACCCGCCGCCCGGGCCGCATCGACCAGCGCGGCGGTGTTCGCGAGGAGTCCGTTCGATTCCATGACTGGTGCGACGGCCTCGTGGAGGACACCGCCCTCGGTGGTGAAGTCGTTCTGGTACTCGATGAGCACGACGGCGGTGGTCGCGGGATCCAATTCGAGCTTGTCGGTCATGGTCGGCACCTTCTCTGTTGTGGTCCGGGTCACGAATCTCCTCAATTAAACAGTTTGTCAGACAAGCAGGCAAGGGGTGGTAGCGTCGCGGCATGGATACGACTCCGTTGTCGCGCATGCCGCTCAGCCTTGCCGTGTCGGGAAGAATCCGTGCTGCCATACTCGACGGCTCGCTTCCCGTCGGCGAGGCATTGCCGACCGAACAGGAACTCGCGCAGACGTTCTCGGTGGGGCGATCGACGGTCCGTGAGGCGCTTCGTGTCCTGCAAGCGCAGGGATTGTTGACCGGCGCGGACACCACTTCTACTGCCAGGCCTCGGGTGACGCACGAGCATACGGCCGATTCCGCAGCCACAGCTCTCAGCACGGCGTTGCAGGTGGGTGCAGTTCCATTGGGCGATCTTGTCGAATTGCGAGTGCTGCTCGAAGCTGCTGCGCTGCGCACTGTCGTCGCGGTGCCGAACGGCGCCCGGGATGCGATCGAGCGGATGCGCGTCGCAACCCTTGCCGACGACTCGGTCGCATTCCACGACGCCGATGTCGACTTTCACGTTGCGCTGGCCGGAGCCGGCGGGAACAAGGCGTTCGGGTTGGTCATGACGGTTCTCCGCGACAGCATCGCCGGCTACCTGCTGAGTGAACTCGACTCGCGCGAGAACTCGGCGGCCACGCTCGGCGCACTGCTGGCAGAGCACGAGGGTATCGCCGACGCGATCGAGCGCGGTGCAGTTGACGAGGCTGCCGTTTTGGTCGAGCGCCATGTGCGCGGATTCTACGAAGGACGAACGCAATGACCACGAGTATCGATCTGTTGGGCGAGCGTCTGCAGAAAGCGGTGGGGGACAGGGCGACAACCGATCCCGACCGAATGGGTGCGTACGTCCGGGATCAATCACTGCTCACCGCAGCCGGAAGGCCCGCCGCGCTGGTCAAGGCGAAGACGGTCGACGACGTCGTTGCGGTCATGACGGTGGCCCACGAACTCGCCGTTCCGGTGGTGACACGAGGGGCAGGTACCGGGTTGGCCGGCGCCGCCAACGCACTCGACGGATGCATCGTCTTGAGCGTCGCGGGCATGGATCGAATTCTCGAGATCGATCCTGCCGCGCGCACCGCCACGGTGGAGCCCGGAGTGATCAACGGTGACCTGGCGGAAGCTGCTGCACAGCAGGGTCTTTGGTACGTACCGGATCCGGGAAGCCGGTCCATCTCGAGTATCGGCGGCAATCTGGCGACAAATGCAGGCGGCATCTGTTGCGCCAAGTACGGCGTCACCGGTGATCACGTTGCGGCCCTGACGGCGGTACTCGCCGACGGGCGTGTGATCCGTACCGGTGCACGGACGCGCAAAAACGTTGCGGGGCTGGACCTGACACATCTGCTCGTCGGGTCGGAGGGCACTCTCGCGGTCATCGTCGAAGCCACGATGCGGTTGCGTACGGCGCCCACTGCCGCGACCACCGTCGTTGCGTTCTTCGATTCCGCGGAGTCCGCGATCGATGCCGTCCTCGCCGTGTCGGCAGTGGCCGAACCGTGTCAGATGGAGTTGATGGACGACGTCACCATCGGCGCCGTCAATCGGCTGACCAAGATGGGGCTGGACGAATCGGCCGGGGCGATGCTACTCATCCAGTGCGACGGTAGGTCGGCGGCCGCCGAGGCAGCGGACTGCGCCGCGGCGTGCGAAAGTGCCGGGGCCCGAGAGGTTTTCCACACCGACGATCCGGTGGAAGGTGAAGAGTTCACCGCCGCGCGCCGCATGGCCTTGCCGGCTCTCGAGGCGTTGGGCACGGTACTTCTCGACGACGTCGCGGTGCCGGTGCCGGCGTTGCCGTCCATGTTGGAATGCATTCGTGAAGCGGCCGATCGCCACGGCGTCACGATCGGAACCTTCGGTCACGCCGCCGACGGCAATCTCCACCCGACCATCGTGTTCGACGCTGCCGAACCGGGTGCGCAGGATCGTGCGCGCGGAGCTTTCGACGACATCGTTGCCGGCGCACTGGCGTTGGGCGGAACGATCAGCGGTGAACACGGTATCGGGGTTCTCAAAGCGCCGTACATGGCGGACATGGTCGGCCAGACCGAACGCGAAATGATGCTTGCAGTCAAGGCCGCATTCGATCCGAAGAACGTTCTCAATCCCGGACGAGGTATCTGAGCGGTTCGTCCGTGCCTCAGTCGCCGGAAATTGCGCTACCAGACGAACGTGTTGCCGCACGACGCTTTTCAAGTGACGATGGCCCTCATGAAGCTGTTGATGCTCGGAGGAACACGGTTCCTCGGCCGCGCTCTCGTCGATGACGCTTTGGCTCGGGGCTGGGAAGTGACAGTGCTCCATCGTGGGCTCACCGGAGCGCCACCACCTACAGCGGAGGTCCTGTTCGCGGATCGCACCGATCAGCGTGCGATGGTTGATGCGCTCGGTGATCGTCGATGGGATCTTGTCGTCGACACCTGGTCGGGTAGCCCCCGAGTGGTCGGTGAGAATGCACGCGTTTTGCGCGGTCACGTCGACCGGTACGCATACATCTCCAGTGGATCCGTCTACCAATGGGGCTTGCACGTAGACGAGACCTCACCAGTGGTGGCCGCATCTGCGACCTCCGATGACTACAGCGATTACGCGTCCGCCAAACGCGGGGCCGAACTCGCTGTCCTGGAATCCTTCCCGGACGCGTTACTCGCGAGGGCAGGTTTGATCCTCGGCCCGCGCGAGGACATCGGGCGGTTGCCGTGGTGGCTGCAGCGCATCGCGGCGGGCGGACGTGTCGTTGCTCCCGGAGTGCCGACCAGACCGTTGCAGTACGTCGATGCCCGCGACATCGCAACCTTTGTCCTGGCCGGACTGGCCGCCGGGATCAGCGGGGCATACGACGTCATCAGCCCGTCCGGCCACACCACTACCTCCGGGCTCCTCCAGGCGTGCGTGGATGCCACCGGTTCGGACGCTGAACTCGTGTGGATCGACGAGGACAGGCTGGCCGCTGCGGGAGTGCAGCCGTGGACACAACTTCCGTGTTGGGTTCCGCAAGAGGGCGAGTTCGCGGGCTTCCTCGAAGCCGACACCGCCAAGGCGGGGCAAGCAGGGCTGCGGTGCCGGCCCGTCGAAGACACCGTGCGCGATACCTGGGAGTGGATGCAGCGAGAAACTCTGCCGACTCAGCGGGAGGATCGTGCGGTGCACGGCCTTCCATCCGAGATCGAAGAGGAACTACTCTGCGCCGGACAGTGAAACGAGTCTGGCCCGGTTCGCATTCGAACCGGGCCAGACTCGTGAAAGACGATCGATCAGGCGTACAGGTCGCTGATCTTGGTCTTGTGAGCTTCGTGAATGATGTTGCGCTTGAGCTTGAGCGTCGGCGTCAATTCACCGGTCTCCTGGGTGAAGTCGACCTCGAGGATCGTGTACTTCTTGATCTGCTCGGGGTTGGAGACCTTCTTGTTCGCGTCGGCAACGGCCGAGTCGATCTCGGCGATCAGGTCGGCGTTCTTCACCAGATCGGCAATCGGGGTGCCGGCGGGCAGGCCGTTGCGCTCGACCCAACCGGGCAGAGTCTCCGGATCGAGGGTGATCAGTGCACCGATGAACGGCTGACCGTCGCCGACGACGAGGCACTGGCTGATCAGAGCGTGCGCGCGCAGGGAATCTTCGAGGCCTGCCGGTGCGACGTTCTTGCCGCCCGCGGTGACGATGATTTCCTTCTTGCGTCCGGTGATGGAGACGTAGCCCTCGTTGTCGATCGAGCCGAGGTCGCCGGTGTGGAACCAGCCGTCGACGATGGATTCGGCAGTGGCCTTCTCGTTGTGCCAGTAGCCGGCGAACACGACCGGGCCCTGCAGGAGGAGTTCGCCGTCCTCGGCGATCCGTGCTGCATGGCCGTTGATCGGCTTGCCGACGGTGCCGACGCGCTGCGCGCTCGAGGTGTTGACGGTGATTGCGGCGCTGGTCTCGGTGAGTCCGTAGCCCTCGTAGATCGGGATGCCGACGCCGCGGAAGTAGTGGCCGAGGCGCGCGCCGAGGGCTGCGCCACCGGAGACTGCACGCTCGCACTCGCCACCCAGAGCTGCACGCAACTTCGAGTAGACGAGCTTGTCGAATACCGCGTGCTTGAGCTTGAGTGCCAGGCCGGGGCCACCCTTTTCGAGGGATTCGCTGTATTCGATGGCGGTGGCAGCAGCCTTGTCGAAGATGCTGCCCTTACCGCCGTCGACTGCCTTCTGGCGAGCCGAGTTGTACACCTTCTCGAACACGCGGGGCACCGAGAGGATGAAGTTGGGCTTGAAGCCGGCGAACTGATCGAGCAGCGTCGTCAGGTCCGACGTGTGGGCGACGGTGACCTTGGCGTCGAAAGCGCCGAAGGAGATCGCCCGCGCGAATACGTGGGCAAGCGGCAGGAACATCAGAGTCTTCTTGCCGGGAACCATGGACTCCGGCATCGCCAGGCGGCAGGCGTTGGACTCGGCGTAGAAGTTGGAGTGCGTCAGCTGGACACCCTTGGGGCGTCCGGTGGTTCCGGAGGTGTAGATCAGGGTCGCGGGCGAGGCGGCGGTGACCTGGTGACGACGAGTGTGCAGTTCTTCGTCGGTGATTGCCGAACCGCGACTGGACAGCTCGTCGATCGCACCCGACTCGATGACAAGAACCTCGCGGAGGGCTTCTGCGCCGTCGGTGACTTCCTTGTGAGTCTCCGCGTGCTTGGCCGTTTCGACGACCAGAAGTGTCGTCGCTGAATCCTCGAGGATCCACTGCGCCTGATCAGGGGAGGAGGTCTCGTAGATCGCGACGGTGCATCCGCCGGCAGTCCAGATGGCGTAGTCGAGAACGACCCACTCGTAGCGAGTCGCGGACAGGATAGCGACGCGGTCGCCGAGCTCGACACCTGACGCGATCAGGCCCTTGGCAACTGCGGAGACCTGCTTCGCGAATTCAGCTGCAGTGACGTCGACCCATCCACCGTTCGACGGCCTCTTGAACGGCACGAATGTGGGGTCTTCTTCGGCGTGACGGAACACGGAGTCGGCCATGGATACGTTCTCCGGAATTGAGAACGACTGTGGAACTGAGAACTCGCGCACTATTGACCCCTCCAGTGACTACTGACATTTCTGATGTGCATTGCATCACATTAGTCGTCATTTTGCACTGTCGTTACTATTCGGTAGAACTGGTCGGGCGCTGACCTGCAGTTTAGTGTGACCGCCTGTTTACAGGTAATCAGGCGACGTGTTGGAGCGTGCGACCGTGCACGGACAGCCACCGCCGAATTGCGTAGTCCAATCGGTCCGGATCCACTCCGAGTTGCTCTGCAGTAGCTGCAAGGATCTCCGAGGTGTCTCCCGGCAACTCGGTGGTGCCGAGTGTCGCGCTGATGAAGGTGTCGGCAGCGGTCCCCAGATCGGTGTGCGGAATTCCGGCCAACATCAACAGGTGGGCCCAGGTCACTTCGGAACCGTCTCCGCACGCGTCCACCCAGGCATGGTGAACGGCTTCGAGAGCGTTGTCGGAATCGGCGGCCGACAGCAGGTCCTCGACGCTGTTGATCCGCAAGTGATGGAGTTTCTCGGCGACCTGTTGGATGTGCCGTGCCTCGATCGGGACACCCGTCGCCGTGTAGCGACGCTTGTACGAGCCGATCTTGCCTGCCCACTGGTCCGAACTGCCGGCTTCCTCGAAGGTGCGGAGTAGTTCACGTGCGCCATCCGTGACGGGTTTGTCCTCGCGGGCTTTCCGGTACGCCAGGTAGCGATCGACGACGGTCACTTCGCTGTGACCCGACGTGGACTGAACGGATTCGATGATGCACAGGGCGAGGCTCTGTCGATAAGCGTCTGACGCAACCCAGGCGGAAGGGTCGCCCAGGCGGTCACGGCACGCAGCTGCGACGGCGTCGACGGTATCGGTCGAGATGGTCACGGTTCCTCCAGAAAGCCGAATTCTTTTTGTTCCATTTGGGCTATCGGCACCGAGGAGCGAAATGTTGCACACATCACAAATTCTCAGAGATCTCTTGGACTGTGCTCAGGCTGGAGAGGTGTGCACTCAGGCGAGGAAGGACAGCACTTCGTCGTCGCTGAGTTGATGAAAGTCCTCGAATGCAGCACCGACGCCGCCTAACAGGGCAGGAACGAAGGGGCAGACGACCCGATCGGCGGAGCACGCGATCACTCTCATGGCTTCGGGGGAGGCTACTGGGACCGCGACGATCACGGCGGCAGCACCCGCGGTGCGCGCGCATCGGCAGGCAACCGCGGCACTCGCGCCCGTAGCCATTCCGTCGTCGACGATCACCGCAGTGCGTCCGTGGAGGGAAACCGGGGTCCGCCCCTCGCGCAGGAGATGCGCCCGCCGTTCCAATTCGGTTCGCTCGTCGCGTTCGACGGCGACGAGTTCTCTTTTCAAGACGCGAACCGCTGCGATGACGTCGTGGTTGAGGACCCGCACGCCGCCCTCACCGATGGCGCCCATCGCCAGTTCCGGGTTGTACGGACTGCCGAGCTTGCGCACCACCACGATGTCGAGCGGAGCGTTCAATGCCGCAGCCACCTCGGCTGCGACCGGAACTCCGCCGCGCGGGAGTCCGAGAACGACGGGCTTGTCGATACGCAAGGTCTCGAGCCGCCCGGCCAGAAATTTGCCGGCGGAAGATCGATCCCGATACTGGGTCACTGCGTTGTCCTCGAGAAGCTCGAACCCCGACCAGTTCGACGCTACTCGCTGCAGGTCACCGCGACGAGACTGTGAACCTCCGCAGCGCGAGAGCGGGATTCTTCTCGCGTACCTCGGCGATGCGAGCAGCCGAAACGAGTGCGGTGGCGACCCCGACCTGCTCGCCAAGTGAACACATCACGACGCCCATCGGGTCCACGATCATGCTGGCACCCGCGCCGCCGCGCGCGCTCTGATCTGCCGCTGCGATGTACATCGTGTTCTCGATGGCCCGGGCGCGCACGAGAGTGGTCCAGTGGTCTTCCTTGAGCGGCCCCGGCACCCACTGGGCGGGCAGGAGCAAGATGTCTGCGCCGACGTCGACGATGCGCCGGGTGACTTCCGGGAAGCGCAGGTCGTAGCAGGTCTGGAGGCCGAAGGTCAGGCCGTCGCACCCGAAAGTCTGCGGTTCGGTGATCTCGCCCGCGCGGATCACGGCCGACTCCTGGTAACCGAAAGCGTCGTAAAGATGCAGTTTCCGGTAGGTCGCCACCAGTTCGCCGTTCGGGTCCATCGCGACGAGGGTGTTGGAGATTCTGCTCACGTCGTCGATCCGCTCGTTCATTCCTGCCACGAGGAAGATTCCGAACTCCGCGGCGACCGACGCCAGCGCCGAACCGAATTCGCCGTCCAGGTCCTCCGCGGACTCGATCAAACGCTCATCCGTCTTCGGTGCGGTGAACATCGAGTATTCCGGCGCCACGACAACTTTCGCGCCGCGTGCTGCTGCATCGGAAGCCAGTGATCGCAGTGATTCGAGGTTGGCTTTCTTGTCCGTCCCCGGGGCGAATTGGGCAATCGCGACAACGGTCTGGGAGGGGGTGGCTGCGGTGGCTTCGGTCATGCTTCCTACGCTAGGCGAAACCCGCTGGGAGGGTGGATCTGTCGTAAAAGCACCCCCGGTATGTCGTCGTGTCTATACTCTATCCGCTAAACTGCTGGTCAAATGAGTGATATTGAGCGTGACCCCGAACCCCCAACATTTGCCGACCTCGACATCGATGATCGGGTACTGAAGGCACTGTCAGACGTGGGCTACGAGTCGCCCTCGCCCATTCAGGCTGCCACCATTCCGCCGCTGCTCGAAGGCAAGGACGTCGTCGGTCTCGCACAGACCGGTACCGGCAAGACCGCAGCCTTCGCAGTTCCAGTCCTGTCGCGGATCGACACGTCGATCAAGCAGACCCAGGCGCTGGTGCTTGCTCCCACGCGTGAGCTGGCGCTTCAGGTTGCCGAGGCATTCGGCAAGTACTCCGCGCACATCCCCGGACTCAACGTGCTGCCGATCTACGGTGGCCAGAGCTACGGCGTCCAGCTGTCGGGCCTGCGCCGCGGCGCACACGTCGTCGTCGGTACCCCGGGTCGTGTCATCGACCATCTCGAAAAGGGCACCCTGGATCTGACCAATCTCAAGTACCTCGTTCTCGACGAGGCCGACGAGATGCTCAAGATGGGGTTCCAGGAGGACGTCGAGCGCATCCTCCGCGACACCCCCGGCGACAAGCAGGTCGCCCTGTTCTCCGCAACGATGCCCGGCTCGATTCGCCGGATCTCGAAGCAGTACCTGAACAATCCGGTCGAGATCACCGTCAAGTCCAAGACGTCGACCGCCTCGAACATCACGCAGCGCTACATTCAGGTTGCTCATCAGCGCAAGCTCGATGCACTGACCCGAGTCCTCGAGGTCGAGGCATTCGAGGCGATGATCATCTTCGTCCGTACCAAGCAGGCCACCGAAGACCTGGCGGAGAAGCTGCGCGCCCGCGGGCACTCGGCTGCCGCGATCAACGGTGACATCGTCCAGGCCCAGCGTGAGCGGACCATCGGTCAGCTCAAGAACGGCGCCCTCGACATCCTCGTCGCGACCGACGTTGCTGCTCGAGGCCTCGACGTGGATCGAATCTCCCACGTCGTCAACTACGACATCCCTCATGACACGGAGTCGTACGTCCACCGCATCGGTCGTACCGGCCGCGCCGGTCGTCAGGGTGACGCGTTGCTGTTCGTCGCCCCGCGTGAGCGTCATCTGCTCAAGTCCATCGAGAAGGCGACCCGTCAGCCGCTTGCGGAGATGCAGCTTCCCAGTGTCGACGACGTCAACGCCCAGCGCGTGGCCAAGTTCGGTGACTCCATCACCGAGAGCCTGGCCTCGGAGAATCTCGCGATGTTCCGCAAGATGATCGAGGACTACGACCAGGAACACGACGTTCCGCTCATCGACATCGCTGCCGCTCTGGCGTTGCAGTCGCGCGACGGCGAAGCATTCTTGCTTTCTCCCGAGCCGCCGGCACCGCCGCGTCGTGAGCGCGAGCCTCGTGAACCACGTCCTCCCCGTCGTTTCGACGATGGCCCGGCCCCGCGCTCGCGTGGGCCCGAGGGCCAGGAGCTGGCCGCGTACCGCATTGCAGTCGGCAAGCGTCACCGCGTCGTTCCGGGTGCCATCGTCGGTGCCATCGCCAACGAGGGTGGGCTTCGTCGAAGCGACTTCGGGCACATCAGCATTCGCCCGGATCACAGCATCGTCGAGTTGCCGGCAGACCTCTCCAACGAGACTCTCGAAGCTTTGCGTCGCACACGCATCTCCGGCGTCCTGATCCAGCTGCAGCCTGATTTCGGGCCGCCGCAGGGACGTCCGAGTGGCCGTGGCGACCGTGGTGGCCGGGACGATCGTGGTGGACGTGACGACCGCCGCGGTGGCGGACGCGATCGCTACAACGACTGACCTACAGCTTCAACGACTGTCATGAAGACTGAAACAGGCGCTGCCCTCCGCGAGGAGGACAGCGCCTGTTTTCTGTGTGGGGGGCAAGGCGCTGCGCGGTATCAGATCGGCGTCGGTGCGAGGGCGCCGTTCTTCCGGGCGTTGGTGTCGAACTGCGTGCGGTACAACTCGGCGTAGCGGCCGCCGCGCGCGAGCAGTTCCTCATGGTTGCCGCGCTCGACGATCTGGCCTGCCTCGACGACAAGGATCAGGTCCGCGGAACGGATCGTCGACAATCGGTGAGCGATCACCACCGCAGTCCGCCCGGCGAGTGCTTCGCCGAGTGCTTCCTGAACCGCAGCTTCCGACGTCGAGTCGAGATGCGCGGTGGCCTCGTCCAAGATGACGACGCGAGGCTGGGCCAGGAGCAGGCGTGCGATGGTCAGGCGTTGACGCTCGCCGCCCGAGAGGCGGTAACCGCGTTCACCCACCACGGTCTCCAGTCCGTCGGGCAGCGACGCAACCAGGTCGGTGAGCCGTGCGCGCTCCAGAACCTCACGCAGATCTTCTTCGGTGGCATCCGGTCGCGCAAGGAGCAGGTTGGATCGAAGGCTCTCGTGGAACAGGTGCCCGTCCTGCGTGACCATGCCGACGGTCTCCCGGATGGAATCGGCACTGAGGTCGCGGACGTCGACGCCGCCCAACTCGACCGAACCGGAGTCGATGTCGTAGAGGCGCGGAATCATCTGCGCCACGGTCGACTTTCCGGCACCGGACGTGCCGACCAAGGCGACCATCTGTCCTGCTTCGGTGCGGAACGACAGGTCGTGCAACACGTCCTCGCCGCCGCGGGTGTCGAGGATCGCGACTTCCTCCAGGGACGCGAGAGACACCTTGTCCGCGGATGGGTAAGCAAAAGTGACGTTCTTGAACTCGACGGACACCGGGCCCTGCGGCACCGTGCGTGCATCGGGCTTCTCGGTGATGAGCGGCGCCAGATCGAGAATCTCGAATACCCGCTCGAAGCTGACCAGGGCGCTCATGACGTCCACCCGGGCGCTGGCCAGTGCGGTCAACGGTGAGTACAGCCGCGTCAACAACAGTGCCATCGCCACGACGGCGCCGGCGTCCAACTGTCCGCGCAGCGCGTAGAAGCCGCCGAGTCCGTAGACGAGGGCAAGAGCAAGGGCCGAGACCAGCGTCAGTGCTGTGACGAAGACGGACTGCAGCATTGCGGTCCGGACTCCGATGTTGCGCACACGCCTGGCGCGAACCGCGAACTCCGCAGATTCTTGCGACGGGCGGCCGAACAGCTTGACCAGAGTCGCGCCGGGAGCGGAGAACCGCTCCGTCATCTGGGTGCTCATGAGCGAATTATGGTTGGCTGCTTCACGATTGAGTGCTGCAAGTTTTGCGCCCATGCGCCGTGCGGGGATGACGAAGATCGGGAGAAGTAGCAGCGCGAGGACGGTGATCTGCCAGGAGATCCCGAGCATGACGATCAGCGTGATCACCAGGGTGACCAGATTGCTGACCACTCCGGACAAGGTGTCGCTGAAGGCGCGCTGAGCGCCGATGACGTCGTTGTTGAGACGGCTGACCAGTGCTCCGGTTCGAGTTCTGGTGAAGAACGCGATGGGCATCTTCTGGACGTGATCGAAGACGGTGGTGCGCAGATGCAGGATCAGGTCTTCGCCGATGCTGGCCGAGAGCCACCGGGTCAACAGTCCCAGAGCGGCTTCGAGAAGTGCTACCAGTGCGATCAGGGCGGCAAGTTTGACGACCACGTCGACGGCGTCGCCGCCGACTATCGCGTTGACCACGCGCCCGGCCAGGACAGGTGTTGCCACGGCAAGCGCAGCAGTGACGACACTCAGTACGAGGTACCAGCTGAGGTTGCGTTTCTGTGGAACTGCGAACGTCGCGATCCGCTTCAGTGTCGCCTTCGAGAACGGGCGCCGATCTTCTTGCGCGTGCATCGCGTTGTACATCGCGTTCCACGCGGTGACTTCCATACTCATGACTTCGCCCCTCCGGTCGCCGGCCACGAAGATTACGTGGCCGGTACGACACGAAGGTAGAACCTCAACCAAACTTCAGGTCAAGTGCGGCCTCAGCGGGCCACGTCGACCACCACGCGAGGAGGGTCGCTGAGCGTCGTGACCGTGAACGGCTGCTTCTCGGTCACGCCGATGAACGACTGCGTGACTCCCTCGAAGACGTTGGACCCGTTGACCTCGGTCACGACTCCGCCGACGCCGGGGACCGGGTTGGGGCCGGAGTACTGCTCGACTCCGCTGTCGAAGGGATATGCGGAACCGTCGATCAGGACCTGGATCACTGCGGCACCCTTGATGTCCACGGGCTTACCGCTGCCTTCCTGCGTCGCCGCGTCGACGTACTTGACGCGCCAACCGGGTGTGCCGGTTCCGCCCATTTCGTAGACGACACGATCAAATCCGTCGTGCTCGCCCACTCGGATGTCGACGACGGTGAGCTTGGATTCGGTGCCCGCAGCCGACGTCTTGTCGGAGCTGTCCGTCGGGACTGGTTCTGTGGTCGACGCTGCTGCACTCGAGGTCGAGGTCGAGGTGACGGCCGAGGTGGCTGCCGTGGGAGTGGTCTCCGCGTCCTGCGAACAGGCAGTCAGGCTCACGCCCACTGCGATGGCAGCGACAGCGGCAAATGATCTCGTCCGGTTCGTTGTCATGACTCGATCGTAGGGCTCGCGTTATCGGGATCCGCGGCGGCGGTGCCCGGAGTTACCTAACCGATATCGCCGTCGACATAGAGCCACTTACCCTCTGTTCGCGCAAATCGACTGCGTTCGTGGAGCATTCCCCGCTCGCGTCCGAATGTGTAGTGAGCGCGAAATTCCACGACGCCGTCGGAATCGAACAGCCCGCCCCGTTCGGTGTCCAGGATCTCCAACCGGAGCCATTTCTGGTCGGGGTCGAGATCGAGTTGGGCTGGACGATGGTCGGGATGCCAAGTCTGCGTGAGATATTCGTCGTCCATCACAGCGAAAGCCGTGTAACGCGAACGCATCAGGGTTTCGGCGGTCGGTGCGTGCGCTACTCCGCTGATGTACTTGCCGCAGCATTCGGCCAACGCGTTGCCGCTGCCGCACGGGCACGGATCGGTCGGATTGGGTGTGGTGGGGCGGCGCGAAGTCACCGCCCCATTACAGCACGCGAACTCAGACCAGTTTGTGTTCGCGGTTCTCCCAGTACGGTTTGCGGAGGTCGCGTTTGAGGATCTTTCCGGTGGGATTGCGGGGAAGAATCTCGACGACGTCGATACTGGTCGGGCACTTGAACTTTGCGAGGCGTTCCTGTGTATAGGTGATCAGTTCGGCTTCGTCGATCTGCGCTTCGGCAGTGAGAACCACGACAGCCTTGACGGTTTCACCCCAACGGTCGTCGGGAACGCCGATGACCGCGACCTCGGCGATTGCCGGATGCTCCACCAGTACTCGTTCGATCTCGGGGGAGTAGACGTTCTCGCCGCCGGTGATGATCATGTCCTTGAGGCGGTCCTCGATGAAGACGAAGCCGTCGGAGTCGGCGCGGCCCATGTCGCCGCTACGTAGCCACCCGTCTGCGGTAATCGTTTCGGCCGTCGCCTCAGGCTTGCCCAGGTATCCGGGTGTGCACTGTTCGGATCGCCACCACAGTTCACCGGTCGTTCCGGTGGGCACGTCCTCGAGCGTGACGGGGTCCACCACGCGCATCTCGACGCCGGGGATCGCCGTACCTGCTGATGCCATGCGCTCGACCTGCGACTCGTCGCGGTGAACGTCCGGCATCAACGCGGTAATGACGCCTGCCATTTCGGTCATGCCGTAGACCTGCACGAATTCGGTGTCCGGCCACGCTGCGAGTGCCGCGCGCAACAGTGGGAGCGGCATGGGGGCGGCGCCGTAGGTGATGCGTTTGAATGCTTTGAAGGCGGCGACCGCCTGCTCGCCTGCGGCCAGGACTCCGGCAATGACCGGTGGGACGAGAAAGGCGATGTTGGCTCCGGCGGCGAGACCGGCGAACATCGACGGTCCGTCGGCTTCTCTCGTGAAGTAACAGCGGCCACCGGTGTGAATTGCCATGATGGCGTAGCACGTTCCGCCGACGTGGAACATCGGCATCGCGATCAAGAATCGGTGATCCTCGTGGGCCGGCAGGATTTCGAGGACATTGTTGCTGTGCGCGAACAGGTTTCGATGCGTGAGCTGGACACCCTTGGGGCGACCGGTCGTCCCGGAACTGTAGAGAACCAGAGCGGTGGCATCGGGGCTCACCTCGGGGCGGGAGTGCAGCGGTGTGACCTCGTCGATCCACGGCTCGAATTCGTCGTGTTCACCGCCGACGGCGAAGATCGATTCGACGGCCGTCAAGCGGTCTCGCATCGCGACGACCTGGGGGAGTAGTTCGCTGCCGACGAACAGAATGCGAGCGCCACAGTCCGCGAGAACGTAATCCAGCTCTTCGCTCGAAAGTCGCCAGTTGGGAACGACATTCGCGGCGCCGAGTAGTGAGGCGGCGTAGGTGACTTCGAGACAGGACAGATGATTCTTGTCGACGAACGCGACAGTGTCGCCGGCACCGATGCCTGATTCGGCGAGGGCGGCGGCGATACGCAAGATGCGGTCCCGCCACTGAGCCCACGTGAATTCGGTCCCTTGGAAGGTCATCGCTGCTTGATCAGGCTTGACCGTCGCCCAGTGCTCTAGCCGATCGAAAATGATTCCAGCGGTGGCGTCGGACATTCGGCCGCCTCTCTCGTGTGATTGGTGTCACAAGGTTAATGTGCGCCCGGTCTTCGTATCGCTGTTTCCAGTCAATGCGCACAAGCAGGAGGGGTCGCATTCCCCCGACCCTGACCGGCTCGGCCGCAGATATCAGGGTGGTCCCCGATGGCGGGCGCGCCCGCCACCCGACAGGATGGAACCAACCATTGCGGGCGTCCGTGTTTTCACGGGCGCCCGTCACGCCCGCAAAGTAGCACCGAAGTGAACAGGAAAGGCGATCATGAGTTCGCACGCCCAGGATGTCGCGGCCCGCGCAGTCGGCCTGTCCAAGACCTACGGCACCGGAGATACCCAGGTGCACGCCCTCAGTTCGGTGTCCGCAGATTTCGCCCGCGGTGAGTTCACGGCGATCATGGGGCCGTCCGGTTCCGGTAAGTCGACGCTGATGCATTGCCTCGCCGGTCTGGATTCCGCCAGTTCGGGTTCCGTTCTCATCGGTGACACGGAACTCACGACGCTTTCCGACAAACAGATGACCCAATTGCGACGCGATCGCATCGGTTTCGTTTTCCAGGCGTTCAACCTGGTGCCGACCCTGACCGCGCTCGAGAACATCACGTTGCCGCTCGACATCGCGGGACGCAAAGCGGACCCGACCTGGTTGAACAGCGTCCTGACCAAGCTGGGTCTCGGGGATCGCCTCGATCACCGGCCGGGAGAGCTCTCGGGTGGTCAGCAGCAGCGTGTGGCGTGTGCGCGTGCGCTGGCGGGTCAGCCGGAGATCATCTTCGGCGACGAGCCGACCGGAAACCTCGATTCGAAGTCCTCCGGGGAGGTGCTCTCGATCCTGCGGGCGGCCGTGGACGAGTTCAACCAGACCGTGGTGATCGTGACGCACGATCCGCGGGCAGCGGCGTATGCCGACCGGGTGGTGTTCCTCGCGGACGGCAAGATCGTCGACGAATTGCGCGAGCCTACGGCGGATTCGGTCCTCGACCGGATGAAGCGTCTGGACGCTCCGCAGGCGGTCGTGAACGTGGAAGCCGGGGCTTGAGCACATGGCTTCGGTAAGCAACTCGCCGATGCGCAAGGTTTCCCTGCGCAACTTGGCGGCACACAAGGTGCGACTTGCGCTGACGGTTCTCTCCGTGGTGCTTGGCACGGCTTTTGTCGCGGGGTCGTTCGTTTTCACCGACACCCTCCAGAAGACTTTCGATTCGATCTTCGAGAACACCGCCCAGGGCGTCGACGTCCGGGTATCGATGGAAGAGCGCAACACCAGTGGCGTTCCGGTCGAGGATGTCGACAAACTTGCCGCAGTCGACGGCGTCCGAGCGGTAGCCCCGGCCGTCAGTGGACAGATCGTCCTGATCAACGCAGACGGCGGCGCTGTTCAGACCGGCGGCGCGCCGAGTATCGGTCAGTCCTACCTACCGCCGGGCCAGGCGATTGCCGAACCCGACACCTTCGTCGAGGGCGCGCCTCCGACGCAGACCGGTCAGGTCGCGCTGAACACCAGCGCCGCCGAGCGAGCCGGACTGAAGGTGGGGGACTCCGCCAAGGTTCTGGCACCGGCCCGCGGAATCGTGGACGTGACGTTGTCCGGTATCTACGAGGGGGCGGGCAGTGACACCGGCGGGTTCATCGGCGCGCTCTTCACCGACGAGCAGGCCCGTGGACTCTTCACCGACGGCCAACACGTCGAGTACATCGACGTCGCGGGCGACGGGGTGTCGCAGACGGAACTGCAGCAACGCGTCGAGCAGGTTTTCCCCGATCTCAAGGTGCAGACCGGCGACCAGGTTCGTGAGGAGACCAAGGCCGAGGTCGACTCGGCGCTGAGCTTCATCAACTACTTCCTGTTGGCGTTCGGCGCGATTGCTCTGCTCGTCGGAACGTTCATCATCTACAACACCTTCTCGATGATCGTGGCGCAGCGTCTTCGTGAGCTGGCGCTGCTGCGTGCGATCGGTGCGAGCCGAGCGCAGGTCGGCCGTTCGGTGGTCACCGAGGCGCTCGTGGTCGGACTCATCGGCAGCATCATCGGTCTGCTCGGCGGTATCGGTCTCGCCTACGGATTGCGCAGTCTCCTCAACACATTCGACGTCGGTCTGCCGGAAGGCCCGCTCCAGGTGGGTGCCCGCACGATCATCGTCGCGTTGGTGGTCGGCGTCGTCGTCACGACGCTCAGCGCTTACGCCCCGGCTCGTCGTGCGTCGAAGATCCCGCCGGTGGCGGCCATGCGTGAGGAGTTCGCCTCCACCGGTGACTCACTGCGAGTGCGGACGTTGATCGGTGCGATTCTCGGCGTGATCGGTGTGGCACTGCTCGTGTTCGGCTCTCGCGGTACCGGTGGTGGCGCGGCGCTGATCGTCGGCCTCGGTGCGTTCTCGTTGATCATCGCGGTGCTTCTCGGGGCTCCCGCGCTGTCGCGGCCGATCGTCGGCGCGCTCGGTGCCGTGTTCGCCAAGCCGTTCGGTGCCATAGGGCGATTGGCTCGTACCAATGCGGTGCGCAATCCCCGTCGCACGGCCGCAACGGCATTCGCGTTGACTCTCGGTCTGATGCTGGTGACGGTCATCGGAGTGTTCGGTTCCTCGGCCAAGGCGAGCATCAATGCTCTTGTCGACGTGGGTGTTTCGGCCGACTACATCCTGACCGGTCCCAACGCGATCGGCGTGCCGCGAGGTGCGGCCGACGCGGTCCGACAGGTGCCCGACGTGCAGAGCGCGACGTCGTTGCACGGAGTGCGTGCGAAGGTCGACGGTGAGGACGAGCAGGGCGCTTCGTTCGACGGTCCGATCGAAGGCGTGCTCGAATACAAGATCCTCGAGGGCACGGTCGATCTGACCGGCAACAACATGCTCGTCTCGAAGTCGACTGCGGACGACAAGGGTTGGACTGTGGGTTCGACCCAGACGTTGACCGGTCCCGGCGGCGTCGAGTACCAGACGGTTGTCGCGGGAGTGTTCGAGGACAACCAGCTGATCGGCTCGTGGATCGTCTCGGACGAGGCGTACAGGAAGCTGATGCCGGCCGAGAGTCTGCCGGACTTCGTGGTTCTGGTGAAGGCGAAGCCTGGCGCGGATCTGACAACGCTGCGATCCGAGCTCGAAACGGCCACGGAGAAGTACGTCGTCGTCCAGGTGCAGGATCGTGAGGAGTTCAAGGGAACTCAGGGCCAGCAGATCAACACGTTGTTGGCGATCCTCTACGGACTGCTTGCACTCGCGGTCGTGATCGCAATCCTGGGCATCATCAACACCCTGGCACTCTCGGTGGTCGAGCGGCGACGAGAAATCGGAATGCTGCGAGCTGTCGGCATGCAGCGCGGACAGATGCGACGCACGATCTACCTCGAGTCGGTGCTCATCGCGGTGTACGGCGCGGCGGTCGGAGTTGTTCTCGGCATCGCGTTCGGTTGGGCCTTCGTGAGCACTCTCGCGGATCAGGGCCTCGACAAGATCACGATCCCGTGGGGTCAGGTGGTCGGAATGCTGATCGGCTCGGGTGTGGTGGGTGTCTTGGCGGCGCTGTGGCCGGCCAACCGAGCGGCCAAGACGAAGCCGCTCGAGGCGATTGCAGACATGTAGGGCCTTCGGCCCCCGTGCGCACTTTTGGTAGCGGTAACAGCCGAAAGTGCGCACGGTACCGTTGCCACATGAGCACCCTTCAAGAAGTCGGCGAACGTGAATCCTGGCGCTGCTGGCTGTGTGACGAACCGGTCGATCCCGATATGTCCGTCAATGATCCGCGCGGCCCGAGTATCGACAGCATCAACACCGCAAAAAAGGGTGGCAAGACCAAAGGTGGCGTCGAACGCTTGGCGCACCGCGCATGCAACACCAAGAAGGGTGCGGTCAAACCTGTTGTGGAATGGCCAGATCGGCTGTTCGTCGTGGATCCCGCCCCGATCATCGGGGTCGTGGAGCAGCTCGAGCGAAAGGGTGGCCGCGTCGCCGTCGCTCGCTGCCCCGGCAAGGACGACGCCCAGGAAGCGTCGGATTGGCTGATCGATCGGTTGTCGCGTCTGGCTCCCGCGTTGAATGTCGAAACAAGTATCGACGCCGCGGGCGGGGGTTACCTGTTGGTCCTGAAAACCGTGTAGGAGGTCGGCCCTGAGTGCCGTCTTTTGCGGTACCTGTTCCGCCTCCATAGCTGTCGGGGTACGGTCGAACCGAACATGAATCCGGTTTCGAGTGCGAAGGAATCCCGATGAACCTGGCATTGACCGACGAGGAACTAGCGTTCCGCGACGAGATGCGGACGTTCTTCCGTACGCAAATCCCCGCGGACATCAGGGAGGCGTACGCCCACGGCGAGGAGTTGGGGCGCGACCGTATGGTCGAGGCGCAGCAGATCCTCAACGCTCACGGTCTGGCGGTACCGCACTGGCCGGTCGAGTGGGGCGGCAAGGACTGGACCCCGGTCCAGCACAACATCTGGCTCGACGAACTGCAGCTTGCGTCGGTTCCCGAACCTTTGGCGTTCAACGCCAACATGGTCGGTCCGGTCATCGCGGCCTTCGGCTCGCAGGAGCAGAAGGAGAAGTTCCTTCCGGCGACTGCGAACCTCGACATCTGGTGGTGCCAGGGATTCTCTGAGCCCGAGGCCGGTTCCGATCTCGCTTCGCTCAAGACCCGTGCGGTCCGCGACGGCGACGACTGGGTCATCAATGGTCAGAAGACCTGGACGACGCTGGGACAGTACGCCGACTGGATCTTCTGCCTCGTGCGCACCAATCCCGATGCGCCCAAGCGTCAGGCCGGCATCTCGTTCATCCTTGTCGATCTGAAGACGCCTGGCGTCACGGTCCGCCCGATCAAGCTGATCGACGGCGGCTACGAGGTCAACGAAGTGTTCTTCGAGGACGTCCGCGTTCCGGGAGAGAACCTGGTCGGTGAAGAGAACCAGGGCTGGGGCTACGCCAAGTTCCTGCTCGGCAACGAGCGAACCGGTGTCACCCGCGTCGGTTTCTCGAAGGTTCGTCTGGCCCAGGCCAAGGCTCGCGCTGCCGAGGTCAAGGTCGGTAACGGAACACTGCTCGAAGATCCGCTCTTCGCTGCTCGCCTTGCCGAACTCGAAAACGAATTGCTTGCCCTCGAGCTCACTCAGCTCCGGGTGGTCGCAAGTTCCGCTGACGGCCAGCCGAACCCGGCGTCGTCGCTGCTCAAGCTTCGTGGCTCCGAATTGCAGCAGGCGAGCGTCGAACTGCTGATGGACGTGGCCGGCCCTGATTCACTGCCGTACGACGCGGGCAGCGACATCGCCTCCGCGAGCTGGGCACAGCACACTGCCCCGACGTACCTGAACTACCGCAAGGTATCCATCTACAGCGGATCGAGCGAAGTGCAGCGCAGCATCATCGCCTCCTCGATCCTCGGATTGTGAGGCGTGGCATGGACTTCGAACTCAACGACGAACAAAAACTTCTCCGCGACACCACCAAGGATCTCCTCGCGCGTAGCTACGACGCCGAGAAGCGCAACGCGATCATCGACTCCGATCCCGGGTGGAGCCCGCAGGTCTGGAAGCAGTTGGCCGAGGTCGGCTTGCTCGGCCTGACATTCTCGGAGGACGACGGCGGCATGGACGCCGGCCCAGTGGAAATCGGCGCGGTCATGACCGAGATCGGTCGACGCTTGGCACCCGAGCCGCTACTCGACGCGGTCGTGACGCCGGGCGGGCTCATCTCCGAAGGGGGCAGCGCAGAGCAGCGCTCGTCGATTCTTCCCGGAGTGGCCGAGGGCACCACGTTCCTCGCGTTCGCCGACCAGGAACCCGGAATCCGTTGGCCGGCAACCGAACGGGCCACCGCGGCGGCCCAGGTCGACGGCGGCTGGACCATCACCGGTATCAAGAATCCCGTCGGCCACGGCGCGACGGCGGACATCTTGGTCGTGAGCGCTGCGCTCCCCAGCGGTGGCGTCGGACTGTTCCTCGTCAAGAGCGATGCCTCCGGTTTGGTACGCAAGTCCTACGCCACTCACGACGGGTTGCGCGGGGCGCAGATCGAGTTCACCGATACGCCGGCCGAAGCACTCGGTGAGGGCGGTGACGCTACTGCTCTGATCCAGGCCGCGCAGATCCGTGAGCAGGCCGCGCTGTGCGCCGAGGCTGTCGGAGCGATGGAAGAGGCGCTACGCCTGACCACCGAATACCTCAAGACGCGTAAGCAATTCGGGGTTCCCCTCGCAAAGTTCCAGACACTGACACACCGCGCCGCCGACCTGTACGTCTCGCTCGAGTTGGCACGCAGCATGAGTCTGTACGCAACGATGTCCCTTGCCGACGGCGTCGTCGATCCAGTGATCGCTTCGCGGGTGAAGTTGCAGATCGGGCGTTCGGCTCGGCTCATCGGCCAGGAGGCGATCCAGATGCATGGTGGTATCGGTATGACCGCAGAGTACCCGGTGGGGCACTACGTGAGCCGACTCGTCGCCATCGAGCACACCCTCGGCAGCACCGAAGATCACCTTCGGGTGTTGGCCGCCGGTGTGGCTGATCACGAGATGGTCAGCGTGGTCTGATCTTTCACGAACGACGAAGGGGCCGCATTCCGTTCCAAGGATGCGGCCCCTTCGTCGTTCAGCGGTGATTGCGCAGGACGTCCAAGCGGAGTCGGCGCTGCTCGATGTTGACGGCGCTGTCGGTGAATGCGTGTTGCCACCCGGGGTCACTCGTTCGGGCCGCCGCGTCCTGCAGAAGCGGTACGGCGTCGAAAGGGAAGCGCGCCTGCACGCTTCGCAGGGTGGAAAAGTGACTGTGACGCGAGTGGATGCCCAAGTCCTCACCCGTCGCAGCATGCTCCATCGCTTCGTTCTCCAAGGCGTTCAACAACTTTTCGGCGACGGCCAGGGGCCATGGGCGGTCGATGCCGTCGAGTAGTGCGCTGCCGTCGACGCCCAGAAGGTACTCGTCCGCGTGGCCGGCAACGATGTACTCGACGCGCTCGCGTGGGTCCGCGATGGCGACGATTCTCCGGTCGGTCGTGCGCCCGTCCCGCTCCAGAAATGCCGACGCCCACGCGGTGTTCTTCTGGAGAACGGTTGCGGCAATCCATGATTCGATCATCACCGCGCGCCATTGCTTCTCGATGGGGATGGTGAGGGCCTCGCGTGGCGAACCGGCCATAGATTCCCACAGCGTCAGCGGAGTGGCGGTCACGACTTGCCGTAACCACCAGCGCCGGATGCCCTTGTTCTTGTAGTGGACGTCTTCGATGCCGTCACGAAATGCGAGGTCGTCGAGCGAGCCGGGCAATCGGACGGCAAGGCGCGGCCGCAAGGGCTTCGTCTCGAGCCGCACCCAGGACCGAGCCCGAGTGACCATTCGAGAGGCAAACGGAGATCGGGGGAGTTGCCGTAGTAGTTGAATTGCACGCTCACGGACCCGCACGGCTGGATCGTCGAGTGCACGCTCGAGGAGCGCGTAGTCGTGTTCACCCAGCCCGACGTCGAGATGGTCGAGGAAGTGCAGCCGGCTTGCCGTGGCCTCGTCGTCCCAAGCGATCTCGAGCTCTTCGCTCGCCAGTTCCGGGTCGACCGTACGTATGTAATCGAACCAGGCCGTACGGTCGTCCGGATCGGGCGAAAGCCACAGCTCGTCCCGGCGTGTTCCGATTCGTCGTAGCTGGGCCCAATCCGGGTTCTGCTCCGCCAGGTACTGCCCGCGTCGACCGGCGAGGCGAAGTAGCGCCTCGCGGTGCTCGGGATACTTCAGCGCGGCTTCCATGAAGAGCGGGACACTGGCCGCGGGCGCGAGGAATCCGCGTTGGTCGGCCATCGCGAACCATTCCGCGAGAGTCCAGGAACGTACTTGCAACAAGGACTGAAGTTGTTCGATCGCGAGGTCGGGAAGCAGCGGTTGAACTGCTGGATCAGTCTTCGATGCGCGCGAGTGACCTGCGTGCGCGTCTGATCGCAGGGAGGTCACCCGCCTACGGTATGGCAGGGGTGCGTCGAGCTGGGTCGCAGGGGTCGGGCGCGTGTCGGCAGATTCTGGAACAGTGGTATCCGGCGACCACAAGGAGGCGTGAGATGACAGACGGAACTGATGACGTCTTTGTCGTGGCGTCGGTGACCGAACGGCGAACGCTCATCTCCACCCGAGTGAGGGAGTGGTGTGCGGCGGGAACCGTCGAGTCGAACCGGCCGGAGTTGTCCGATGATGTCGCGCTGCTGATCGCCGGCGGCTATGCGGACGAGTCGACGCGGTCGATCCTGGCGAACCGGCGCAGTGTCGGACGTTCGTTCCCGGAGATCGGCGGCTTCTCGGAGTTGCGGTATCTCACCGACGAGCTGGCCCGCACCAGGCGTCGACTGCTCGCAACTCGCATCGGCCCTGTTCAGGTTGTCCTCGAACGACGGGTGCAGGCGCTTGAGAAGCGCGTTCAGTCGATGCGATCGGCGATCGTGCATTCCAATCGTCACTTCGCGAGCAGTGTCCGTGCCATCCGCAAGGACCGGCGCGACGGCCTGCATCTCGACGTCGAGCAACGCGAGGTTCTCTTTGCCGGGCTCACCCGTACACCGGTTCCAGCCAAGCTGCCGGTGGGGCTCGGTGTCGTGGCCAGCAGTGGAAACGCAGCACTCGACAAACTCGCCGCCCAGTTCGGGAAGGTCCAGGGAACCGGTGTCATCGCCGATGCCGGAAGGCGCATCGCGGAAGTCCTCGACGGACTGGTCGATTCAGAACCCGAGGGACGCGCCGGTGAGTACGACGCCTTGCTTTACCTCGCCGGGAATCTGTTCGACCGGATCGAAAGCTCCAGCGCGTGGCATTCCGACCACTTCGTCATTCAACGCAACCAACTCGACCTGGCCGACGAGATCACCCAGATCGCGGTCGACACCGTCGCGCTGCGTTCGATTCTTGCGGAGTTGGACGACGCGGCTGCACTGGCACGCGACGAGGGAACCCGAGCCGGAATCGCTTCGCGCAGGGAAGCGCTCGGCGCGGTCTGGGACCAGCTGGTCGAGCGCGTGGCGGCCCTCGCGCGGATCGGTGACCTGGTCGCACGGGCCGAGGATCAGTTGAGTTCGCAGCGCGCGGTTGCGCATGCAGCGAGCCTCGACAGCCGGATCGACGACCTACTTGCGCGCTCGGGATCACGTGAACTTTCGGCTGCAAACACGCACTACGTCGGGGATCAATTCGACGGTGTGGAAGAGCTGATGTTCGCTCACCGGGCGGCGCTTTACGGGGACATTGCACTGCTGACCTCTGGGAACGAGCGTCGGGCGCCGTAGTCAGGCCGTCGCCGGAGCTGTAAGGTCGGGGGTACTGACCGGCCACACGATCGAAGTAAAGGCCGGGATTTCGCTCAATGCTCGACCCCGATGCCGATCCGGTGATGCGGGCGTACCCGCTCGAGACAGGTCGATCATGGAAGACACCGCAAGCCGCGGCATCAATGCGTTCATTTCCGAAGCTACGCAGCGTGGGGGTAAGGCTGTCCGTCTCACGCACTCACGTCGTAATCCCGTCGAGGTGACGGGCGCTGACGGTGTCAGCCGAATCGTCCGCGTGCGGTCCAAGCTCGACGGTGACTGGCAGGCCAGGCGTCAGGACGAGTCGCTCGAGAGTGACGACACCCGCTCCGAGTTCTGGGTGTTCGTCGACCTGGCAGCAGATCCGCACGAGTTCTACATGTTGCCCTCCAACGAGGTCGCCGACGACATCCGCGCCGAGGTCGACCTGTGGATCATGGACAGCCCCGGACGCAATCGCACCGGCCATCACGCGATTCCGCGTGGGCGCGTCGTGCACGGTCACGATCGTTGGGATGCGCTGGGCTTAGCCGCGGTCAAGGATCCGAGCATTTACGTCGAGACCCCGGTTGCGACCAAGCGTAAGACGTCGCCGGTCGCCGCGAAGAAGCGTCGCGCCAGCGGTGTCGAGGAGATCGAAGTCGTCGACAATCGCCTCGAGATGACAGCCGATTGCCACGGATATCGCTGGGTCGGGCGCTTCGACGAAACCACCGAGGTCGTCGAGATCATGCGTGGACCGATGGAAGGCCGCCGATTCCCAGATCCGACCGCGGCCGCAAATGCTGTCACCGGTCACATCTCAGGCGACACCGAGAGCCATGACGGTTGGTCGTTCTGGACGATCAACAACACGGCCCTCGGCGCTCATCTCAAAACTGCCTGATCTCAGGCTCCGACTGCCGCCGACACCCGTTCGAGAGTGTCCAGTTCGTTCGACGAGAGCACCAGATTCGGGGCGTCCAGTAGCGCCGGGAGCTGCTCGGGCCGGCTGACGCTCGCGATCGGTGCGGTGATGCCCGGTCGAGTCAGCAGCCAGGCCAGCGCGACGGTCGAGATCTCGCTGTCGTGTGCCTGCGCGATTGTCGCCAGTTCCGCGACGACGTCGAGTCCGGCGTCGCTGAAGTATCCGGCGGTCAGTCGTTCGCGGGAGCTGCCTTCGATATCCGCGCGGGTCTTGTATTTTCCGGTCAGGAAGCCGGAAGCGAGAGCGAAGTACGGGAAGACGCTGATGTTGTTGTCAGTGGCGATCTGGGCAAGTTCGGGTTCGTACGACTTGCGGTGAACCAGGTTGTAGTGCGGTTGCAGGGCGATCGGCGCGGCGTAACCGTTCTCTTCGGTGATTCGCAGCCACTCCCGGACGCGATCGGGGCTGTAGTTGGAGATTCCGAGATAGCGAACCTTGCCCGCGACGACCAACGCATTGAAGGCTTCGAGAGTTTCCTCGAGCGGAGTCTGCGGGTCGTCGAAATGCGCGTAGTACAGATCGATGCAGTCCGTCTGCAGGCGCTGCAGCGACGCCTCAGCTGCGGCCGCGATGTTGTCGGCCTTCAGGCCCTTGAAATCGGGATGGCTACCCACCTTGGTGGCGACGACGATGTCGTTCTGCAGTCCCCGATCGGTGATCCATTTCCCGATGATCGTTTCGGATTCCCCACCGGAATTGCCGGGAGCCGACGCCGTGTACGAGTCGGAGGTGTCGATGAAATTTGCACCGGCTTCGGCGAACGAGTCGAGGATCTCGAAGGACGTCTTCTCGTCCGCGGTCCATCCGAAAGGGTTGCCGCCCAAGCTGAGTCGGAAGATGTCGAGATCCGAATTTCCGATGATCGCCACTGTGTGGAACTCCCGTCGATGAAGGTGGTCGCTGCATCCCGCACCGTACCCTCTCACGGCGCTGGCGATGGCGCGCCCTCGCCAGGTTCGCCGAAAAATGTATCGGATCGTGATTGCCGCCGTCCGTGTTGGGTATGGCCTCAAATACTGAATTCTTCGATGGACTGCTGATAGGAGCGTCCGATGATGATTGTGGACGAAGCCACCCGCGTCGTTCGTGGTGTGGCAGACGCAACGACGACGGTGGCCGGAGCCGTCGGCGGTGGAGTGATCGGTGGAGTGACGGGCGGGATACGTGGATCGGCGGAGGGTGTCCGAGACGGAATTCGTGCGGGTAGTTCCTCGACGCCGACGGCGGTTCTCACGATGGCGGCCGTGGGTGCGGCGGGATTGGTGGAATGGCCGGTGCTCTTGGCAGTCGGCGGCACGGCCCTGGTACTCCACGAATGGGATCGCAAGAGCGGTCGGCCGGATCGCCAGGTCAAGGCGGTTGGCCGCACGAGCAAGCCGGAACAGGTAAAGAAGGAATCGAGCGGAAACTCCCACAAGGCGGCCGGCCGGTCACAGGATCGAACTCACAGTTCTTCGCACACTCGATCCACTCACTGATGTTCTCAGCGATGGCCCGGCGTGCGGTGTCGGTGGCAACTTTGCCGCCGCGCCTGGCGTTGTCGGGACTCGCGTTGGTGGGCGGTTCGACGATTCCGCGAACCGCTGTCAGTGACGTGGCGTTGCGGACCGGCACCCTCGCGTTGGCGGGTGTGGGGATGATTCCTGCAGCAGCGGGATCGATATTCGGTGCCCCGCGAATCCCAGGTTCCGCCTATGTCTCGGCGGCCGCGTCGGCGATCAATTATCAACCCCGGGTGCGTCGGCGAATCGAACAGCGCCTTGGCCGTTCGCTCACCGACTTCGCATTGGAGTCGGCGACGTCGTTCGCGGATGTTCTGACCTATGCGCCTGCGTCATTGGGCGTGGATTTCGGGCTGCGGACGATGCTGCTGCGCGAAACTCTGGCGGCGCGAAACTCTCGGCGGGTGTGGTCATTCGAACCTGGCGGTCGCGGTGCTTCCACGAGGCCTGACCCGAGTGGTCCGGGGGAGCGTTATGCCGACAGGATCGCTGGGGTTCAGCTGGCGGCCGGGGCTGCACTGGCTACCGTGTCCGCCGGCGGTGACACCGTCGCGACGAGTATCAAGGTTTCGGCGCCGCGGCCGCTTCGGATGTCGCGCGAATCATTCGCTGCTGGTGTGTCATACGGTCTGTGTCGGACGCACCACACCGCCGTTTTGGACTCTGCGGCTCTACGCATGCTCGATCGTATTGACACCGTCCTCGTCGATCCGAGCGTCCTCTTCGACGACTCGCTCCGGGTTTCCGACATACGAGAGGTGGCCGAGTCGGATCGCGTCGCAGTGTGGGAACAAGCCAGGAAAGCTCTGAACGACGGAACTGTCGGAGTGGGAAGGCACCGCATCGGCGGCGCCGAAGTGGTCGTGCGACCCGTGCGAAAAGGTCTGGCGGAAACACTGATAGGCGAAATACGTGCGGCCGGGGTCGCAGCCGTCACGATCGACGACGACGGGCTCGGATCACTGCGAAGTGGATTCGACGAGCTCTATCCGGCGCAATCGACTGCCGAAGCCGGCCTGCGCGAGGCTCTCTCGGCGTTGGTGGCCGAGGGTCGGACAGTTGCGATCGTGTCGAGTAGGGCGATAGCGGGGCAGGCAGTGCTACGCATCGGGATTTCACCACCGAGTGGCGAGCACGTGAGTGCCGACATCCACACCGACTTGGCCGGGGCGTGGCGGGTTGTCCATGCGCTCCCGGCTGCTCGAACAGCGACGAGGCGCGGTGTCGAACTCTCCTCAGGTTCTTCGGCATTGGGTGCCTTGATCATGCTTCCGGGAGTTCGAGGGGCAGGGCCGGGGCCGGTCACGGCTGGTTCGGCCGCGGGACTGTGGACCGGATACACCCTGTCCCGATCTGTGATTCAAGCGCCCGTCCCTGTCGGTACTCCGAGCGATACCTGGCATGAGATGGACGGTGATGCTGTCGTTCGCGAACTATCCGAATCCATCCGACATACACCGCACCGTGCGGAAGCTCGTGTGCGAGCGCCCGCACGGTTCAGGTTGATCCGTGACGGATTGTCGGCGTTGCGAACAGAATTGGCGGATCCACTGACGCCTGTGTTGGCGACCGGCTCCGCTGCCAGTGCAGTCCTCGGTTCACCGGTAGACGCCGTCCTGGTCGGCTCGGTCTTGGTCGGCAATGCCGCGATGTCCGCTGTTCAACGGCTTCATTCGGAGCGGGCGGTGCAGCGGCTCTTGCGGACTCAGGAACCGGTAGCTCGGCGAGTAACCAACGACGGCACGGTCGAGACAGCGGCCGACGCGCTCGAACTCGGTGACGTCGTGGCAATCGAGTCCGGGGACATCGTGCCCGCAGATTGTCGCCTGTTGAGCGTCGAATCATTGGAAGTCGACGAGTCGTCGTTGACGGGAGAGTCCCTGCCCGTCGACAAGCAGACCGACCCGACCCCTGGGATGCCACTGGCCGAGCGACGGTGCATGGCCTACGCAGGGACAACAGTGCTTGCCGGATCCGGTCGTGGCGTGGTCACGGCCATCGGAGCCCGAACGGTGACCAGGCGTGCCGATGTCGGTGTGTCCCGATCCGGACCTGCTGTGGGCCTGACCAACAGACTTCGCGAACTCACGAGGGCGACCCTGCCGGCCAGTATCGGCGGTGGGGCGTTGGTGACAGTCGCGGGTCTGCTTCGTGGTACCGGTCTGCGCCGCGCCGTCACCGGAGGTGTGGCCGTGGCTGTGGCTGCCGTGCCGGAGGGGCTGCCTCTGGTTGCCACTCTGGCTCAGCAGGCCGCAGCGCGAAGGCTCACTGCAGCAGGAGTGTTGGTTCGTGCGCCACGATCGATAGAAGCGCTCGGTCGTGTCGACGTGGTCTGCTTCGACAAGACCGGAACCCTCAGCGAGAACAAGCTACGGGTGGCCGCGGTCGAACGCGTCGACGGCTGGGACGAAAGCGAGATTCTGGAAGTTGCGGCGCGCAGTGCCTTGGGAAGTCGCGACGATCGCGTGTTTCATTCGACGGATGCTGCCGTCGTCGATGCGGCCCAGCAAGCTCTGGACGATGCTTCGGTTTTCGGTGACGTCGAGGCGAACAACCTCGTTCCGTTCAGGTCGGGGCGGCCGTACTCGGCAGCTTTGCTCGGCAGGCGGATCGCACTCAAAGGTTCGCCGGAATTCGTGACCGAAGCAGGACGAGATCCGAATGCTGTGTCGGCGAAGCACGTTCAAAGCATGGCCGGACGCGGACTGCGGGTGGTTGCCGTCGCCCAGCGCGAGTTGTCGGAACACGACGCGCGACGCGCAGGCGAAGACTCGCAATTTCTCGAACAGTGTTGCTCCGAGGGGTTGGAAGCGGTCGGCCTTCTCGGACTCTCGGACACGCTCAGACCCGAAGCAACGCAACTTGTTCGAGAACTTCGAGGCGACGGACGGCAAGTGCGCGTGCTGACCGGGGATCATCCGACAACAGCGGCCGCGGTCGCCACCGAACTGGGGTTGGACGTCGCACGCGAGGATGTTGTCACCGGTCCTGACTGGGAGAACTTCTCTCGCGCCGAAAGACGGGATGCGGTCCGCGGCAGCAGCGTCTTTGCGCGCGTGACACCCGAGCAGAAGGTCGAGATCGTGCAAGCGTTGGAGACCGACGGGCGGGTGTGCGTCATGGTCGGTGACGGCGCGAACGATGCTGCGGCGATCCGAGTTTCCAGCGTGGGAATCGGGGTGGCGTCGACCGACAGTGATCCGGCGCGCGGCGCCGCAGACATCGTGCTCCTCGACGGCCGTGTCGGCGGACTGACCGACGCATTGGACGAGGGCAGTCAATTGTGGCGGCGGGTCAGATCAGCGGTAGGGGTTTTGCTCGGAGGCAACGCGGGTGAAGTCGCATTCGCGCTGATCGGTTCTGCGTTGTCCGGCGAATCACCGCTCAACGCAAGGCAGTTGCTACTGGTCAATCTGATGACGGACGCCTTGCCCGCTGCCGCGCTTGCGGTGAGCACCCCGTCCGAGAACGGATCCGAGAAGTCCGAACAGATGGACGCTCATGCGTTGTGGCAGACGATCGCTGTCCGCGGCGGTGCCACGGCAATCGGTGCGCTGGCAGCGTGGCTTCTGGCCCGGGCGAGCGGTAGGAGGCGGCGAGCGTCGACGGTGGCGTTGGTTGCCCTGGTGGGCACCCAACTGGGGCAGACGCTGCTCGAATCACGCAGTCCGCTGGTGGTCGCAACCGTTGCCGGATCCGCTGCGGCGCTGGCGACGCTCGTCAGCACACCCGTGGTGAGCCAATTTCTCGGTTGCACGCCGCTCGGTCCCATCGCCTGGGGCCAAGCGGTGGGCTGCGCGTCGGCGGCGACGCTGCTCGCGGCGCTGGCTCCGCGGGTGTTGGAGCGGATTGCGGCAACTGAGGAGAACGCGAACGGTCAGTCGACGATTCGCAAGATCCCGACGCGAACGAGCACTGCGTACACCTCCCGAACCGGGGGAGTCAGCGCTCGCGACAGCGTGGAAATCAGCGACGTGGAAATCAAAGAAGCGGAAACCGGTGAATCGGACACGCTTGTGAGCGTCGCTGCTGGAAGTGACACGTCGCCGAACTCCCGGGCGACCCGAGATGAATCCTGAGGAATCGTGACATGTCCCAGAACACCGTCGACCACACGAACCCCGTCGATCACCGCGCGGTAGTCGAATCCGTCCGTTCGGCACGGAGCTTCGAGTTGGAGCTACCGATCGTCGGTGCCATCCCTGTTCCGAGACCCGAGCAGATCGCCTACTTTGCGGTGATGGGACTGATGGTCGCCTTCGAGATCATCGAGTGGCCCGTGGCAGTCACCATTGCAGCGGGGCATCTGCTCGCAACAGAGCAGCACAATCACGTCCTCGAAGAGATCGGAGAGGCGCTCGAGGGCGTCTGACGCAGGCGCTGCCTGGACACAAATCGAGGCCTGGACACAAATCGAGCGGCCCCGCATTTCGCGGGACCGCTCGACGTGCGGAGAAACTTACTGCGCGAGTGCGCGCTTCATGCCGCGTTCGACTGCTGCGATGATCTGCGGACGCAGTTCTGCGGCAGGGACGATCTCATCCACCGAGCCGACCTCTCGGGCCCGCTGGATGTTGTGGATCGCTTCGAATTCGGATGCCACTTCGCCGAGCTTGTCGGAGCGGACGGCGATGCGCTGAGCGTTCAGTTCTACGCGCAGATGTGCTTTCTCCGTGTCATCCTTGGCTGCTGCCAAGTCTGCCTCCAGTTGCTGCACCTTCGGGTCGTTGTTGGTGCGGGTGTTCACCTCACGGGTGAAGACCACTGCGGCGGCGGGGGCGCCGCCGAGTACCGACGCGAACGAGCCTTCGACAGCAAGAACTTCCATGTTGTCGTTGAGCGCACCGGAGAACACGACGAACGCGCCGCCGTGGTAGCGGGAGACGACGCAGAACACGATCGGTCCGTCGAAGTTGACGATGGCGCGGCCGATCTCGGCGCCGTACTCGAGCTGGATGTTGCGCAGCGACTCCGGGGAACCGTCGAAGCCGGACAGGTTGGCCAGCACCACGATCGGACGGTTGCCGCTCGCAGCATTGATCGCGCGGGCAGTCTTCTTCGACGAGTTCGGGAACAGCGTTCCCGACGTCCAGGTGTCGGGACCGTCGGCGGGGAAGTGCCCCTTACGTGGGATCGCGCGGGATTCGATGCCCACCACTGTGACCGGATGTCCGGCGAGGTGCGCGTCCAGAACGACCGAGGTGTCGGCGCCGGCCATGTCGGCCCAACGCTCGAGAACAGAGTGGTCCTGGTCGACCACCGAACGCATTACGGTGCGAATGTCGAAGGGCTTCTTGCGATCCGGGTTCTTCGCCGAGGAGAAGATGTCGCCGACCGTCTCGAAGTCGCTCGACGGGTGGGTGTGCGGGAAACTACGCACGTCGCGATCGACGGGGTCCGTCGTCGCTGCGCGGCGCGGGAACCGTTCGCCGGGAGCGAGGTACGAGTGTGCGTAGTGACGGAACAGGATCTCGCACGCCGCAGTGAGGTCGGGGGCCCAGTACTGCGCCTGGCCGTTGGGGCCCATGACGCGGTCGTAACCACCGATACCGAAGTTGTCCTCGGCCGACACACCACCGGAGTAGTCGAGAGACTGCTTGCCGGTCAGCACCATCGCGCTGTCCGGGGTCATCACCAGAATGCCCTTGGTGTGCATCAACATGGTGGCTTCGGCGTTCCAGTAGGGCTGAGCGCCGACGTTGATGCCCGTGACGACGATGTTGATCTCGCCGCCGTTCTGGGTGAAGGTGATGATCCGGCGCAGACCGCGGGAGACCCAGTCCATGTTCTCGGTGCCGCTCTCCATCGAGATGGTGGCACCGGAGGACAGTGCGAACCACTCGACCGGAGCGTTCAACTTCTCGGCCAGGTCGATGGCAGCGACGACGCGTGAGCATTCGGCCTCGGCGACGGTACCGAGCGCCTTGGTGGGGTCACCGAAGAGCGCGACACGGGTCATTCCCTCGGGATAGCGCGGCGTCGGCGTGTTCACGAGGCCGACGACGATGCCGGCCTTGTTGAGACCGTACGGACGCTCGACAGGTGACAGGACGCCCGCTTCGTCGAAGTCGTGCTCGACGAAGGTGCCCTTGGTGCCGGTCAGGAGTGGAATCAGCTCGTACGGGTACACAGTTCCGCGTGCCCGCGAACTCTGGACCTTCTGGGCGTACGCGTCGAGGGGGAGCAGCGGTTCGGTGGGAGGTGTGGTCTTGTTGATGACCACACCGGCACCCGCGCGGTAGGAGAATCGCAGCGCAACTTCCTTGGGCGCGCCGCCCTTTCGGTCCTTCAGCCGAGTGATGAGCGTGATCTCTTCGAGCCCGGCGCCGACGGTCAGTCGGGCTGCGTTCTGAGCGATCACCGAGAACCGCTCGCTGGGAACGTCGGCGACCGGCCACACGTAGAGCACGACGCGGTTGGCTGCGAGTCGACGCTTGTCGCCGCGCTGGGACTGCGCACGACGGATACCGTCGAGGCAGGCAGCGAGCGTGCGCTCGATGGCCGGGAGTGCAACCATCTGACCTTCGTCGTCGAGTTGCGGTGTCACGTCGCGGATTTCGGCCAGAGCGATCAGGCGCTCGTCCTTCGGATTCTCCTTGGCCGAGAGGTGGAACAGGTAGGTGTTCTCCGGAGCCGGGAGGCGCTTTCCGTTGAAGTTCTTCAGGCGCCACATGTCCAGACGCTGACCCGTGAGCGGATGCATGTCGCGGATGATGTGGTCCTCGACCAGTTCGCCGTCGACGGGGCGGAAGGTGACCCACCGGACCGGATCCCCATTCGGGTTGCAGATGATCACCGTCGCGCGGCGAGACCGTGTGATCGTCTCGTTGCGCGAGAGTTCGGTGCGCAGCGTCTCGACGAGCACGTCGCCGTCGGCGGGCTGATCAGGCCAGTCGAGGTAGATGTCGACTACCAGCCCGCGACCGGATGGAGCATCCTGCGCGATCGTGGCGACATCGTCGAGAGCCGTACCGAGAGCGTCGAATTCGGCCACCGTCGAGACCAGATGCAGCCCGTCGCCCTTGAGGTCGAAGTTGCCGGTTACGAAACGGCGGTCGACGTGCTCGAAAACGCGGACGTCTTCGAACGAGTGAATCTTGTAGTAGCGACGCGTGATGACCTCGAGCAGAGGGCCGCCATCGCGGTTGCCGAGGCCGATCTTTCGACCCAACAGGTCCAGGAGCGGTTCGGGAGTGGCGACGAGATTGGCGATTCGCTCGTCGAAATCTGCAGCGTCCGGCTGCTCTTCGAGGTAGGCGAGGTTGCCGCGTACTCCGTCGTAGACGTCTTCGCGAACCTTGCGGATGCGCGGCTCGTCGAAGAACCGGAAGCGAAGGTTGCGGGCGACGTCGCCGATGACGGGGTAGCGGACCTGCGTCGCGACGATGAGTCGATCGAGAACCTCGTTGAGCTCCTGCGCCGAGCAACCGGGAGCCTTGTCGCCGACGAGCCAGCCTTCGAGAAGTGCTGCAATGACCGGGATCTGGGCTTCCATGCGCTGCAGAGCCAGGAAGAGTCGGTACACCGCTTCCTCGACGGCCTGGCGATCTTCCAGATCGGTGACGTCGTAGTGGCGAAGTGCCCGTTCGAGTCTCGTGCGGAACGACGCCGGCAAACCTTCGCGCTCGGAGTCGAGTGAGTGCAGGAAGGTGTGGAAGTGCTCGCGGGGGCTGTGGACGGACTCGTCCTTCGCGGACTCGCCCGAGGTGGGCTTGTTGCGCGAGAGTTCGCAGATGTCGGCGAAGGTGGTCAGCACAGCCAGTTCTGCCTGGACCAGTTCGCGGTCCTCGGATTCGAGTGCGCTGCGAAGTGCGTCGTATTCGGCCAGAACAGCGTTTGCGTGCTTGCCGCTGACGTCGTAGCCACTGATCATCGCGGTCAGTGCTTCCAGCTGTGCCAATGCATCTGCGCGGGTATCGGATCCGGAAGTTGCTGCGGGAAGATCGAATTGGACTCGCGGAGCCTTCTCCGTGACAGCTTCCTCACTGACCTGATCGACGCGCAGGAGCGGTGCGCCGGCATCGACCTGGGAGTTGACGGTAGCGAGAACCTCACGCACTTTGCCCGCGTACGGAGCGCGAACCGCGGTCTCCATCTTCATGGATTCGAGCACGACCAGAGTGGATCCGGCTTCGACGTCGTCGCCGACCGCGACCGGTACTGCTACCACTACGGCGGGAGCCGGCGCGCGGACCACTCCGGCGTCGTCCTGGCTGATCTGGTGGCTGATGCCGTCGACCTCGACGAGATAGCGAGCCGGGCTCACGACGGAAACGACGTGGAAGCGCCGATCACCGATCACCAGCCGTGACTCGAAGTCGCCGAGACGATCGACGTCGACCTCGATGTCGCCGGCGTCTCCGTCGACGCGGTAGCGGTGCGGGCCGATACGCCCGACGGTCAGTTTGTATGCCTGACCTTGGTAGTTGAGCTCGACGGTACGGCCGATCGCGTGGTTGGCGCGGGGACGGCCGCCGCGTGCCGAGGCGAGGAAGGCCGCACGCTCGAGGGACTCCTCGGCGTCGTAAGCATCGATGGCGGTGGCGATCAGCGCGACGTCCGCGCGGCGAGTGGTGCCGGTGAGGGCGCCCGTGCGGTCGAGCCAGCCGGTATCCGCGGATGCCGAGATGACCTCGTCGCGATCGAGTAGATCGAGGAGGAACGACTTGGTGGTAGTGCCGCCGTCGAGTACGACAGTGGTTTCACGAAGGGCAGTGCGCAGACGCGCAAGTGCCTCGGAGCGGTTGCGGCCCCACGCGATGACCTTCGCGACCATCGAGTCGTAGTCGGGCGGAATGACGTCCCCGGCAGCGATGCCGGTGTCGACCCGGATGCCGGAGCCGAGCGGGAACTTGAGGAGCTGAACGGTGCCGGGTGCCGGCGCGAAATCGTTGTCGGCGTCTTCGGCGTTGAGGCGGGCTTCGACGGCGTGGCCGAATGCGGGCGGGCAGTCACCGACCAATTCGTCACCACTGGCGACCAGAATCTGCAGCTTGACGAGGTCGATTCCGGTGGTGACCTCGGTGATCGGGTGCTCGACCTGCAGGCGGGTGTTGACCTCGAGGAACGTGAAGAGCTTGTTCTCGGGCTGGTAGAGGTATTCGACCGTGCCTGCGCCCTGGTATCCGGCTGCCTTGACCAGTTCGGCGGACACCTTCTTGAGGTGGTCCGACTGTTCTTCGGTCAGGACGGGGGAGGCGGATTCTTCGATGACCTTCTGGTTGCGACGCTGAATCGAGCAGTCGCGAACGCCCGGAGCCCAGACATTGCCGTGGTTGTCGGCGATGACCTGTACCTCGACGTGGCGTGCATCGGTGACAAGGCGTTCGAGGAAGACGACGGGGTCGCCGAAGGACCGCTCTGCTTCGCCCTGCGTGCGCTCGAGTGCAACTTCGAGTTCGTCTTCGGCCCAGACCTTGCGGATACCGCGTCCGCCGCCGCCGCTTCGGGCCTTGATGATCAGGGGATATCCGATGGACTGAGCATGACGACGAGCGTCGGCGCACGTTTCGACCGGTCCGCCGCTCCACGGGGCGACCGGTACGCCGACCTTCTCGGCCAGGATCTTGGCGGCAACCTTGTCGCCGAGCAGGCGCATCGCGTCGGCGCTCGGGCCGATGAACGTGATGCCCAGTTTCGCGACGATCTCCGCGAAGGCGGGATCCTCGGCCACGAAGCCCCAGCCGACCCAGACTGCGTCGGCCTTGGCTGCGAGCAGTGCTCGCTCGAGTTCGGCGTAGTCGAGGTACGGGCTACCGGTGCCGGTGCTGCGCAGGGTCACGCCCTCATCGGCCTGGCGGACGAACATGGCGCGGCGCTCGGCCTCGGTGTGCAGCGCAATGACGCGAATGCCGTAGTCGTGTTCGGCGTTCAGTTCGCGTACAGCCCTGATCAGCCGGACCGCGGCCTCACCTCGATTGACCACTGCGATTCGTTTGAACATTGTCACTGCCACCGTCCTTGATGAGATTCTTCGTCACGTACGTTGCGATATGAGCCGACCGTGTCCCACGTACCCGGATTCCCCGGTTCGTGAACTACGCCGCGATGCGCTGTGTTTCCCCCGGTTGCGCGTCGGCAAGTGATTGCCCTTCCGGTTCGTCGAGTCCCCTGCGCTGAAGCACTGTGTGCACCGAAGCGCTGTGTGCGCTGAGGCACTGTGTGCCTTGTGCGCCACCCTGCAGGCGTGGACTCAGAACCGCTCCAATCACGAATCAGCAACATATTGTGTCTGCTTCCAGGGAATCCCTGGTTTATCTAAGAATGCAGTATGTCGACGCTCATGTCACCTGGGCGAATTGAAGAATATTAGTCAACGTGAACCACGGTTACACATATGGCGTTAAATCATTGCGGTGCAATCGAATTCGGACTTGTGACACGGATCACGATGGTAATGAAATCGGCAAGAAAGTGAATACTCACTGGTAACAAAATCGCATATTCGGAGAATTCTCTGGGTTGCTCGATTATTACTGATCGGTACTACTGGCGAGTATTTTTTATGTCCGGTCGGACCGTATTCGAGAAATCGCCTTCGATGGTTGCGATGTGCTTTGCGATCGCGTCGAGTCCTGAGGGAGGGAGGTGCAATCCGTTGCCGAGAGCAAGTGAAGTCCGCTTGAAGTGCTCCACGAGTGGTTCGTATTTCGTGACCAGTCTCAGCCTGTCGGTCTCGCTCAGGTACTTCACGCTTCCCGCGTTGTCGACGAAGTCACTGAACTTCACGAGGAACACTGCGGGATCCGCTATCGCGCGGATGACGTGATCCTGATATCCGGCGGTGGTGTTGTCGCATGGGTAGTCGATTGGATTGGTCACTGCCTCAACAAGTTCGGAGATTCTGTGGCCGAAGCGCGAGGCGATGAGTGTTGACGCACGTTCCTGCGCTTCGGATGCGGACATGTCGTCTGCAGTCTGGCCACCGAGGAGCGCGATGACGGCGTGTGGTCGGTCCTCGACCGTGTCGTGAAGCGCGGTTGCGCTCAGGATCTCGACATCGGAGCACCCGTACCGAAGCAGCCGCAATACATTTCGTAGGGGATGAACGATGTAGGGATCCTCGTCGGACTTGATCCCGTTCTTTCTGAACTGATCGAGGTGCGCAAGGGTCGCGACCTCCATGGCGAGCCGTAGGGTTTCACCCGAGATCGCCAGCTCGTCGACGGCGCTCTCGATGGCGAAGACCAGCGTTGCAGCGTCCATCTCCTTCAGGGGCAACTGGTCGAATGCAGACCTGATCGGGTCGGAGTTGCTCATGCCAAATAGCCTTCCGGTTGGTGAGGCGTCGCGACGAATGTCCTGGTGCAGATCTGCAATCGAGCCCTGATTGACGCCGGAAATACAGGTCGAGGTCAGAATCATCTTGATTCTATCCGGCGACTACGACAGCAAGTGTTCCTAGCGTTGTCATAGAGGTGGGCGGGGAGGTTCGTCCGCCTCCATCACAGGCAAATAGGGCAGGAAGAGGTTCGATGACCACGGAGGCGACCCTGGCGTCGTTTGTCGAGACAGTTGACACGGATGTCGACACCCATCCGCTGGACGATCCTGTGCGACAAGGACTTCGCGGACATCATGCGCAATTCGCTCGCTGGGCAGGGAGAGTTGCGCGATACGACCCGACGGTCGCGCCGTTTGTCGGTCATCCGCCCGAGTTGGACGCCGAGGACTGGGAGAACCTACTCACACTCGTAGGTCCTGGCGGCACAGTAGGTTTGCGAGGATTTGATCACCGCCCGCCGGAAGGGTGGCGCATTGTGGATCAGTTCGGCTCGGTGCAGATGGACGGATCCGCACTCGAAGTCTCCGTTGATCCGTCGGTCGAACTTCTCGGAACGGGCGACGTTCCCGAAATTCTGGCATTGATCGAGCGCACCAAGCCAGGACCGTTTCTTCCTCGTACCGTCGAGATGGGCAGTTACTACGGCATTCGCGTCGACGGAAGACTTGTTGCCATGGCGGGGGAGCGGTTGCACCCTCCGGGATGGACGGAAATCAGTGCGGTGTGCACTGACAGCGACTTTCGGGGTCGAGGCCTGGGTACGACGCTGATCCGTGCCGTCGCTGCCGGGATTCGCGAGCGCGGCGAGCTGCCATTTCTCCATGCAGCGCAATCGAATACGAATGCGATCAGACTCTACGAATCACTGGGGTTCGTTCTCCGGAAGAGATCCAGGTTGACTGCGGTGCAGGCGCCTGCCTGATCGAATTCTCGCCGACGCCTGTGTTTCGGGCGCTCGGCCACTAGTCTGAACAAATGACAGTCGATCAGGCGTTGGACAGTGATTTCCTCACTCTTGCCGATCCGTACCGCCGCGAGTTGCTGGCGCACTGCTATCGCATGATGGGGTCGATTCACGACGCCGAAGACCAGGTCCAGGAGACGTTCATCCGGGCTTGGCGCGGGTTCGACGGTTACAAGGGCCAGTCATCTCTCAGGACCTGGCTCTACCGCATCGCGACGAATACCTGCCTGACCGCGCTGGAGGGGAGATCGAGGCGTCCCCTCCCGACCGGCCTCGGCGCACCTAGTTCGGACCCGGCCGACGATTTGATCGAGCGCAACGAGATTGCCTGGTTGGAACCGATTGCCGATTCTGCGTTGGGCGACGTCAATGATCCGGCCGTCATGGTCGTCAATCGCGATTCGGTCAGGCTCGCCCTTGTTGCCGCTTTGCAGCACTTGTCCGCGCGCCAACGTGCGGTTCTGGTTCTACGTGACGTTCTCCAGTGGAAGGCGTCGGAAGTTGCGGAGGCGCTGGACACCACAACCACTGCGGTAAACAGCCTGCTGCAGCGGGCTCGCGCGCAGATCAATCACATCGGACCCACCGAGGACGATCTCGTGGAACCGACTACCGAGGCTGCCCGGAAGTTGCTTCGCGACTACGTGCACAGCTTCGAGAGCTACGACGTCGAGGCCATCGTCGAACTGTTCACGCGCGAAGCCATCTGGGAGATGCCTCCGTTCGAGGGTTGGTACCAGGGCCCCGAGGCAATCGGGCAACTCATCGGAACCAAATGCCCGGCCGACGGACCAGGAGCGATGCGCCTACTTCCGACCGCTGCGAACGGACAGCCGGCGTTCGGCCTCTACATGCGCGAGCCCGATGGTGTTCACCGCGCTTTCCAGTTGCACGTTCTCGATGTCACCGAGTCCGGGATCTCGCACGTGACGTGTTTCTTCGATCTGAGTCTGTTCGCACGGTTCGGATTGCCTGCCGAGCTGTAGGGGCCCTGCCGAGTTGTAGGGGCAAGGAGTTGCGCGAGCCCCCCCAGTATGGAGGGACCCGCGCGACTGCTCGTTACTGCTGTTGCTGTGCGTTACTGCTGGGGAACAGTCGCAGCCGGGTCCATCCACATGACCTCCCAGACGTGATTGTCGAGGTCGCGGAATGCGCGTCCGTACATGAAGCCGTGATCCTGGGGCTCCATCCACTTGCTGCCGCCGGCAGCAATCGCCGCGTCGACGAAGGTGTCGACTTCCTCCCTGCTGTCGGCCGACACACACATCAGTGCTTCACGAGCTTTCGACGTGTCGCAGATGTCGTCGGCGATGAAGTCCCCGAAACGCGGTTCGTTCAGGAACATGACGGTGGCGGAATCGCTGACGATCATCGAGACAGTGTTCTCGTCACTGAACATGTCGTTGAACTCGAAGCCGAGGCCACTGAAGAATGCACGGGTAGCGACGACGTCCTTGACCGGCATGTTGACGAAGAGAAGACGAGACATTGGGTGCTCCTTGAACTCGGTTGACTGATTACTGAACGCTTCGGTTCCTGTTGGTTCCTGCTCATACAGACCGCAGTGGGCGCAGAAAGTCATCGCGAGAAGTAAAAATTCGAGAAAAGTATCGCCTGTTAACCGGCGTCAGTGCTCTGACCTGGCGATTTGGTGTTGTGTTGATCTTCGCGTAACTTTGTCCA
>NZ_JARJBE010000016.1:0-95314 GCF_029269915.1 Rhodococcus sp. C3V
CGGAGGCGTTGCCGTTTGTGAAGACGCTTCGTGAGCACGGTATTTCGGGTCGCGCGGCGGGTCAGGGTGCGATGCAGATTTCGCCGACGTTTGTGATGACCGATGATCAGGTCGCGGAGATGGCAGCGGGAATCCTCGCAGCCCTCGGCTAGGACTGTCGTTTTCCGTTGACAGACATCGTGTTACGGAATCATTAAGCCGAAGAAAATGTTTGGGCCCTTCGTGGCGTGGTCCTCATTTCGGTCGAAACTGCCTCCAACACTGACGATGACCCCTGCCCGCATCATCTGCCACCATTGTTGCCAATCTCGGTGAGTGGGTTCTGGCAGATTGTCATCACGTCCAAATCTCGGTCCTGCATTAGCGTTTCACTCCAGACACGGTGTTTGTGAGCTGGGGCACAAAGCATTTCGAACACCTTCCTCCTTTGCGAAAGGTCTCGTCATGCCGATCTGGACGTTGCACGGAGACGGAAAGAACATCGGAGCCGGCGAAGTGGTCGCTCCCGGCGAGCGACTCACTTGGGCGAGAACCATCGGGTTGGGCGGCCAGCATGTCGTGTCGATGTTCGGCGCGACGTTCGTCTTCCCGATCATCATGGGCCTCAATCCTCAACTTGCCGTGATGATGTCAGGCTTTTGTACGCTCTTCTTCCTGCTGGTGGTCAAGGGGCACGTCCCCAGCTACCTCGGAACATCCGCAGCTTTTGTCGGTGGCGTTGCCGCCATTCGTGCCCAAGGTGGAACGACGGCCGAAGTGACCGGTGCGATTCTGGTGTCGGGGTTGGTTCTGGGATTCGTCGGCATCGCCATCCACTTTCTCGGCGGTGGCGTCATCAGTAAAGCGCTACCGCCGGTGGTCACCGGCGCTGTGGTGATGTTGATCGGCTTCAACCTGGCGCCCGTTGTCGCGGGGTTGTACTGGCCGCAGGATCAGTGGGTGGCACTGATCGTGATGGTTGCACTGATCGTGATGAGCGTTGCGCTACGCGGCTTCCTGGGACGTATCGCCATTCTCGTCGCGCTGGTTTTCGGCTACATCTTCTCGTGGGTCCTCGACCGGCTCTCCGGTCCGATCACGTCCGCCAGTGGTAGCGGCGCACCCACCGAGCACTTTCGTGTCAACTGGGATTCGGTGCACTCGGCGTCCTGGTTCGGGTTGCCGCCGTTCTCGGACGAAGCCAACGGGATCGTCGGTATTCATGCTCCCTCGTTCAGCCTCACATTCATCGTTCTGGTGCTTCCCGGTGTCATCGCACTGGTCGCGGAAAACGCCGGACACGTCAAGGCGGTCGCCGAAATCACGGGCGACGATCTCGACCCGTACATCGGACGCGCCATTGCCGGTGACGGTTTTGCCACCGCCATCGCCAGCGCAGTAGGCGGCTCCCCTACGACGACTCATGCCGAGAACATCGGTGTCATGGCTGCCACGCGGGTGTACTCGACCGCCGCGTACGTGATTGCGGGTTTCATCGCGATCCTGCTCGGCTTCTCGCCTAAGTTCGGAGCAGTCATGGCGGCGACGCCCGGCGGCGTCCTGGGCGGAATTCTTGTGGTTCTGTTCGGCATGATCGGTCTGCTCGGCGCCAAGATCTGGAAAGAGAACGGCGTCGACTTCGGGAACCCGCTAAATCTGATGCCGATTGCCGCCGGTCTGATCATCGGTATCGGCGACACGGCGCTGAAGTTCAGTGACACGTTCTCGCTCGGAGGTATCGCGCTCGGCACCATCGTCTTGATCGTGATGTACCACCTCTGCCGGCTCGTAGGGTCCTGGAACCCTGAACTGAACAGGCCGAAGTCCGGCAGGCGGCCGGGCGCAACGCCGGGGGCGAATGCGTCAGATGACGAACGCGAAGAGCCCGTGGCGCAGCTCACGTGATGCCAAGTTGAATGTATGCCAGGTATGACCCGTGACCGTTGTCACATCTGCACAAAACGTGAAGTGACTCATAGAGGCAGGATTGAGTAATGAAACCGTCGCCGCTGACTTATCACCGACCGTCCTCGGTCGAGGACGCGTGCCGAATCCTCTCCGAGGTCTCTCACGAGGGGAAGGTGCTCGCCGGTGGGCAATCGCTTGTGCCGCTGCTGTCCATGCGCCTCGCCGCGCCCGCCCACATCGTCGACATCGGATCGATCCCGAACCTCGCCTCGGTGACCTCGTCCGAAGACGAAGGAGTGCGGTTCCAGGCCCTGGCCACGCACTCGGTGCTGGCGGCCGACGAAGGTGCTCGTCGAGTCCAGCCTCTGCTGAACCGTGCTCTGCAGTTGGTAGCGCACCCCACGATCCGTAACCGCGGGACGAGCGTCGGCTCCATCGTCCATGCCGATCCGTCGGCGGAGATGCCGGCAGTCCTGACGCTGCTCGGGGGCAGCGTGACCGTCCAGTCGGTGCGTGGCACCCGCGAGATCGCGTCGACGGATCTCTTCGCCGGCCCTCTCGAGTCGAGCCTGGAATCAGACGAGATCGCGGTGTCGGTGTCGGTGCCCGCCGCCGAACCCGGCGTGGGAACCGCCATCGACGAGATCGCGCGTCGTCACGGTGACTATGCACTGGTCGGCGTCGTCGCCCAGATTCGCGTGGTCGACGGTCTGGTGACCGAAGCGCACATGACGTACGTGTCCGCCGGAGAGCTGGGGCAGGTCGTGGACTACACGGACGTACTGGCGGGGGCGTCCGCGACGGATCAGCGGGACCCGCGGTGGCGCACCCTCGGGGAATGCGCCCGCGCGCAGATAGATACCGAGGCAGACATTCACGGGACGGCGGCGTACCGCTCGCAGTTGGTGTCCGCGCTCACGGCGCGGGTCGGCTTCGCGGCGGCAACGGATGCTCTCAGTGAGAACGCAGTACTGGCAGGAAAGTGGTGACAATGTCCAAAAACGATCGCTCCATCGATGATCAACTTGCCGAGTTGGCAGCAGACACCGGTGAGCACCATGTAGCTGTCACGTTCACGCTCAACGAGGTGACGAACACCGTCGTTCTTCCCTCCCGCACTCTGGCTTCGGATGCCATTCGTCACCACCTCCGTAAGACGGGCACGCACGTGGGTTGTGAACACGGCGTGTGTGGTGCGTGCACCGTGCTGCTCGACGGAAAGCCTGTTCGATCCTGTCTCGTCCTCGCGGCCAGCCTCGAAGGTCGATCGATCACCACCGTCGAAGGCCTCGTCGAGCCGGACGGCACTTTGCATCCGGTTCAGCAGGCGTTCAAGGATTGTCACGGTCTGCAGTGCGGATTCTGCACTCCGGGATTCGTGACGACCATCGCGGCATTTCTCGAGGAGAACCCCAACCCCACGCGGGAGGAAGCTACCGACGCGATAGCGGGAAACCTCTGCCGTTGTACGGGGTACCAGAACATCAGGGCCTCGGTTTTGCGCGCAGCCGAGATCAAGCGTGAACGGGCCGGGCAGTTCCCGCTCGGAATCGACGACGCGTCCACTCGGGAGGCGTTGGATCGCAAGGTGCGGGGAACAACGAATCCTGTCGGAGGACGGGCGGGTAAGGCATGAGTACTCCGGTCAAACCAGCAAAGCGCAACGGGGCGAAGCACCCCGCTTCCGATCATTCGACGGCCGATCATTCGGTTGCCGACGACGGCAAGTTCTTCGGTAAACCGATTCCGCGCGAGGAAGATACGCGTCTGCTCAGCGGTCAGGGGCGATACCTCGACGATCTGGGCCACAACGCGCTGATCGCGGCATTCGTCAGGTCGCCGCACGCCCATGCGCGAATCATCGACATCGACATCGATCAGGCGCTGGAAGTGCCTGGCGTACATGCCATCTACACCTACGAAGATCTCCTCGCGGACACGCCGGAAATGGCGGAGAACCTGCCACTGCTCATTCCTCATCCGGGAATCATCGCTCCGCGCAACGGGTATCCCCTCGCGAAGGACGAGGTGAAGCATGTCGGAGAAGCCATCGCCATGGTGGTCGCCGACAACCGGTACATCGCCGAGGACGCTTGCGCGAAGATCGACGTCACCTACGAGGCGTTGAAGCCTGTAGTGGGGATCGACGTCGCTCGCACCGCCGCCAACGCCGTCCACGCCGACGTTCCGGACAACGTCGCCGCTCACCTGCAGCACGGGTTCGGAGATCTGGATGCCGAACTGGCCGCCGCGCCGCACCGACTGACGCTGGATCTCGAAATCGAGCGTTCGGCTTCCATGCCGATGGAGGGCAAGGGCGTCTACGCACGTTGGGACGGTGACGAGAACACCCTCACGTTCTGGACCTCCACCCAGACGTCCACGTCCGCCCGCGCCGCAATCGCCGCGCGATTGGGGATGGCGCTGAACAAGGTTCACTGCATCGCTCCTGACGTCGGCGGCGGATTCGGCGTCAAGATCGTTCACCCGTGGCCCGAAGAAGTCATGATCACGTGGGCCGCTCGACGCCTCGGCCAGGCCGGTATCTCCTGCGAGGTGAAGTGGGTCGAGGATCGCCGTGAGCACTTCATCTCGAGCGCACACGAGCGCGGGCAGATCCAGAAGGTCGACATCGGATTCGACGACGAGGGTCGTCTGTTGGCGTTCGACTTCACGTTCTGGCACGACAACGGTGCCTACCTGCCGTACGGGATCATCGTCATGATCAACACCGCGACGCAGGTTCTCGGGCCGTACAAGCCGAAGTCGTTCCGGGTCAACGCCTATTCGCTGTACACCAACACCGTGATCGTGACCCCGTACCGCGGCGCCGGACGTCCGCAGGCCGTGTTCGCGATGGAGCGATCCATGGACGCCATCGCCAAGTACCTGAACAAGGACAAGATCGCGGTGCGGGAGGCGAACTTCATTCGCCCCGAGGACATGCCGTACGACTTCGGCCTGATGTTCCAGGACGGACGCCCGTTGATCTACGACACGGGCGACTACCAGGCGGGCATCGACAAGCTCAAGAAGCTCATCGACTGGGACGGATTTCCCGAGTACCAGAGGAAGGCTCGTGCCGAAGGTCGGTCGGTCGGCATCGGTATCGGCGCGTACGTCGAGGGAACCGGACCCGGACCCTACGAGGGTGCGCACGTCGTGGTCGAGACGTCCGGAAAGGTCAAGGCCGCAACAGGCCTGACGACGCAGGGTCAGGGCCACCAGACCGCGTTCGCCCAGATCGTTGCGGACGACCTCGGAGTCAAGGTCTCCGACGTCGAGATCGTCACGGGTGATACCCGCCGGTTCGGTTATGCCGTCGGCACTTTCGCCTCGCGTGGTGCGGTCATGTCAGGTTCGGCCTTCCACGTCGCAGCGCAGATGGTCGCGGAGAAGGCGAAGAAGATCGCGTCCGGAATCCTGGATCTGCCGGAAACCGAACTGGAACTCCGTGAAGGCCACGTGTGCAAGATCGGCACCGAAGCCGGAGTGGAGGGTACGTCCGTACCGCTGAGTGTTGTTGCCGTGCTGTCGAACCCGCTACGATATGCGTTCGACCGTGAGTCGAAGCTGGCCACCGGTTTCGCCAAGACCGACACGGACATGTCGAAGCCGCCGATTCCCGAGGGTGAGCAGCCCGGTCTGGAAGCAACCGGCTACTACTCGCCGCCCAGTTCCACCTTCGCTTCGGGAGTGCACGCGGCGATCGTCGAAACCGATCCCGTGACAGCCGAGATCACGGTCCGTCGTTACGTTGTCATCCACGACTGCGGAAACGTGATCAACCCCCGCATCGTCGAAGGTCAGGTCATGGGCGCCGTCGCGCAAGGTATCGGCGGCGCACTCTACGAGCGGATCGTCTACGACGAGCACGGGCAGATGCTCAACGCGTCGTACATGGACTTCTTGATGCCGTTCGTCACCGAGATGCCGGATTCGCTCGAGATGGATCACACCGTCACGCCGTCGGGACTCAACCCACTCGGAATGAAGGGTGCCGGTGAGGCGGGTGTGATCCCCACCAGCGCCGTCATCGCGGCTGCCATCGAGGACGCCGAAGGAATCTCGATCACGTCCATGCCCATTTCACCGTCCGAACTGTTCGAACTTCGACTCGCACACGCGGGTTCGTCATCAGAGGAGAATGCATGAGAATCGCCGGCACCGCGCAGCTGACGGCACCTCGCGAAGAGGTCTACGACAAGCTCCAGGACGGTCGTGTACTGGCCGCGACCATTCCCGGTGTGCAGTCGCTCGAGCAGCTCACGGACAATCACTACAAGCTCTCCATCATGGCGGGAGTTGCGTCGATCAAGGGCGTCTACGACGGCGAGGTTGTTCTGTCGCAACAGAATCGGCCCAATTCGTTTGTCATGACGGCTTCGGGGGCGGGTGCTCCCGGCACGGTGAAGGCGGACGTCACGGTCACCTTGACGGAGAACGAGGGTGGCACGCTGCTTTCGTATGACGCCGACGCCGTGGTCGGCGGGATGGTCGGCGGCGTCGGGCAGCGCATGATCACCGGTGTAGCCAAGAAGATGGCCGGGGTGTTCTTCAAGAGCATCGACGGCGTCATTGCCAACGGCATTCCCGAGAAAGTCACTGCCGCCGTGGCGGCGGCGGTACCGGCAGTGGCGGTCGAAGGCGCGCCGGTAGTTTCCGGAGCTGTCGCGGCACCGGCGGTTCTTCCGGCCGCTGCACCGACAGCGGGCGGCACAGATGCTCGCACGGTGATGGTCAGCGCCGTCGTCGGCGCAGCCATTGCTTTGTCAGGTGTTGCTATAGGCGGATTCCTGGCGCGTTCTGGTTGTCGCGAGTAGTTCGCGTAGGTGTCAACAGCTGATTCACGATGAGGGAAACGCCCCGAACCGACCAGGTTCGGGGCGTTTTTCACGTCCGCGTAACCCACGGGGGCGCCGGCGAAGATCCGCTCGTGATCGTGCGCCGAACCTTGGTCCCCCGATTCGGCGAATTGTGACAAAGAATCCGCTCTTCCGAACCTGTGGAATAGCTCTACACGTCAGGTACGAGCCACTTACCGGCTAGGCCGCAACCGTCGATCGGTACCAGACGAGACGAGCCAAAGATCTCAGGAGGAAGCGTGGAACCCAGGAAGATTCGGGTCGGTATCGATACCGGCGGAACGTTCACCGACATCGTGGCAGTGGACGACGAAACCGGCGCCATCGTCACCACCAAGACCCCGTCCACCCCGGCGGACCCCGCCGAGGGCTTTCTCGCCGGTATCGAGAAGGTACTCGCCAAGCTCGGTGAGAGTGGCGACTCGATCGGTGCGGTCAGCCACGGTACGACCGTAGCGACGAACAAACTGCTCGAAGGCAAGGTCGAGAACCTCGGCTTCATCACCACCGAGGGCTACGAGCACGTTCTCGAAATCGCTCGTCAGTCGGTGCCGGACGGTTACGGCAACTCGTACTTCTGGGTCAAGCCCGAACGCATCGTCCCCGCCGATCGTGTACGCACCGTCGGTGGACGCCTTTCCTTCGACGGCAGCGAGATTCGTCCGCTCGACGAAGAGAGCGTTCGCAGCGCAGCGCAGTTCTTCAAGGACCGCGGGATCCGGACCATCGGCGTCTGCCTCATGCACTCGTACGCCGATCCGACGCACGAGGAGCGCGTACGCGACATCCTCTTCGAAGTTTTCCCCGATGCGACGGTGAGCATCTCGAGCCAGGTGCTGCGTGAGTACCGCGAATACGAGCGGTCCATCACCACACTCGTGGACGCCGCGGTCAAGCCGAACATCCGCAACTACGTGAACAACATCGCGAATCGTCTGCGTGAGTTCTCGACCACCGACGGTGAACCCCGCGACATCCCGTTCTACGTCATGAAGTCCAACGGCGGTGTCCTGTCGGCCAAAGAGGTTGTTCACCAGCCTATTACGACAGTCCTGTCGGGACCGGCCGCCGGAGCCCTCGGTGCTGCGCTGATCGCCGACGCCGCCGGCGTCGAGCAGGTGTTGACCTGTGACGGCGGCGGAACGTCGACGGATGTCACCGTCGTGGTTCGCGGCGAGCCCGCGCTGACCACCGAAGGGCGAGTGGGCAACTACCCGTCGAAGATCCCGATGATCGACGTCGTGACCGTCGGCGCCGGTGGTGGGTCGATCGCGTGGATGACGCCGGAACACACCCTCCGAGTCGGCCCTCAGTCGGCCGGCGCCGATCCCGGACCGTTGTGCTACGGCAAGGGCGGCAGCGAACCGACCATCACCGACGCGCACGTCCTGCTCGGTCGCATCCCACCCCACCTGCTCGGTGGCGAGATTCCTCTCGACACGGAATTGGCACGCAAGGGCCTCGAAGAGCTTGCAACACAGCTCAGTCTGGGCTTCGAGGAGTGCGCGGTCGGCGTCCTCGAGGTCTCGGCGTGGAACCAGGCCAACGCCCTGCGTCAGATCACCGTCAAGCGTGGCCTCGACGTTCGCGACTTCACCCTCGTGACGTTCGGCGGTTCCGGCTCCCTGCTCGCCTGCCGTCTCGTCGACATCCTGGGTCTGAAAGACGTTCTCGTCCCGCTCAATCCGGGTAACGTCTCCGCGTTCGGTCTGCTGACGGTCGATGTCCGCAACGACTACGTCCAGACGCACGTCAGTCGTCACGACCGGTTGAAGGCTGAAGACCTGCAGAGCCAGTTCGACGCGCTGGCCGGCGAAGCCGAGATCGCGCTTGCCGAAGAGGGTTTCGACGAGACGCAGCGCAAGTACTCTCGCACTGCGGATCTGCGCTACCTCGGTCAGGCCTTCGAGGTACGCGTCCCGGTGGCGGAAGGTACCGTCACGACGCAGATCATGGACGACGCGGCCGAGGCGTTCCACCAGGCGCACCGCGAGCTGTACGGCTACGACTTCCGGGGAGACCCGTCGCAGCACGTGGAATGGGTCAACCTGCGCGTGAGTGGCATCGGCCCGATCAAGCGTCCGACGCTCAAGGAGATCCCGGCCGGCACCGGCGCCGACACCGCTCGAACCGGTTCGCGTCAATCGTATTTCGACAGCTGGGTCGAAACGGCCACCTACGATCGCACACTGCTCGGTGCGGGTGACGTCATCGAAGGACCGGCCGTGATCGAGGAGTTCAGCTCGACTGTCCCGATCCATCCCGGATTCTCGGCACGTATCGACACCTTCGGGAACATTCGTATCTCGAAGTCTTCCGACTCGAACGGAGTGAAGTGATGACCGCCATTCTCGATGCTGCTGCTGCCACCGCGGCCAAGCCGTACCGACTCACCGCTACCGACGGCGCGTCACCTGATCCGATTTTGGTCGAGATCGTCGCCGGTTACCTCGCCAGCGTGGAAATGGAGGTCGAGACCTCCATTTCGCGCACCTCGCGCTCACCGATGATCCGTGATGCTCACGATTTCCGCGCCGGTATTCACGACCGGAACCTCCGCAAGCTCACGGGCCGTTCGTATTCCGCGCTGGTGCATCCGATCGCCCGGGACTTCCCACTCGAGACGATGAAGCCGGGAGACGTGTACTTCCACAACGACGTCTACCTGTCCGAAGGTGGCATCGGCCATCTCCCCGACCTCTGCGTCACGGTGCCTGTCTTCGCCCGCGTCACTCCCGATGCCGAACCGAAGGTTGTTGCGTTCGTTCAGGCATTCGGTCACCACGACGACATCGGCGGTTGCTGCCCCGGCTCCATGCCGTCCGGCGCCACCACGGTGTACGAAGAGGGACTGATGGTTCCGCCGATCAAACTGTGGGACCAGGGAGTTCCCAACGAGGCGGCGCTGCGCATCATGACGCGTAACTCCCGCATGCCGGACGCCCTCGCAGCTGACCTCGACGCCGAGTGCTCGGCGTGCCTGATGGGTGCGCGTCGACTCACCGAATTGTTCGAGCGCTACGGCGTCGACACCGTCGAGTCGTGCTTCGACGCGATGATGGACGCGACCACCGAGACGTACCGCCGCGAAATCCTCAGCAAGATCCCGGTCGGTGAGTACACGTGGGAGGACTACGCCGAGCACGACGGCGTCGACGAGCCGATGCTCCACATCCAGCGCATCACGCTCACGAAGACGCGGCCGGAGGACGAGGGCGGCGAGCGACTCATCCTGGACTTCAACGGAACCGGACCGCAGGCAAAGGGCCCGATCAACCACTGCGGTGACTACGCGGACGGAAACTTCCTCATCAAGTGGTTGGCCCCGATTCTGCGTAACCTCGCGGACACCCCGGAGCGCATGGCCGAACTGGATGTCAACGAGGGCGTCGTACCGCTGATCGAGATGAAGTTCCCCGAAAAGGGAACACTGATCACCCCGATCTTCCCTGCCCCCACCAACGCGCGCACGTTCGTCATCCTCCGTCTGCTCGGAGTGCTGGCCGGCGTCGTCGCCAAGGCTGTGGACGGCAACATGCCCGCCGATCAGGAGACCATCAGGTACACCGGCGTTTACGGTGAGGACTTCGAGGGTCACTCGTACCTCATGCGTGAGGTGCTCGGCGGCGGTTCCGGCGGACGCTACTACGCCGACGGCGAGGACACGATTCACGTCGTTCCCGATTCACGGAACCTGCCGACCGAATTCACCGAGAGCCGTTTCCCCTTCATCGTCGAAAAGCTCGGTCTGGCCATGGATTCCGGCGGAGCCGGACGCTACCGGGGCGGCCTGGGATACGAGAAGCACATCCGCATGCTCAAGGATGCTCACTTCATGTCCATCGCGGACCGTTCGATCCTCGCCTGCTGGGGAGTCAAGGGCGGCAAGGCCGGTCGGCCGTTCTCCGTCGTCCTGGATCCGGGTGGACCGAACGAGCGTGAGTTCGACGCGCTGACCGATGCCGAGCCGATCAAGGCCGGCGAGGTCGTACGGATTCGCACCACCGGTGGTGGCGGTTGGGGAGATCCACTGGAGCGCCCGACCGAAGAGGTCTTGCGAGACATTCAGTGGCGCAAGGTTTCCGTCGAGGGTGCACGCGACGACTACGGCGTTGTCGTCATGATCGAGGGTGACGAGCCGACCGTCGACGAGGCTGCTACCGCGGAGTTGCGGGATCAGTTGCGCTCGGAACGCGGTGAGAACGAGCCCTTCTTCGATCGGGGTCCGGGCTACGCGCAGCTTTCGGGTGGCGCCACCTCAGCGATCTACGACTACGTCTAGGACGGAAAACTCTCATGGAGAACGGAATTGCTCGCGGCGCCGACATCGCGGTGATCGGCGCCGCGGGTAAGACCGGTGAGGCCGTCGTCGCCGCACTGCCGCCGAGCGTGACAGTTCGGCGACTGGTGCGAAAGGCGCGTGTCGACGGGGACTTCGAGGTAGAACTGGAAACCGGAAGCGGACTGCGCAAGGCGCTCGCCGGGTGCCGAGGCGTGTACTTCATTGCCCCGAACGTCCATCCCGACGAGCCCGCACTGCTTCGCAATGCGCTGACGGCAGCGGCTTCGGCGGGAGTGGAGCACTTTGTCTATCACTCCGTCGCGTGGCCGTTCAGCCCGTCCATGCCGCATCACCTGGACAAAGCCAGGTGTGAGGACGAACTGCACCGTTCACCCTTGAAATGGACTGTGCTGCAACCATGTGCGTACGCGCAGAATTTCGAGGCGGTACTCACTGGTCGGTCTGACACCATCGTCCTGCCCTACAGCGCGGAAACGAAGTTCTCGTTCGTGAGTCTGGCGGACGTGGCGGCTGTTGCCGCGGTCGTACTGAGCGAGGGCTCGGGTGAACATCACGGAGCGACGTACGAGGTGGGCGGCCCGCAAGCTCTGAGCGTCATGGAGGTGGCACAGATGGTGGAAAAGCAGACGTCACGGACCGTCGCGATAGATCAGATCAGCGTGGATCAATGGCGCGAACAGATCGGCAGCAGCCTTGACGTCAACGCCAGCTCGCGTCTGGCGGCGATGTTCGAGTTCTACAACCACCACGATTTTCTTGCCGGCAGCGCGGCCGTCGAACTGCTTTTGGGTCGCCGACCGATGGCCGTCGAGAGCCTGATTCGCTGAATCCGGCTACGAAATGCCTCCGACCGCCCAGACCACCAGTGGGGGCAGGGCGGCCAGGATCAGGCAGACCGTTCCGTTGAGCCACTTGTGCTCCACCGTGACGGCGGCGAACTCGCGCAGAATGGCGCTCGGCAGGTAGTACCGGGCGGTGTGGGAACCGATGACTTCCGCATCCAGATCGAGGCTTCGGGCAAACGTCGCAGTTCGGAGGATGTGGAAGTTGCTGGTGACCAGCACCATTCGAGGCTTCGTGGTGTTGGCACGGAGAAGGTCCCTGGTGTACTCGAGGTTCTCGAGCGTGGTGGTCGAGCGGTCCTCGAGAATCACGCTCTCGCGCGGTATCCCGTGATCGACGAGGTAGACGCACATTGCCTCCGCCTCGCTGACCACCTCGTCCGAACCCTTCCCGCCGCTCACGACCAACAGTGGTGAACGTCCTTCGCGGACCTCGGCGCGAAAGACGTCGGCCGCCTTGTCCAGACGGCTGGCAAGCAGGGGTGTCACGTCGGCGCCCGAAAGCCCGGCGCCGTGAACCACTATCGCGTCCATCCCGGGCTGGTACTTCTGGCGTCCGTAGACGTAGGAGTAGAGCAGAAAGCTCGTGAACAGAAACCCCAGGTACGACGCGACCAGGCTGAACGAACCGAGAACGACTGCGAGCCAATATCTCTGCGTCAGCAGCGCTGATGCGAGCAACACGTAGGGAACGAGCAGGCCGAGTCCGGCGACGAGTGAGAGCAGATTCGCGACGCTGAATCCCTCGCGCCGCAGCATCGTGACTCCGTTGACGATCAGGAATCCTGCAAGCAGGAGCACCAGCAACGGCGAGAGCAGAGCGATCGTCGCGATGACGAACGACGGGACCTCGGTTCCCGGCGCACCCGACTGCAACATCCACAGACCGGTGAAGATCAGTCCGAGAAGTAGGTAGACGCCGTTGCTCAGCCTCCGTCGATCCTGCCTGAACCGGTAGCCGCAGAATCCGAGCAGCGCGAGGCCGATGAGGAGAAGGATCACGGAGCCAGCCTAGGCGAGGCGCTTACGACACGGACGCCACCACCTTCGACTGCTGGATCGCGGACAGGACCCTGGTACGGCACTTGATGAACAGTGGGTCTGCCTTGGTGGTCAGTTGATCTCGAGCTCCGGTCAACGGGACGTCGACGATGTCCTGCGTCAATGCCGGAGTTCCGCCGAGGACGACCACTCGATCGGACAGGTACACCGATTCGTCGACGTCGTGGGTGACGAGGAGGACGGTGATGCCAAGATCACGCTGAAGCGTCAGTAGCAGGTCTTCGAGTTCCGCGCGGGTCTGCGCATCGACCGACGCGAAGGGTTCGTCCATGAGGAGTACCTGCGGCCGATAGGCGAGAGCGCGAGCTATCGCCACTCTCTGCTGCATTCCGCCGGACAACTGCCAGGGGTAGGAACGCGCAGCACCGCCTAGACCGACAACGGCAAGTGCATCGCTAACCCTCTCGTTCTGAACCTTCCGCGCCAGACCGTTGCCCCGTAGCGGCAGGCGAACGTTCTCGCCCACTCGAAGCCACGGCATCAGTGTGCGTCCGTAGTCCTGTGACACGAGAGCCAGCGTGGCCGGCGGTGCATCGATCGCGATCCCGGCGATGCGGACCTCACCGGTGGTCGGCTTCTGCAGACCGGCGATGCAACGAATCAGCGTGCTCTTGCCGATGCCGGAATGGCCGACGATGCAGACGATTTCTCCGGGTGCAACGGACAGATCGATGCCGCGGAGCACTTCGCGGCCGGTGGGACCGCCGTAGGTCACCCCGAGGCCGCTCAGTTCGACTGCGGGTATCGATGCCGCAGATTCTGTGGATGACATCAGTTTCCTTTCACTGCGAGAGCGTCGTGGGTCCGCGGCTGCCATCTGAGCAACCATCGTTCGATCACGCCGTATCCGAGGTTGAGCACGTATCCGATGATTCCCAGCAGGAGAATTCCGGACCACATGTCGGCGATCGCGAAGGTCTGTTGCGCGACGATCACGAAGTGACCGATTCCTGCAGTGGAGACGTACATTTCGCTTCCGACCATGATGACGACACCGATCGCGAGACTGGTGCGGATACCGACTGTTATCTGCGGCATCGCTCCGGGGAGGAGTACCTGCGTCACCAGGAGGGGTGTACGGATCCGGTAGCTGCGCGCCACCAATCGGATACTCGGGTCGATGGAGCGAATGCCGTCGAGGGTGTTGAGGAGTATCGGCCAGACCGCGCCGAAGGCGATGGCGGCAACGTTACCCGTCGAACCGGTTCCGAAAACGATGAAAAGAGCGGGTAATACGGCCAGCGCCGGAATAGCGCGGAAGAACTGGAGAAACGGATCGGCAATGTCGGCAGCCAGCGGGAACAGTGCCAGCAGGAGACCGGCGCCGACGCCGACCACCAGTGCCACGGCGAGACCGAAGGCAAGGTTGGTCAAGCTCGGTACGACATCGTGGGCGAATCCCGGACCGAACCAGTTGTCCACAAACGCTTTCCAGATACGCGACAGCGGCGGGAAGTAAGGCGACTTGCTCGACTCCGAACCGAAGTACCATACGACGACGATCAAGATCGGCAGCCACAACTCCCACGCGAGGAGTCGAAGTCCTGACATCATCTTCACGTCGTCATCCTCCTCGGGATGTAATGCCAGGCAAGTAAACGATTCTCGATCGCCATCACGGCGAAGGCGAGCAGCATTCCGAGTAGTCCGGCGACGATGATCAGTGCGAACATTCGATCGGGGACGGATTGGCTCAGCAGGATCTCCTTACCGAGTCCCGGCACGCCGGCGATCAATTCTGCACCGATGGTCAGCAGCAAGCTCAGTGTTGCCGAGATGCGAATCCCGGTGAAGATGTAGGGCATCGACGCCGGTGCGACGACGAGAGCGAGCCTGCGCCACAGTGGAAGTCGGAAGGATCGTGCGGTGGCCAGCAGTTCCGGGTCGACGTTGCGCACACCGTGAATCGTCTGGAGCAGAATCGGCCACACACTTACTGCCACGATCAGTGCCACCGCCATCCGTTGCGTCGGGCCCATGATCAGCAGAAAGAGCGGAATGATTGCGAGCGGCGGAACGGTTCGGCAGAAGTCGATGACGAAGCGGGAGGAGACCGTCAGGAACGGGTGCGCGGCGAGCAGCAGCCCTGCCGGGATTCCGATCACCAGGCACAGCGCCAATCCGATCGCCGTGGTGGTCACCGTTTGTCCCAGTGATGTCCACAACGAGGACGTGCCGAGTTCGTTCACAAAGGCCACTGCCACGTCGCTGAACTTCGGAATACCTTTGACGTCCTCGTCGCCGAGCATTCCGAAGATCTGCCAGACGGCTGCCAACGCGAAGAGCGTCAGCAGCCGACCGAGCAGAACCTGCCTGCGGCGAGTCTGCAGGGTTGTCAAGGCGGACAACTCAGTTGGCCGGGGTCAGCAGGGATTCGGCCTCGACCGAATCCGTCAGTACCCCGTACTTGACCAGCAGTTCGATCTCCGTGCCGAGAGCACCCGGTTCCACTACTGCGACGAACTGAGGATTCTTGCTGTTGGCCAGCATTTCGAGCGGAATCTTGGCTTGCGTCGAGAGTGCAGCCTTGACCGCGCCCGGATTCTGATTGGCGTAGTCAACTGATTTGGCAAGCGCGGTACGGAATTTCGCGAGTGAGTCAGGGTTCGCATTGACAAACGATTCCGAAGCGACCAGCGAGGTCCCTGGCACACCGGGTGCGGCCAAGGGGAAGGGGTGGCCGAGGATCTTCAGCCCCGAGTCGGTTGCTTTACTCAGGAACGGATCGATGAGGAATGCCGCGTCGGCCCCGCCGGTGGAAACCAGGTCGCCGAGGTTGGGCATGGGCGCCTGAATGAACGAGACCTTGTTCGCTGCTCCGCCGGATTTCTCCACCGCGGCAGAGATGACTGCTTCGCTGACGGACTTCAAACCGCTGATCGCGACGGTCTTGCCTTCGAGGTCACGGAAGCCGCTGATGGAACTGTCCTTGGCGACCACGAGACCGGACTGGTCGACGCTGTCATTTGCGGCAAAATTCGTGAGCCCGCCGACAATGGTGACGGGCATGTTCTGGCTCCGTGCTTGAATTGCGGCAGCGGCAGTCGTGGCTGCCATATCTGCATTTCCGCTGAGCAGCAACGGAATTTGAGCCGAGGAACTAGCGCCGCCCTCCACGAGTTGGATGTCGAGTCCCTCATCGGTGAAGTACCCCTGCTCCATGCCGAGCCAAATCGGTGCGAAGTCCGCGATCGGCTGAGGTGCGATTCGAATCGTGGTGGTCTGGGTGCCCCCGTCGTCGGAGGCCGTGGCGTCGCTCGAACAGCCTGTCAGTGCCAATGCCGCGGTCGCGACCGCGGCTAGGGCAACAACTCTGAACCGTGGTGCCGACCGAAGGGTAAGTCCAACCGTCATGTCCGAAAACCTCTCGCTGGGAAAGATATGACTTCCTTGCCGGTAATCCGGTGGGAAGGTGAAGACGCTCAAAGAATTCCGTATGCCGGAACGATTGTTGTGACTATAGTAATTTCCTAGGCGAATGCCAAGGGTTTTCCAAGAACACGAGATTTCGGATCGCCGGGTACATCCACGGCACCGGGAGGGGATCGGATGACGAAGGGTTCTGCGTCCGCCGTCGACAAAGCGCTGGATCTACTCGAGGCCATCGCGCGCTCGACCACGCCGATGAAGCTCAGCGAACTGGCAGAAGAAGTCGGGATGCTCCGCCCGACTGCGCACCGAGTGCTCGGAGAACTCGCGAACCGTGGTTGGGTCTTCCGCTACGACGGTCGCTATCTCCCCGGCCCGGCTGCACTGCAGGTTTCCCACGAAGCGGCAGCGCATTCGTTGGCGGCCTTGTGCGATCCGACCATGCGGGTGCTGTCCGAGAGCACGGACATGATGGTGAATCTGCAGGTTCTCGAGAGCGGCGGGACGCGGATCATCGCGGCGCTGCGTCCCGAGCGACTCAAGATGATCACTCGTATGCTCGGGGATCTGCTTCCGCCGCACCGGTTCGCGGGTCCGCTCGCGTTGGTGGCGGCACTCGAGGACAACACCCGGGCGCCCTACCTGGCGATGGTGGAGAAGAGTGGCTATCCACTGGAAGGACCCACCGGCTTTCTCGCCGACATCGCCGAGACGCAGAAAACCGGATTCGCCGTTGTCCACAAACGATCTCAGGACATCATCGGTTCGGTCTCGCGTGCAGTGTCTTCCCGCAAGGGGTCTCCGCTCTGTGCGTTGACGGTGATCGGTTTCGATACCGACTTCGATGCGAAAACGACGCGAATGGTCGAAGAACACCTGCTGCGGGCCACCGATGAAGTGCAGCAACTCCTCACTGACCACACTTCGGGCAAGCGCCCGTCCGACACAGGAGAATAAGGATGATTTCACGGACCGAGGGCTTCATCACCGTCGCAGACGGCGAACGGGTCTGGTACGAGACTGCCGGCGAGGGCCCGGATCTGATTCTCACGCACGGTCTCGGCGGAAATGCGGCCGTCTGGTACCAGCAGGTGCCCTACTTCGCTCAGCACTATCGGGTGATCAGCTGGGATCAGCGAGGATTCGGCCGCTCTACCAACGAGAACGGCAACCACGGCCCGGTAGCGGCAGTCTCTGATCTGATCGAAATCATGGACCTGTTGGCGGTTGATCGAGCGCACGTGGTCGGCCAGTCGATGGGCGGTTGGGCCGCATTGGGGACCGCGATCGCTGTTCCGGACCGGGTGGAGTCGGTAGTCCTGGCCTGCACGACCGGCGGCATTCCCGTCGGATTCGGTCCGGACAGCGCACCTCCCCTCACCGCAGCACCCGTCACCGCGCGGCCCCTGGGGGAGCATCCCGCTGTGGGCGGACGGTTGCCGAGCTTGGACATGGCGAGGGCATACCTGTACCAAGCTCTCGGCACCTTCGGCCATCGCCCACCTGACACCGAGTTCTTCCGAATTCTCAAGGCCCACAACTATTCGGTGGCCGAACTCGCGGCGGTGGCTGCGCCGGTTCTCCTGATCGCAGGTGAGCTGGACGATTTGATGACACCCGAGCGGATTCGCGGCGCCGCCGAGTTCCTGCCTCACGCCGAAGTGGTCGAGCTTGCCGACCGCGGCCACTCCCCCTACTTCGAGGACCCACACGCGTGGAACGAGTTGGTGGCGCACTTCCTGGCCGATGTTCGTGCGCGCCCAGTGCACTGAAACGCCAACTCGTCACGCATATTCCAACTCCGAGGAGATCTAATGGATTCATCTCAGACCGTCGAGTTCATCCCACCCGCTTTCGATACGCCGTTCTCCACCGGAGTGCGCGTCGGAGACGTTCTGTATCTGTCGGGTCAGATCGGCATGCTTCCCGACGGGACCTTGGCAGACGGCTTCGAAGCGCAGGCTCGCCAGACGATGGAGAATATCGTGGCTTCGCTGATCGCCTACGGTTCCGGTGTCGAAGCGATCTTCAAATGCACTGTCATGCTTGACGACATGTCACGTTGGCAGGAGTTCAACAAGGTCTACCTCGAGTACTTCCCGGCGTCGAGACTGCCGGCCCGCAGTGCGTTCGGAACAGACGGACTGGCGCTGGGTGCGCACATGGAAGTCGAATGCATGGCCTACACCCCGCGGGTCTGACTGCTCGCGGGCACTAACCGTCCCAATCCACACGTTCAGCCAGGCGCAGCAATGTGCGTCGGCGTGTAGTGCTGGTTTCGCCGATGTGCGCGATCCGGCCGTAGATGTGGGCGCGGAAGTTCTCGATACCGTCCCGATTCTGTTCCTGCGCCGAGGTATTGGCGGCATTGTGCAGCAGGGCGCGCAAGCGATCGTAGTCGTCGCGCGGATACGAGGGTTGGTCGTTGATCACCAGCCCGGTGAGGTGTTGGCGTCGATGAGGGCGCATCACCTTGGTCTTTCGTGGATGGATGGCAAACCCTTCGTCTCTGGCGATCTGCTCGACCGTCCAGAGGAGGGTGCCGACGTCGGCTACTTCGATTCCGGAGAACGCGAGGTCGTCGGCGTATCGGGTGTAGGTGAGCCAGTTCGCTTGTGCGAGTCCACTCAAGCGGATGTCGAGTTTGCGTGCGACGAGATTCGCCAGTGCAGGAGAAGTGGGTGCGCCTTGCGGAAGATGCGCGGTGCGTAGCTGTGATGCCTGTGCATACGGTAGGCCGCGCAGGGTATCGGCAGGTGTTGCAACAGTGCACAATCCGGTGAGAACGCCTGCCACTGCGGGTGGATAGCCGAGGGCGGCGAAGACGGCATGAACGCGGCTGCCGCTGATCGAAGGGAAGAACTGCGCGAGGTCCGCGCCGATCACGATTTCCGACTGTGCGTGCGGCGCTGCAAAAGTCAGAGGGCTTCGACCACGGACTAATCCGTGTGCCGCGTCGTGCGGGGGCACCAGGTCTAGGATGCGGCGCAGGATCTTCCGCTGAATTTCGCGCAATCGGGGTTTCGGTACCTCGAGGAGGCGAGCACCGGCCTTCTTGCTGATCTGCATCGGCCGGTAGTGGCGTAGCGGTCGGGGTTTCGTGCGGAGCCATTCCCCTCGGTCGGCGAACCACTCGAGTTCGGAGATCGTCAGATCCAGTGAACGAGCCAGGTCCACACTGGTGTTGTAGCGGGGAACGTCGAACCGCCACACCGAGGTTTCATTGGTGTCCAGTGAGAGAGGAACAGGCCGCAGGCGAGGTAGTTCGCGAAGCAATCGATACAGAGTCTGCGGTTCGAACGGTGGAGCGGGCATGAGGTCGAGAACGCGCACGGCCAGGAGCGTCGGGGAAACGCCGAAGACGGTTCCGAATGCCTCCTCGAGGCCGCTGAGGGTCCACGGAGCGTCAGCGGCCGCAACGGCCAGACGACGCGCCAACTCGGGATCGAGCTCGAAGTCACGCATGATTCGACTCCGGGATGCGACGGGGCGGGGTGACCAAATCCTTTGTCCGGTGCGGCGGCAAGCACGCGGAGCGTGCCGAACGCCGGTGGACGCAGTATCCAATTCTTCTGGCCGACCCAGGGGTTACCCCTGAGACTGGTCGCGTGGACCAACTCTCACCCACGCGCCGCCGCATTCCTTCACAATGGCAGACCGTTCGGTATCTGTCACGTGTGAAGCGGATCTGTCAGGAGTGGGTCCTCAGATCGACGAACGATCCGAACCGACGAACTCGCTGATCCACGGCACGACTGCTTCGCGGACGGTGACCGCTTTCGGCAGTAGTCCGTTGCTCAGCAGGAGATCGGCCGCGCGCTGCTGCTCGTCCAGGAACTCGTCGGTGACAGGGTTGACACCGAAAGGACGTCCGCGCAGTGCAGCTTCCCAGGCATCGAGGCTCGCGGACCCGCCACGCTTCTCGACGTCGTCGACGAAGACCTGGGCGGCTTCGCGGGGGTTGGCTTCGATCCAGGCGTCGGATTCCTGCAGGGCCTCGATGATCGCCTGGAGGGCCTCCGGATTGGTATCCGCGAAATCGCGCCGGGTGAACCACAGTGAGGGGTGGCTGAAGAGTCCGTCGGTGGCGATCAGCGTGCGCAGTTCGTGGTTCGCTTCGATGTCCGTCAGCCCCGGGTACGCGCCAACCCAGGCATCGATGGTGCCGTCGACGAGGTCCGCTCCACCACCGCGTACGTCGGTGTCGACAGGGACGATGTCGGACCAGGTCAGCCCCGCCTGATCCAAGGCGAACAACAGAAGTGTGGTCTGCCACGATCCGTGCGCGATGCCGACGCGCTTGCCACGCAGGTCCTCAACCGTGTTGATCTCGGACTCTGCCTTGACTACCAGGCGCCCGTTCTCCACGCGGGGGCCGGAGATTCCGATGTAGACGAGATCGCGGCCCTGGGCCAATCCGGTGACGGGCGGCGTGAATCCGGTTCCGATCACGTCGTATCCGCCCTCCTCGAACAGCCAGTCCGAGTGCAGGGTCGGCAAGGCGTTTTCCGGGTTCACTGCAGGCTTGGCGGGAAGCTCACGCAGGTCCACCCACTCGACATCGGGGAGACGGCGTTCGAGGATTCCGGTGTGGCGCAGTACGAACAGCGAATTGTTGTGTGGGAAGTATCCGACGCGAACGGTCATGAGATCTACGGTTTCCTGTTCTGAATCAGTGATTGGGGGTGGCTAGATGAGGCCGCGTCGACGCGCCTCGTCGGCGAGTCCGCTACGGCCCCACTGCACGACGAGGTTGGATGGATCGAATTCAACCGAACCGCCGAGGGATTCGGCGATCGCCTGGAACTGGGCGCCTTCCTCGAGGAGGACGACGAACTTCGCGAGGTCGAGCAACCCGCTGCGGCCGATGACGTTGACCCCGCCGTTGGCTTCGAAGATCGCCACCAGATCGGGATCGTGTTCGAGACGCTCGAGAATGAAATCGCCTGCAGAACGGGACCGATCGATGTGCGGCGGAATCTCTCGGGAGAGCGTCAGCCTCTGCGAAGCCGCATAGCGGATGGGTAGCGTCCGATGTGTCTGTGCCCAACCGCCGAGCCACGGTGTGTGGATGTGGACAACGCTGGTGATTTCCGGATGCTGACGGAAGACCGATGCGTAGCCGGTGACAAATCCGGCCGATCCGTTGCCGGACAGCACCTCTCCATCGAAGGTGGCGACAACCGGTGACACCGACGGATCGTTCGCCCACGGTCCCGGATCGTTCAGGGCGACCGCGATTTCGGTGCCGGGTACTCGTTCGACGAAGTTGACGGTCCCGTTGGCTGCAACGGTTCCGGTCTTGCGGAAGACGTCGAATGCTTTGTCTGCTGCTTTGCGCGCTTCTTCGACGAATGCTGCGGTTTCGGTGTCGAGTCGAGTTTCGGTGGTGGTCATCGAGTCTCCAGTCCAGAAGGTGTGATCGGGGTGCGCTGCAGGAGGGGAAGAACTTCTTCGCCGACGCGGTATGCCTCTTCGAGATGCGGGTTACCGGCGAGGATGAAGGCGTCGACGCCCAGTTCGCGCAGCTCGTCGAGTCTTTCGGCGACCTGCTCGTAACTGCCGACCAGTCCGAACGCCGGTCCGCCGCGGATGAGGCTGAAGCCGCACCACACGTTGGGTTGCACTTCCAGATCTCGGTAGCCGGTGATGTGTTCGGGTACCCAGCCTTTGATGCGGGCGGCGCCCACCGAGTCACCCTGGGCTGCACGGTCGGCGGCCCCCTTGTCGACGAAGGCCCAGCCTTTCTCGATCTCGGCCCACGCGGCTTCTTCGGTGTGCCGGGCTACGACGTCGATGCGTACGGCGAATTTCGGCGTGCGTCCCAGTTTGGCCGAGTTCTCCCGCACGCCGTCGATCTTGGCTCTCAGATCGGCGTACGGTTCCAGCCAGGAAAGGTAGTAATCGGAGTGCAGTCCGGCGGCGGCGACGGCTGCGGCCGAAGATCCGGAGAAGTACACCTCGGGAAACGGTTGGCCGGCAAGCCCGGGTGGCAGTGCAGCGCCGTGGGTTTGGAAGAAGCGACCGTCGAAGTCGAAAGGTTCACCGTCCCACACACCTTTGAGGACATCGAGGAACTCGGACGTCCTGGTGTAGCGATCGTCGTGGTCGACTTTGTCGCCCCACCACAGCTGAGGCGCTCCACCTCCACCACTGATGATGTTGTAAACCAGACGTCCGCCGGTTGCTCGCTGCAGACTGGCCGACATCCGCGCTGCCTGTACCGGGTGAAGGAACCCCGGTTGGAACGCGACCATGAAACGGTATGTGGTGGTCTCGGCGGCCAACGCTGCTGCGGTCGCCCACGGATCCTCGGTCATCGGGAAAGACGGCAGAAGTCCACCGAGGAACCCTGCGGACTCGGAAGCCTTTGCCACCGCGGCCATGTGGTCGATGTAGCTGTATCCGTCCAATTCGCCGCCGCGGATCGCGGGAGCAATGTTGCCCGGCCCGTATCCACCGGCATCGCCGCGGTTGTAGCGACGCGGAGTACGCAGCGACGCGTGGTCGCCTTCCATCCCGATCCGCCAATAGAAATCGATGCTCATGCGGTGGCCTTCTCTTCTGTGGTGGCCTTCTCTTCCTTGCGAATCCGACCCTCGGGATCGACCAGGTGCAGGAGATGCTCGCCCGCCCGGTGCAGCTCTTCGATGTGTGGCCGACCGGACAAGACGAAACCGTCCACGCCGATATCGCGATACGACGACAATCGCTGCGCCACCTCCTCGTAGCTTCCGACGAGGCCGATACTGTGCTCGTAGCCGATGCGGTCGAATCCGGACCACAGGATGCCGCCCCGATCGATCTCGAGTGCAGCGGAATCGGCTTCTCTCAGTTGCCGTTCGACGCGAGCCCAGGCTTCGTCCGCTGTTTCCCTCGCGATGATCGGGATGCGCAGGACCTTCTCGACGGTCCTGCCGAGTTCGGATGCTCGGTCGTCGAGGGTGGTGATCCGTGTCGACAACTCGTCGCCGGCAAGGGTGAACTGATGGACATCGGCATGGTGGGCCGAGAGTTCCAGAGCTTCCGGCGAGTCCCCGGTCAGATGTACTCGGGGAAAACGGAGTCCCGACAAGATGCCTCGGAATCCGCCGCCGAGTACGTCGTAGTATTCGCCGTCGAAGTCGTAACCCGTACCGCCGAATCCGCCAGGGAGAATCTGCTCCTCGTTCCATACGCCACGGGCCACGGTCAGGAACTCCGCGGCGCGCGCGTAGCGGTCGGCTCCTCGAACCACGTCGCCGCGAGCAGCGGCGTCTTCGGGGTCCGTCTCTACCTTCACTCGCCATTCGAGACGACCTGCCGACAGGCGCTGAAGTGTCGCCGACATTTTGGCGGCGTAGACGGGGGTGCCGAAAGTGGGGTGAAACTCCACGACCACTCGCGAATGACGCGTCTGACGTAGGGCGGCGGCTGCAACGATCCAGGATTCTTCGCCATTCGGATCGTACGGTGCGACAACGCCGTCGACGCCCGACAGTTCGGCGGCGAGAACGATCTGTGCCAATTCGTCGAAGGGCCCGAAGTTTCCGGGACGAACATCGGTCGCGACGGTAGTCGGTCGCTGCGGCCCGAAGCCGCCGCGACTGTTCAGTGCGGCCACCGCCCGGCGTCCGTCACCGCGAGACGGTAGCTCCCAGTAGACGTCCGTCATTCTGCTGTGCCCTTCTGCGCAACAAGGTTGCGTGCCTGTTCCAGTGGTTCGTGCGCCACCCAGGACTGCAGGTCGAAGTCGGCGGCAAGGAAGCCGTGCGCATACAGGAATTGTTTCTGCACGCCGAGCAGGTCCACACGCTCGTCAGACAGGCTCAAATGCAGTCCGGTGTGGAAGTTCTCGCCGTACGCTGCCACCACACCTTCGGGCCCCGACTGTGTTTCGGTTTGCAGAACGGCTCGGACCTCGTCGATGTTGGCTGCGGCCCAGTCCGCCGCTCTCAGGCTCTCGGCAAGGAAACCCACGACGATGTCCGGGCGCTGTTCGAGTAGATCGGCGTGAACTGTGATCGGTCGTGGGGTGCCGTTGTTGACGCGATCACGCAGGGAAGCAGTGGAATCGAGATCGACGGCCACCGCGAGACCGTGTTCGCGGGCAACTTCCTGGGCGCGGGCACCCTTGACGTAGATGGCGTCGACGTCGCCGCGTAGCAGGGATTCGACGCCCCACGTCGTGTTGCGGGTGGACGAGGCGGTGCGGACCTCGGGGGCTGCCGTCGTCGCAACCTCGACGAGGGTGACGTCGGCAAAACTCAACTCGCCGAGTCGAAGTGCGGAGGCGAAGCCGTGCAGGGCCATGGCACGAGGAAAGCTCCTGGCCTGATCTGCCGCCCAGGCCGGGATACCGATCCGAGCGCCGGCCAGAAGACCGGCTTCGCGGATGTCGGAGTCTCCGCGCACCAGGATTGCCTGGGCCTCGTCGATCCAGGTGAGCCCGATGAGCCTCGTCGGAGAACCACTGGCACGCGCAGCCAGTGCAGGGACGTTGCCGCCTTCGCGAATGAGTCCGGAGAGATGGTGATCGAAATGGCGCACTGCCAATTCCGGTCCGGCATCTTGCAGTACGCCGAAGCGCACTCCGGATTCGTTTGCCGTCCGGTCGAGCCAACCGAGACTGTTGGCGAGACCGCTGGCGGTGGGAACGGGGCAGCGGGTGTACCAGAGTGTGTCGATTGCGGAATCAGCGATCAATGTCATGACTGTCCTGTCCGTCGGGGAAGGTGCGGCCGACACCGAGTTCCTTCAGGAAACTCGCTCGGTAGCGCAAAGATTCGGGATCGTTCCGATCGCGGGGGCGTGGCAGGTCGATGTCGACGTCCACGGCAAACCCGCCCTTGTCGAGGATGAGCACGCGGTCGGCAAGTCGTACGGCTTCGTCGACGTCGTGCGTGACGAGCAGTACTGCCGGACGGTGGCGGGCGACCAGATCGCCTACCAAGTCTTGCATTTGGAGTCTGGTCAAAGCGTCGAGGGCTGCGAACGGTTCGTCGAGCAGTAATAGTTCAGGTTCGCGAACGAGAGCGCGAGCCAATGCGACGCGTTGGGCCTCGCCGCCGGAGAGGGTGGCCGGCCAGGCACGGTGCTTGTCCGCGAGGTTGACCTCGGAGAGTGCGTTGCGTGCATTGTCGGTCACCTGACGTGACCGCTTCTGTCCGACTGTGACATTGGCCAGAACTCGCTTCGACGGAATCAGTCGCGGTTCCTGGTAGACAACCGTGCGGTCGCGCGGAACCAGCACCTCTCCGCTGTCCGGTGCTTCCAAACCGGAGAGCACTCGCAACAGGGTCGTCTTGCCGGTACCGCTGGGGCCGAGGAGAACGACGAACTCGCCGCGCGTGATCTCGAGGTCGATACCGCCCAGAACAGTCTTGTCACCGAACGACTTACGCACTCCGGTGAGCGAGACCGCTACCGGTGATCCGGCACGTCGCTCGGCCGCAGTGGTGCCGGTCCGCTCACGGGCTGCCAACGGCGGCAGAGGTGCTTCGGTGGTTGGCAGCGAGCCGATGGTTGTATTCGTCATCGCGCCACCGACAATCTCCGCCACGGCATGGAGTACCGCTCGATCAGTCTGACGATTGCGTCGAAGATGAGTCCCAGTGCCGCGTACATGACGATGCACAGAACCATGTAGTCGGTGCGGTTGTATTCCTGCGCCAGGGTGACCAGATATCCGATGCCCTCACGTGTGCCGACCTGCTCGGCGGCGATCAATCCAGTGATGCTGAGCGACAGGCAGATTCGAAGCCCCATCAGAACACCGGGGAGGGCGGTCGGAAGAATCGCTCCGAACACCAGTCGCCAACCCGTCAAGCCGAAACCTTGTGCCGCTTCCACCATCTTGCGATCGACTCCGCGCACTCCCAGGTAGGTGTACGCGTACATGGGGGCGACGGTCGCGACGGCGATCAGGACTACCTTGAAGGTTTCGTCGATACCGAACCAGGCGATGAACAACGGAACGAGCGCGAGGAACGGAACCGCGCGGTTGATCTGCATGGTCGAGTCGATCAGTTCTTCGCCGAGCGAGGAGAGACCGGACAGAACCCCGAGCACCAATCCGACGATCACACCGACCGAAACACCGAGTGCGGCACGTTGAAGCGACGCGAGACCGAAGTCGACCAACTGACCCGACTGGTACAGCTCGGCGAATGCCGTCCATACCGCCGGAGGTCCGGCCAGGATCTCTTCGCGGATCAGTCCGGTAGCGGATCCGATCCACCATCCGGCAACCAGCAGCGCGGGCACGAGGAAGCGGAGTGGGATCGAGACCCACTTGGGCCTGCTGCGATTGCGGCGGTAGCGGGGCGTTTCGAGTTGCGGATGCTCCACTGACGGCGACGCAGTTCGTGCGGGCCGGGTCAGCGTCACCATCGGGTCACTTCCCCTCAGTGGTGGGTGCTGCCGCTGCCGAACCTGCCACAGCACCCTGGAGGTCGAAGATCACGTCACTGCCTTTGATCGGCTGCTGGATCACCTTGTTGTCGGCGAACAACGTGGAGATCGATTCGAGGTCGGTAGCGTCGGCTGCAGTCGGGTAGCGGAAGTTGGTGATCTGGCCGCCCAGGGTGATCGCGTCGTCGAGTCGCTGTCCGGAGAGTGCGCGCGGACCGGTCTGTTCGAAGACGTTCTCGAATGCTGCCGGGTCGGCCTGCTGCTTCGCGGTGAGTTCCTGGGTGACCTCGAGGAACTTCTGGACCACTTCGGGATGCTCTTCGAGTACTACGGTGCGGCCGGCAATGATGGTGCTGTCCACTGAGTCGATGCTCGCCTCGGTTGCGATCTCGACCGCGCCCTTGGCCTTGGCCTCCTGATACGGAATCAGGAACGATGCCCAGGCGTCGACCTGCCCGGTGGAGAACGCCGACGCCGCGTCAGCCTGTTGCAGCGGAACACGTTCGACGGAATCGATCGGCACTCCGGCCTGCGTCAGGGCCTTGAGCGTGATGTACTCGCCCTTGCCTGCAGGGTTGACGGCAATGCGCTTGCCGGCCAGATCTGTGACGGTCTTGATGCCGGACTCCGGAGTGGCGATGATGCCGGCCTGGTCCTTGTTGTACGGGTCGGACGTGGCGAAGATGCGGACACCCACGTCCTTGGACAGTGCGCCGACGACGGGACTGTATGCGCCGGTTTGGATGTCGAGTTCACCGCTGTTGAAGAGTTTGAGGTTGGAGCTGAATCCCGGTGTGGTCTTGACCCATTCGATCTTTGCGCCCAGCGGTGCCAGAGCCTCGTCGTAGGTTCCGTCACGCTTGCCGACGGCGATGGCACCGGAGTTTCCGGGATCGAAGACCTTGAGCGTGAAGTCTGCGCTGGAATTGCCTGCGGCGCTGTCGGAATCGGAAGACCCACACGCCACCGCCAACCCGGCCAGCGGGATCATGGCGAGCGCAGCGGCAGCTCGTGGCAGTCGGCGGAAGCGGGACATGTATGTGGCTCCTTCAGGCGTTGAATCGTCAGAACTGACGACGATGACGCTATTGGGTGCCTGTCCGTTTTGCCCCCGTTTGTTTTCTGGAGATTGGAAATCTTGACAACATCGGAAGTCTGTTCATCTGGGCTTTTGCAAGTCCACGTTCGGTTGCTTTCCATCTGATGGAAAGGATGGCCGGACTGCTGGGTCCGTGTTAGCGTCCGATTCTCAGGTCGATCAGGCCACAGCGAAAGGATCGTTCGTGACGGACGCACGCGGCGCGGGAGTTCAGACGGTAACCCGTGCCCTGACCATGCTCACATGTTTTCGCAGTGGCGAAGAACTGGGAGTCTCGGAAGTTGCGCGGCGACAAGAGCTTGCGGTCAGCACCACGCATCGATTGCTGCAGTCGCTCGTCGACGCGGGATTTCTCGAGAAGGACGACGCAACCAGTCGGTATCGCATCGGCGCGGCGCTGGCGGCTTACGGACAGGTCTCCTACCGGCAGCATCGGATCTATCTGTCCGAGCCCTATTTGGAGCAATTGGCCGCGACGACAGGAGCATCCGCCTCCCTGGCAGTGCGAAGCGGAAGTGAGGTGGTGTTGCTCGGATTCAGTCGGTGGCGCGAGGCCGACGGGCACGTGCTGCAGGGTGTCCGCCTTCCCTTGCATGCGAGCGCACTGGGGAAAGCCTTTCTGGCTTGGTCCGATGTCGACGATTCCGAGCTGGCTGCGCTGCCACGTGAAGCGACCACTCAGCGTGCGATCACCGATGTCGCCGGTATCCGCCGGGAACTGGAACTGACTCGTGAGCGAGGATACGGATTCAACGACGAGGAGTTGACCCCGGATTTCCGAACGATCGGAATTCCGATCATCGATGGATCCGGCACTGTGCGTTACGCTCTCGGGCTTCGTGGTCCGGTCGAGCTGATGATCGACGAACGGATTCCGTTTCTCGCGGACCTTGCCAAGGTGACTGCACGACAGATCGGTGAGGTCCTTCTCTGACGTGATGTGAAAGCGCTTGTGGCAGATCCGGCCGAACGTGATTACCGTTGAAGTCGAGGGCGCGATCGCACAATGGCTACGCGACGTGACCGCGTCCTCGCGAGCGTGGAGACGAGTGATGACGACGATCGGTGTCGTTGCCCTGTTGCTGGGCGTCCTGTTGATTGTGGTCGAGGCGCATGCCCCAACCGCGGGGGTGCTCGGTGCGCTTGGAGCACTCATGATCGGTGCCGGCGTCTGGATGCTCTTCACATCCGACGGTATCGGCCAATTGATCGCGATCCCTGTGACGGCGGGGGTCGCGGTAGTCGGCCTGGGCGTGGTGGCGGTAGCGAGTCGAAAAGCGCTTACCGCGCGCCGCGCTCCCGTGCGTACGGGGACGGAATCTCTTGTCGGCTCGGACGCGACCGTTCGCAGTTGGACCGGTGCGCAGGGTCAGGTCGAGCTCGACGGCGGATTATGGCGTGCTCGAATGGAATTCGGGTACGACGATTCTGTGCCTGCCGTGGGCGAATCCGTCGTCGTAGAGCAGGTTCGAGGCCTGACTCTGAAAGTGCGCCGTCGTGAACCGTGGGAGCTGCCGCTATGACCACCGTGCTTGTCGTGTTGTCCGTGTTTGTCGTGCTGATTGCAGTCCTTGTGGGCATGTCGGTGAGAGTTCTGCGCGAGTACGAGCGCGCGGTGGTGTTCCGCCTCGGTCGACTGATCACCTTGAAGGGTCCTGGTCTGGTGATTCTGGTGCCGGCGATCGATCGCATGGAGCGGGTCAGTCTGCGAACCGTCACGCTGAAGATACCGGTCCAAGAAGTGATCACTCGCGACAACGTCCCCGTGAAGGTCACCGCCGTCACGTACTTTCGGGTCGTCGACGCTGACCGTTCGATAGTCGAGGTCGAGGATTTTCTGGCCGCCACCTCACAGATCGCCCAGACCACACTGCGCTCCATTCTCGGTAAAGCTGAGTTGGACTCGCTGCTCTCCGAACGTGAACGGCTCAACGAGGACTTGCAGAAGGTAATCGATCAGCAGACCGAGCCGTGGGGAGTCAAGGTCACGACCGTCGAGATCAAGGACGTCGAGATTCCGGCCAACATGCAGCGCGCCATCGCCAGGCAAGCAGAGGCCGAACGAGAGCGGCGAGCCAAGATCATCAACGCCGACGCCGAGTTTCAGGCTTCGGCCAAGCTCGCCGAGGCGGCCGAGGTGATCAGCCGCAATCCGACCACCCTGCAGTTGCGTTATCTACAGACGCTTCACGAGATCGGTAGTGAGAACAACTCCACCGTTGTCTTCCCCTTGCCGCTGGATCTTGTCCGGCCCTTTATCGGTGGCGGAGTTGCGGCAACTCCCGCGACCCAAGAACCTGCCCGTTTCGTCTGGAATGCGAAAGTTGTTGATTAGCATATAGTTTCGGTTACCATCCCTTGTATTCGAAACTTTGTTCGATTAAACTTTGAGCATGGACAGTCGGGATGCGTGGCAACTGGATGGCGAGGACCTCAAGGGTGAGGTTCTGGATCTGGTGCGTGTCCGGCACGAGTTGCAGTCGCGGATGGTGTTGCTGATCGTGGAGATGTTTTCCCGGGAGGTTCTCGGTGGGAAGGGTTTTCGGGCGATCGCGCAGTGGTTGCATGGTTCGACGAATCTGGAGATCGGTGAGTGCAGTCTGCTGGTCGGGTTGGCGCGGTTGTTGATGCTCGAACCCGTTGTCGGCGATGCGTTTCACCGTGGTGACGTGGACGCGTTGAAAGCCCGTCAGGTGGCGTCGTTTTGTCAGCATCCGCCGAAGAACATGACCCTGGCGGATGTGGACAAGGCTCGCGGGATTCTGTTGGGTTTGGCGTCGAAGAACATCGCCGATTGTGATGCGGTGCGGGCAGCGATTCGGCGGATCGAGAAGCAGTACGGCAAGCGTGAGGACGGTGTTCCGGTCGGCGAGGATTCCGAACGTAACGAGTTCTACGCCTCGAAAGGCTTGTACGGGCGTGTGTCTGTGAAGGGTGACTTGGATGCTGTGAATGGGGCCCGTCTGATCACGTTGCTGTCGAGCCTGTCCGCGCCGACACCGGAGAAGGACGGTGTGAAGGACACGCGTACTCCGGCACTACGGCGGGCGGATGGGTTTTGCGAACTACTGCGGCGGTACGAGCGGGCGGGGTTGGGTCCGATCGAGGGCGGAGTGAAACCGCACATCACGGTGACCGCGTCGGCGAAAGACATGACCGACCTCCAAGCGTTGAAGGACTTGCTGCCGTCGACCGAGGAGTTGGGGTTCGCGTGGGCGGATTGGGTGGGCCCGATCAGTATCGATACCGCGCGGATGCTGGCGTGCGACTGCACCGTCACCCGGATCCTCCTGGACGAGAACGGTGTTCCGCTCGACTGCAGCAAAGAAGCAAGGACCGCGACGGTACCCCAGCGGCGGGCGTTGGCGGTTCGTGATGGTGGGTGTGCGTTTCCGGGATGCGGGACTCCGTCGGGGTGGTGCGATGCCCATCATATTGTTCACTGGAACGATGGTGGCCCAACAGATCTCGACAACCTGATCTTGTTGTGCGGTCATCACCACCGGACGATGCACCACACCGAATGGCGGGTGGAGATCGGGCCGGATCGGAAATCGGTGTTCTATCCGCCGATGTCTGTTGATCCGCACCAGCATCCGATCGGCGGGAACAGCCCACCCACAGCAGCCTGAACGGGCGCAACTGAATACGTACACACCGGGGCATAGCCATGCCCCGGTGTGTACGGCGTGTGCGGTCAGAGCATCGTCGAGATATGTTCCGGCAGCGCGACACCGGAGTCGAGATCCTCGGACGGGATCGGTTCACCGAAGTGCGTAGCTGCGGGAACTACTCCAGCCCAAACGGTTTCGATACCGATGTCGGCGGCATCGTCACCGGGGCCGCCGGTGCGGGCCTTGACGGAAGCCTCGTACAACGGCAGTGCAAGAACGATGGTTGCCGCCATTTCCTTGCGCGTGTGATCCCGAAGGTGTTGGGAACGTCCGGGAACCACCTGGTCGACGATCAGATTCAAAGCCTTCACGCGCTCGTCGCCGTCGGTCACGACTCGAGGTGATCCGATGATGACGCCGCTGCGGTAGTTCATCGAGTGGTGGAAGCCCGACCGAGCCAACACGAGCCCGTCGAGGATCGTGATGGTGATGCAGATTTCGCTGTCGGGAGCCAAGCTCCGTGAAGCGACTGAACCGTGAACATAAATAGATCCGCCGCGGTCGGGGCCGTCGAGGTCGAACCCGTAGGCGGTGGGAAACACCATGGGAACTCCGCCGACGGTCACACCCATGTGGCACAGCTTCGCGGACTGCAAGACGTCGACGAGTGCCGCGCGTTCTGCGACGCCGTGGTGGCGGGCGCGCTTGTGCGTCGTACGTGCTGTCGGGGACAGCGGAATAGGTGCAGTGGGGGCAGGAGCAGGGGCAGCAAAGACAACGGAATCTGTCATGCAGACAATGCTGGTGGCAAAGTGGCTTCAAGTCATGGTCCAATCAGTGGAGACTTCGATAGGCCACTGCGATTTGCCACTTCCGGGAGGGTTCTGAATGTTTCTGCCTTCGGCGGTAGCCGTCGTCCTCGACCGGACAGATCGGCGGGCGCTCCCGGTCCAGATTGCCGACCACCTCAGAGCTGATATCCGCAGTGGTAAGGCGGCAGTGGGTCTGAGGTTACCCAGTTCCCGGAAGCTGGCGGCGGAGCTCGAGGTGGCGCGGGGCGTCGTGGAACGGGCGTATGAGCAGTTGATCGCCGAGGGTTGGCTTGTCGCTGTGCACGGCTCAGGCACCTTCGTTGCCGAGGCGCCCTCCCCCATGGTCACTCCCACGACTACACCGAAGAAGGCCGCCGACAAGATGTCACCCAGGGTGCAGCTCCGGCCGGGCGTGCCGTGGACGCCACCGCGTGCATCGGCAGCGTGGCGGCGGGCGTGGCGTGACGTCGGGTCCAAACCGCCACCTTTCGAGGATCCCGATCCTGCGGGTGACTACGAATTGCGTTCGGCACTATCGGAATTACTGGCAAGAGCCCGCGGAATGTCGGTTGAACCCGAGAGAATCCTGATCACCTCAGGTGCCACGCATGGTCTCGGCCTCGCCCTGTCGGCTCTGCGTACCCGTGGTGCTGTTCTGGCGATGGAAGATCCCGGATACCGGTATGCGTCCTCGGCCGCTACAGCCTGTGGATGGTCGCTGCTCGACGTGCCCGTCGACGCTCATGGTCTCTGTGTCGACCAACTCGAAACTGCGTCGGAGAGCGTCCGTGGCGTGTATGTGACACCGTCCCATCAGTATCCGACGGGTGGGCTGCTTCCGGTAGGTCGGCGCAACCAGTTGATCGAGTTCGCCCGCGTCCGCGACGTCGTCCTGTTCGAGGACGACTACGACTCCGAATTCCGTTACGACGTAGCGCCTTTGCCTGCGCTTGCCCAGTTGGCTCCTGATCGGGTGGTGTATCTCGGAACGGTTGCCAAGACGCTCGGCGCCGGAATTCGATTGGGCTGGTTGGTAGCTCCCCTCGACCTGGTCGACCGCATAGCAGTACACCGCAAGCGAATCGGCGACTTCCCGTCGGTTCCGCTGCAGCAAGCACTCCTGTCCCTGCTCCGTGACGGCGAATGGGATCGAGCGGTACGTACCGCCCGGCGCAGGTACCGCGAGCGCGATCGGGCGGTCGAGGAGGCACTGTCATCGTTCGGTGAACTGCGGGGTCTCGGCGCCGGCATGCACACGACGCTCATGCTCGACGCGGATCTGGCAGCCACCGTCGCTCGCGAGGCACTTGAACACGGCGTCGAAGTGCCCACCCTGGTCGAGTCCACCCGAACGCACGGAGACCCCGGCGGATTGGTCATCGGCTACGGACGGGTGGAATCCGCGGACCTCGAATATGCGCTCGAGGTGATAGCCGAGTGCCTCGCACGTCACAGCGCTTGAAGTCTCGTTGATCGGGAGTGCGGCAACGGATGGGCGTGGTCCAGTTCTAGCGTCTGCTCGTGACGATCCGAAGCCAGACCTTTCCGCACCTGCTCGCACCAGGCACCATCGGCCCGATGACCGTGCCCAATCGCGTGGTTCTCCCTGCGATGGACATGAACCTGTGTGAAGACGGGGAAATCGAAAAGGGCGACATCGACCACTTCGTGTCTCGTGCGGCCGGTGGAACGGGTCTGATCATCACCGGTTGCTGCGCTGTTGCGTACCCGCTGGGCTGCACCAGCCGCAAGGAACCGGGGCTCTCCGAAGACCGGTTCATCCCCGGACTCAAAGCGCTGGCCGACGCGGTGCACGACGCAGGCAGCAAGCTCTGTGTGCAGATGACACACCACGGCAAGGTGGCGCGCATCGATACCCTCGACGGCCGACCGCAGTTGGTCCCGTCCACGCCGAAGCCGCCGGGTGACATGAGCGCGATGGCCGATTGCACGCCAGAAGAACTGGGCAAGATGGCTGCCATCAACGAGGGCAAGAGGGCTACGTACCACGAGGCAACCAAGGAAGATCTTGATTGGCTGGTTCGCATGTTCGCCGAGGCTGCCGGACGGGTGAAGGCGGCGGGCGGCGACGCCGTCGAGATTCACTGTGCCCACAACTACGTCCTCGGAGCGTTCCTGAGTCGATACACGAATCAGCGCAGCGATGAGTACGGAGGTTCCATGGAGAACCGTGCTCGCCTGGCTTGTGAGGTCATTCGAGCGGTCAAGGAGGAGGTCGGCGGTGCGCTCGCCGTCATCGTGCGTCTGGCCGGTCAAGAGTACGGCGAAACCGACGGGCTGACCGTCGACGAGGCTGCTGCGGCTGCCAAGATGTTCGAAGAGGCCGGCGCTGACGCCATTCACGTCACCGGTACCGCGCTGAATGCTTTTGCCAACTTCACCGACGGCCCCCTGCCCGACAAGGTCGGCTATTACACGGACAATGCAACGCGAATCAAGCAGGCGATATCGATCCCCGTGATCACGGTCGGACGTATGCTCCCCGAGGTTGGCGAGAAGATGATCGCGGAAGGTCGCACGGACTTCGCCGCAATGGGCCGTCAGCTCCTGGCCGATCCACAGTTGGTGAACAAACTCAAAGACGGTGCACCCGAGCGGGTTCGGCCTTGCATCAATTGCTACGTCTGCGTGCAGGAGAACTTCTGGGACGAGACGCCGCTGTGCGCTGTCAATCCCGCGCTCGGCAACGAAGCGCTTCTCCCCTTCGTTCGGACCAGCACTCCGAAACACGTTGTTGTGGTCGGAGCGGGCCCCGGTGGTCTCGAGACGGCCCGCGTGGCCGCTGAACGTGGGCACCGAGTCACGGTGTTGGACAAGTCCGATCGCCTCGGTGGCACCCTGTGGTTCTCGAGCCTCACTACCCCGGACAACGGGCGTCTGCTCAGCTGGTTGAAAGTGGAAATCGAGCGTCTCGGTGTCGATGTTCGACTGAAGACCGAAGTCTCGGTTGCTTCGATCCGGGCACTGAACCCCGACGCCGTAGTCGTGGCCACCGGTGCAGTCCGTGAGCGGCCTAGTGTTCCGGGCGGCGACTTGCCGCACGTGCACACCGGTGATTCGTTGCGCGCGTTGATGACCGGAGCTGGAGACGTCTCACAGGTACCGCCGTTCCTGCGGACGATGGCCAAGTTGGGCAAGCTGTCCGGTATTACCAAGAGCCCCGCGGCGATCCGAGCTGTGACCCGCAAGTTCCTGCCCATGGGTAAAGACGTTGTCGTGATCGGTGGTTCGCTTGTCGGACTCGAGCTTGCGGAGTTCCTGGCCGAGCGAGGTCGCAATGTGACGCTGATCGAAGAAGGCCAGCAGTTGGGTATTCCGATGGCGATGCCGCGCCGCTGGACGGCGGTGCGCCACGCCAAGCATGTCGGTGTGGACATTCACCGCAATTCAACGGTGCAGCGAATCACCAAGGAGCACGTCGAATTCCGTTCCGGTGACAAGACACGGACCGCTCCAGCCGACATGGTTGTCGTCGCGTCGGGAGTGTCGGCGCAGGCGCCACTGGCCGATTCTCTGATCGGTGTCGTGTCCGACGTACATGTGGTCGGTGACGCGGTGAACGTCGACTACATCGAGGGCGCGATGCACACGGCGTGGAAAGTCGCGATGGATCTGTAGTTCAGCATCAGGTAGCGCTTTGTGCCGCAACGATGTCCGGCCACCAGCGGGCCGCGACATCGGGGTGCGCACGTAGTCGACTCTTGAGGGCATTCGCCCCGTAGGAATCGTGTATCGGGTTGTTCGCGTCCACGGTGACGCCGGTGGCGCGCGCCGCCAGCTCGGGCGGTAGGTCGAACTCCGGGATCTGCGCTGCGTAGTTCGGGTTGAAGAAGAACGGCACCGAGATACGTTCGCCGTCGCCCTCGGGTGAAACTACCCGGTGCACAGTCGCTTTCAAGTATCCGCCGGTAGCGACCTCGAGCAGTTCGCCGATGTTGACCACCAGCGCCCCGTCGATCGGCGGCGCGTCGATCCAGTCGCCGTCGTGCTCGACCTGCAGACCGCCCTTGCCCGGTTCGACATAGAGCAGAGTCAGCACACCCGCGTCCTTGTGTCCGCCGACGCCCTGGGAGCCGGCACCTTTCGGGCGGCCCGGGTAACGCACCACCTTGATGAGGATCGACGGATCGTGAGCGAACGCGTCGTCGAAGATGTTCGCATCCTGGCCCAGGGCTACCGCCCATTCGCGTAAGAGGCTCAATGCGATCGAGGTGAGCGTGTCGTTCCACTCGGTGATGACGTCGCGAAGTTCGGGAAGGGCGTCGGGCCACTGGTTGGGGCCCTGCAGGATCTCCCAGGCCGGTGAGGTGTCGGTGCGCTCGGCCGCGGGCTGTTCGGCCCCGATGTCGATCTGCTCGCGCCAGTCCTGCTTGCCTTCGGTCAGTTCGCCGCCGAGCCTGGTGTACCCACGGAAGTGCGGGCTGCGGACGTTCTCGATCGCGAGCTTCTCGGCAGTGGGAAGCGCGAAGAACTCGCGGGCGACGTCGAGGAGGCGTCGCTGCAGTTCGTCGGGAATTCCGTGGCCGACCAGGTAGAAGAATCCGACCTCGTGGGTGGCCTCGCGGAGCTGAGTGCGGAACTGCTCGGCGGTGTCGGGGTTCTGCGCAAGCGACAGATCGAGCACTGGCAGCGACGTAATCGACATGGGGTCCTCGATCCGTGTGATGGTTCTGATGTCCATCATTCCACGCTGAGCGGCACCCGGACCCGCACGGCAATTCGGCAGCCGCAGGCGTGATTACCCGCGCGGATGCGGAAACACCCTGCGGATAACAGAATCGGGGCCTTGCGCCGTTGGCGCAAGACCCCGAATCAGCGTGAACCTAAATCAGGCCTCGTCGGCTCCGATGATGAAGGCTTCGAGCTCGATGCGAGCCTTGTCGTCGGCCATCTGGACCGGCGGGGACTTCATCAGGTAAGCGGAAGCCGGGTAAACCGGTCCACCGATGCCGCGGTCCTTGGCGATCTTGGCTGCGCGGACGGCGTCGATGATGATGCCGGCAGAGTTGGGCGAATCCCAGACCTCGAGCTTGTACTCCAGGTTCAGGGGAGCGTCACCGAAGGCGCGGCCTTCGAGGCGGACGTATGCCCACTTGCGGTCGTCGAGCCACTCCACGTAGTCCGAGGGACCGATGTGGACGTTGCGGTCGTGAACCTTGCCGGCAAGTGCGCCGGTCAGGTTGGACGTCACGGCCTGGGTCTTGGAAACCTTCTTCGACTCCAGGCGATCACGCTCGAGCATGTTCTTGAAGTCCATGTTTCCACCGACGTTGAGCTGGTAGGTGCGGTCCAGCACGACGCCGCGGTCTTCGAACAGCTTCGCCATCACGCGGTGGGTGATGGTGGCGCCGACCTGGCTCTTGATGTCGTCACCGACGATCGGGACGCCGGCGTCCTTGAACTTGGCAGCCCACTCCGGGTCGGAAGCGATGAAGACGGGCAGAGCGTTGACGAATGCCACGCCTGCGTCGATCGCGCACTGTGCGTAGAACTTGTCAGCGTCGTCGGAACCGACGGGCAGGTAGGAGACGAGGACGTCGACCTGAGCGTCCTTGAGTGCCTTGACGACGTCGACGGGCTCGGCGTCGGACAGCTCGATGGTCTCGGCGTAGTACTTGCCGATGCCGTCGAGGGTCGGGCCACGCTGAACGGGAACGTCCAGGGGCGGGACGTCGGCGATCTTGATGGTGTTGTTCTCGCTCGCGAGGATCGCCTCGGAGAGGTCGAAGCCGACCTTCTTGGCGTCGACGTCGAACGCAGCGACGAACTGCACGTCGCGGACGTGGTACTTACCGAACTTGACGTGCATGAGGCCGGGGACCGTCTGGGTCTCGTCGGCATCCTTGTAGTAGTGGACGCCCTGAACCAGGGACGAGGCGCAGTTACCCACGCCCACAATGGCTACGCGCACCGCGGTGCTGTTCTCACCCATGGTCGGGTTCTCCTTCTTTCCGGGATGTTCCTGTTGTCGATTGCTCGGCTGCGATCAATTCGTTGAGCCAACGCACTTCGCGTTCACTCGATTCGAGTCCGAGCTGATGGAGCTGACGGGTATAGCGGTCCAGCGATCCGCTGGCCCGACCGACGGCCTCGCGGAGCCCCTCACGGCGCTCCTCGACCTGGCGTCGCCTGCCTTCGAGGATCCGCATCCGCGCTTCTGCGGGGGTGCGGCTGAAGAAGGCGAGGTGAACGCCGAAACCGTCGTCGGTGTAGTTCTGCGGCCCGGTGTCGGCGACCAGTTCGGTGAACCGTTGCCGACCTTCCGGAGTGAGCTGGTAGACGCGACGCGCCCGACGCTTGAGCGTGCCGGTGGCAGTGTCGACGTCTTCTGAGATCAATCCGTCGGCTTGCATGCGCCGCAATGCCGGGTACAGCGATCCGTACGAGAACGCGCGGAATGCGCCGAGCAGACCAGTGAGCCGCTTACGCAGCTCGTATCCGTGCATCGGTGACTCGAGGAGCAGCCCGAGGATTGCGAGTTCGAGCAACTGACAAACCTCCCGAGTCGTTGAACCTAACCGCTTGATGCGATAACCAACTATATCGCGCCGATATATAAAACCACACTGCGGCCCGATACGTGTACCAAGGTGTCACGGCTAGATCAGGGGGTGAACGGGTAGATCGACATGATTTCGCCATCGAGGGCAGCGGTCAGGTACCCGCTCTCGTCGAGGTCGTTGCCGACGTGAATCTGGATGGTCGGAACATTTTCGGTGCTGTCGACAGAGACGTACCGAGTGGTCGGATTTTGCACCGACGTCGTTGTTCCGGCGCCGTCGAGCAGGGCGATCACGATGCGAGGATCGAGCTGTCTGACGTCGATCTGTGTCACGTCGGGTTCGCGTGATCCTCCTGAAGTCGTGTCCTCGAGGTCGCCTCGGTAGTAGCTGTCCAGGCTCTTGCGCGGCGCGGCAGGATCGGCGCGCGTTACGCGTGCATAAGTGGGATAGATGGTCATCTCGTCGACCAGTCCGCTGCCGTACTCCGTTTCGATGGCATGGAACATCGCCCCCAGGCCGTCGACGGTGTGTAACTGTGGCTCGGGGCTCGAGAAGATCGTGACGTCGGACGCGGCGTATTTGATTCCGAAACCGACAGCCGAGACCAGTGACAGCGCGATGATCACAACGGCGATCCAACGCGTGTCGAGCGAAGGTTCTTTCCGAAGAATGGGTAGGGACGCCTCGGTCTGCAGATCGGACGTCAAATCTTCGAGATCGCCGAGAGTGACTGCCACCGCGGCGAGTTCGGTCAATTCGTCGTGCTCGGTCGCCGTGAGTTGTCCGTCGGCGAAGGCGGAGTCCAGCACTGCGCAGGTAGCCTCGCGATCGGCATTGCGAGCGCGGGTGGTCCTGGTCAGATCGTTCGGCATGTCCGGGGCCTATCGAGGAGTGAAGGGAGACAAGCGGATCGGGCGGCCATCCGGGGTCAGCTCCATCGAACCGCTCGCGCCGAGTTCGTTGTCCACGTAGATGGAAATACGTGGATCTTGGCCCGACGAACTCATGCTGATGTGTGAGACCTTGGCGTCGGGGACGTTGAGATTGGCGGACGCTCCGGCCAGGTATCCGGCGAGTTTGTCGATGTCGACCGAGGCGAGGTCGAAGGTAGTCGTGCTGGCCGCCCGGGATGTGGAGCTCTCGCTTGGTGTGAAACCTCCACGAAAGTCGATGTCCTCCTCCAGATTCGGCGAGACAGCGGCGGCGCGAGTGACGCTTGCATGGCCGTCGTAGAAGTTGGCGGAATCGATCAGCGTCGTGCCGTACTTGGCGCTGTATCTGGTGATGAATTCCCCGATCCCGCTTGCAGTGACCGTGTTCAGCGTCGAACTCACAATGGGGGCAAGCGGTTCGACCGGTTCGGCTGCAGCCGGTGGAGGCGGTGGGGGTGAAGGGTCGGCGGACAAGGTGAGGTACCCGATCAGGCCGGCGAAGATAGTCGATGCGGCTGCGAGGTACCAGATCTTGTCGATACGGCGAACTTTGGCGACGGCGTTGCGCAGCGTTGCTTTCTGCAGATCGCGGACCAGCAGATCGAGCTGGCCGAGGGTGGTCGCGGTCATGGCCGATGCCGTTCGGTTTGCATGCTCGTCCGCCGTGATCTGTCCGTCGGACAGGGCGGAGTCGAGAACGGCGCAGGTGTCGGAACGGTCGACGTCGCGCGCGCGGGTGCGCGTAGAGGTAGTAGTCGGGGACCCACTCACCGGCTCACCCTAGCTCCCGTACGGGTAGGAACGAGAGATCTCGCCCCACGGGGTGACCTCGATGCGTCCATCCTCGCCGCGGATGTTCTCCGCGTAGATCGCGATCTCCGGGACACCGTAGTTCGCGTCGAGGATCACGGCGGTGATCGTCGCGTCCGGCACTTTGATGAATTCGCCGATGTTTTCCATGAACGGCGTGAGTTTGTCGATCTCGATGGAGCCGAGGTCGAACGTCGGCTGATCGCTTCTGCGAGGGGTGTTGTTCGGCTCGATCTGGAATCCACCCCAGAAGCTGATGCGCTGGGTCTGAGCCGGTGCACCGGGTGCTGCGCGTTGGACCGAAGAATGCTTCTCGTGGAAGCTCGCGCTGTCGACGAACATGTCGCCGTACTCGTCTCGATACCTCTCGATGAATGCGCCGATTCCTTCCGGGGTCAACGTGTCGATGTGTGCGATCAGGATCGGTTCGACGGTCGGCTCCGGCACCGGGGTGGTGGTCGGCAACGGCGGAGCGAGGGAAGTAGTGCTGGCATAACTGGCAGTGATGTCTTCCGAGGGCGTCAACGGTGACCGACTCCACGCCACTGCTGCGATCGCTCCGACGACGATCAGAGCAGCAGCACCGACGAACACGGCCTTTCGTGTCGTCGACGTCCGAGGCACCGTTTTGGTCTCGATCTTCGGCACCTGCAGATCGTTGACCAGGCGTGCGAGTGCGAGCAGGGTCTTCGCGGACTTCGCCTTCTCGGTCCGGTCGAAGTAGTCCTCCGCGCTCAACTGCCCTTCGGCGTACGCGGCGTCCAACACATTGCACGTTTCGACGCGATCAAGATCACGAGCACGCGTCATCGGAGAACGAGAAGACTTCACAGGAAGTGATCGTAATGGCTGGTCGCCATGCCCCCAGCCCCCGAAATGTGTTCATCGTGACCCTCCCGAACCGTCCGTCGCGGCACGGACGCACGTACGCTGGTCAGGTGCGGATACAGCGGCAAGTTGTGGACTACGCGCTCGCGCGTCGGTCTGTGCTGGCCGAAGTGTCTGCGGGTCGGACCGACGTCAAGCAGGTGTGTGACGCCGATCCGTACCTACTCAGAGCCGCGAAGTTCCACGGCCGGGGCAGCGACGTCGTCTGCCCCATTTGCCGCAAGGAACAGTTGACGCTCGTGTCCTGGGTGTTCGGCGACAAGCTCGGTCAGGTTTCGGGATCGGCCCGAACCTCGGACGAGCTCGCTCGGCTTGCGGAAACAGCAGAGGAGTTCACGGTGCACGTTGTAGAGGTGTGCCGTACCTGCAGTTGGAACCACTTGGTGCAGTCCTATGTGCTCGGCGCAGTACCTGCGCCGCCGCGACCGCGGCGAGCACGCCCACCAAGCCGGCGCACCGCCAGCGAGTAACGCCACACCCGAAGAAGGGCCCGATCGAAGTCTGCACGTGATCGGTCCGTGACCACTGGAGATTTGATTCGTGAGTTCCCCCAGCAACAACAACCCGGGCGGCAACAACCCGGGTGGCCGTCCCGTCGGTCCCAACCGTCCCGCCGGACCTCCTCAGGGTCGTCCGCCGCAGGGACGTCCCATGGGCCCACCACCGCAGGGACGCCCTCCGATGGGTCCGCCCCCTCAGGGTCGTCCGCCGCAAGGTCGTCCGATGGGACCCCCGCCCCAGGGTCGTCCGCCGCAAGCCCGACCTTCGGGCCCGCCTCCTCAGGGCCGCCCCGCCGGTCCCCCTCCTCAGGGTCGTCCGCCGCAAGGCCGACCTGCCGGCCCGCCGCCTCGAGATCGCGCCGTAGGCGCTCAGGCGAACGAACCGACCCAGCGCGTCGCGGCAGCAGCAGCGACCACCCGTAGCAACGCGGGCACCCGCCCGCCGGTCGGACCTCCACCGACGAAGCCACCGACAGGTGGCTCCGGTGGCGGTGGCAACGACGGACAACCCCCGAAGGGAAGAAAGAGCACCGTGAAGAAGAAGTCCAAGTGGCGCACAGTTCGCCGCTCGGCCTACGTCTTGGTGGCGCTCGGTCTTGTTCTGCCCGTCCTTGCCTTCATGGCGGCGTACATCGTGCAGGACGTCCCCAAGCCCGGTGACCTCAAGACCAATCAGGTGGCGACGGTCTTTGCCGCCGACGGCACCACGGTGATCAGCACTGTCGTCCCGCCAGATGGCAACCGCGTCGAGGTCTCGCTCGATCAGGTACCGCCGCACGTTCGCAACGCTGTTCTGGCCGCAGAGGACCGCGATTTCTACTCGAACCCGGGCTTCTCGATCTCCGGTTTCGCACGCGCGGCCCGAGACAACGTCCTCGGTCGCGACAGCGCCGGTGGTGGCTCGACCATCACGCAGCAGTACGTCAAGAAGGCGCTTGTCGGCTCGGAGCGTTCGCTGACGCGAAAGATGAAGGAACTCGTCATCTCCTCGAAGATGGCCAACGAGTGGTCCAAGGACGACATCCTCGCCGCGTATCTGAACACCATTTACTTCGGTCGCGGCGCATACGGCATCGGCGCAGCATCCAAGGCTTACTTCGGTAAGCCCGTCGACCAGCTGTCCATCGAAGAAGGCGCCGTCCTGGCGTCGTCGATCCAGCTTCCGTCGCTCCTCGATCCCGAGACCAACCCGACAGGCGCGAAGTCCCGTTGGGATTACGTGCTCGACGGCATGGTGTCCGCCGGCACGCTGGATCAGGCCGCGCGCACGCCGATGCAGTACCCCGCCTACATCCCGCTCGCCCAGGTCGACAACAGCAGCCAGGGCTCGACCGGACCCGAAGGCCTGATCAAGCGTCAGGTGCTCAAGGAGATCGGCGACGCTGGAATCAGCGAGCAGTTGCTCAACACCGAGGGCTTGCAGATCACCACGACCATCGACCCGCAGGCTCAGGCCGCAGCGGTCGAGGCAGCCCGTTCCAACATGGAGGGTGAGCCGGAGAACCTGCGTACCGCAGTTGTCTCGGTCGATCCGAAGACCGGAGCCGTCAAGGCGTACTACGGCGGTGAGGACGGCGCGGGATACGACTTCGCGAATGCCGGACTTCAGACCGGTTCCTCGTTCAAGGTGTTCGGCCTCGCAGCCGCCCTGGATCAGGGAATCCCGCTCTCGCAGATGTACGACAGCTCACCGCTGACCGTCAACGGCATCTCCATCGGCAACGTCGAAGGTGAAAGCTGCGGCACCTGCACCATCGCAGAGGCGCTCAAGCGTTCGCTGAACACCAGCTTCTACCGTCAGATGCTCAGCCTCGACGGCAACGGCCCGCAGGAAATCGCGGACATCGCTCACAAGGCAGGCATCCCGAAGGACATCCCGGGCGTCGGCCCGTCGCTCACCGAGGCCGACGGTTCCGGCCCCAACAACGGCATCGTGCTCGGCCAGTACCAGGCCCGCGTGCTCGACATGGCGTCGTCGTACGCGACACTCGCCGCGTCCGGTACGTATCACGCACCGCACTTCGTGCAGAAGGTCGTCGCGGCCGACGGCACCGTGCTGCTGGACCGCGGCGCGCCCGCCGGTGAAGACCGCATCGACGCTGCCGTGGCGGACAACGTGACGGCTGCGATGCAGCCGATCGCGGCGTACTCGCGCGGCCACAACCTGGCCGGCGGACGTCTGTCGGCGTCGAAGACAGGTACTGCGCAGCTCGGTGACACCGGAGCCAACAAGGACGCGTGGATGGTCGGCTACACGCCGTCTCTCTCGACCGCGGTCTGGGTCGGAACTCCCGACGGTGAAGCGATCACCAACTCGGGCGGCGCGATGATCTACGGCTCGGGTCTGCCTTCGGACATCTGGAAGGACACGATGGACGGCGCCCTCGAGGGCACCGACAACGAGAAGTTCCCGACGCCGGGCAAGATCAACGGTCAAGCCGGTGGTGTTCCGGAGTACACGGCTCCCGCACCGCCCAAGACGTCGGCGCCGCCGACCACTGCGCCGACTACGACGGAAACCACTCCGCCGCCCGTGGTGACAACGACGCAGGTCGAGGTTCTGCCGGGCATCACGATCCCGATTCCGGGCATCTCCCGGCCGACGACAACCACGCCACAGGTACCAGGGGCAGGCGAGACCACCGAGGAAGAACCGGCAGGTGTGAGCCCCGGCCAGTAGTTGGAGGGTGGTCGGTTCGAAAGACGGTAACCTCGCGGAGTGGCCGCGAATGCTGATGATGCCGAACCGACCTCCCCCGCTCCGCTGGCCGAAGATCTTCGTTCGGCGGATTGGCGGGACGTTCCCAGTCGCAACGACGCGATGGTGTCTGCGCTGTCGGGAACCGTCGGCGGTCCGGTAGGTCGTCACGCACTGATCGGGCGCACTCGCTTCTTCACACCGATGCGAGTGATCCTTCTGCTCGCCGTGGTGTTCTTGGCTTTCGGCTGGTTCGCCAAGGCGGGCTGTATTCAGCAGGCGCCGGTCGGCGAGAGCGGGCAGGTCGGCCTCGACTGGAGTGGCAGCCGTCAGTACGTGGCGATGTGTTACTCCGATACCGTTCCGCTGTACGGAGCCGAGCGCCTCGATCAGGGAGCATTCCCGTACAAGACGTCGTGGGAAGAAGTACGCGGCGACGGTTCGATCCAGATGCGGTACATGGAGTATCCGGTCATCTCGGGGCTCTATCAGTACGGCGCGATGAAAGTCGCCAAGACGTGGGATTCGATCACCTGGCTGCCGGGCGCGATTCAGGTGGCGCTCTATTTCAACGTCGTGGCGTTCGGGTTGGCGTTGGCGTGGCTGGTCACCGTGTGGGCGAGCACCCTGCTGGCCGGACGACGAGTGTGGGACGGCGCTCTGATCGCGTGCTCCCCTTTGGTGATCGTGCACGTGTTCACGAACTTCGATCCTCTGGCGACGGCGTTCGCGGCGGGTGGGTTGTTGGCGTGGGCACGCAAGCGGCCCGTGCTCGCGGGAATCCTGCTCGGCCTGGGCGGCGCCGCAAAGCTCTACCCGCTGCTCCTACTGGGACCGCTCTTGGTCCTGTGTCTGCGCGCGGGCAAGACGAGGGACTGGCTGGTGACCGCTCTCAGCGCGGTCGCGGCATGGCTTGCGGTGAACCTGCCCATTGCCGCTCTGTACCCCCATGGTTGGTACGAGTTCTTCCGGCTCAACTCCGAACGCGGGGCCGATCCGGATTCGCTCTACAACGTGATCGCGTCGTTCACGTCGTGGAAGGGCCTCGACGGTCCTCTCGCACAGGGTGAGTCGCCGTCGAATCTCAACGCCGTCTCTCTGCTTTTGTTCGTGGCCGTCTGCATCGGTGTCGGATACGTCGCCCTGACGGCGCAGCGTCGTCCGCGAGTTGCGCAGCTGTGCTTCCTGTTGGTGGCGGGCTTCCTGCTCACGAACAAGGTGTGGAGCCCGCAGTATTCTCTGTGGCTGGTGCCGCTGGCCGTGTTGGCCTTGCCGCACCGCAGACTCCTGCTCGCGTGGATGACCATCGACGCCCTGGTCTGGGTTCCACGAATGATGTATTACCTCGGTGTGTCCAACAAGGGGCTGCCCGAGCAGTGGTTCACCGGAACCGTCGTGATCCGGGACATCGCGGTACTCGTTCTGTGCGCGCTGGTGCTCCGGCAGATCTACCGGCCGTCGGAGGATCTCGTGCGGTACGGGTTCATCGACGATCCGGCGGGCGGTGTTCTCGATCAAGCACCGGACAAACAACCCGCCTGGCTACCCGGTTGGTTGAAGCCGTCCAAGGCGAAGGAACCGGAAACCGTCGCGGTCTGAGGTCACCACTCGTCGAGGGTGGTGTACCCGTCCTGAACCGCGCGGGCGAACAACGCTGCCTTCGTGGGAGCCGGCCGCCCGACGTCGCTGTACTTCGTGCGGATCCGAGTGATGTGTGTGTTGACGGTGCAGACGCGTAGGCCGAGTGTCTCGGCGACCTCGGACTTGGAATCCGAACGTAGCCAGGCAAGAAGTACTTCGATCTCACGGACGCTCAGCTTCGGCTTGTGCTTGCCGTGCTTGGGGTTGCCGACTCGGGACACGTTTGCCTCGATCTTCGGAGAAATGCCGATTGAAGACATGCGAGTAGCGCCTTTCGACGGAGGGGATGGGCGTCGACTGCCGTATTTGCAGAAGGGCTGCTGGCTCAGGGTGCGACTGAGACGAGTATTTCGATCGAGGTGTCTCAGTGGAACGGGTGCAACTCTCTCGATACAGAGTCCATACAACGGACAAATCCCCTACCTGCTCCGATAGAGTGCGTCGCTATGAACTCGAAGGCGGAAGCCGGTACGCACAATCAGGTCGATCCCGCCCGGATCGAGTCGCGTGGGCAGTTTGCTGAGACGCTCACTGCACTGCGGAACGCAGCCGGACTGACGGTCCGCGAAGCCGTCGAGCGTTCGGGTGGTTTGCACGGAACCGTCAGCGGATGGTTTGCCGGCCAACACCTGCCGACGCCGGCGAGTACCCCGATGTTTTTCGCGCTCCTCGAGGCCTGCGGCGTCGATTCCGAGGATGAGCGGGAGCGCTGGATCAGTGCGGTGCAACGAGTGAGACAGCTGACGGCCAGACGACGCGGCGACGCCACCGTTCCGTATCGAGGTCTCGAGTCGTTCCGGCAGGAGGATGCCGAGTGGTTCTTCGGTCGAGACGAACTCACTGCCAACTTGGTCGAGCGGGTGGCGTCGGCGATACGGGGTGTCGGCCGCCGTCAGTTCATGGTGATCGGTGCTTCCGGATCGGGTAAGTCGTCTTTGCTGCGGGCCGGGCTCGCCCCCAAGGTTGCCGGGGACGATCCACGGTTCGACGGTTGGCGGGTGGAAACCCTGCAGCCGGGTACAGGAGGAATCCCGTCGTCGATTTCCGACGAACCAACGGTCTTGATCCTCGACCAGTTCGAGGAACTGTGGACGCAGTGCGATGGTGATCGGCGCGAGGAAATACTGCGGACACTCGCGGAACTCGGTGAGAACACCATCGCCGTCATCGGAATGCGCGCCGACTTCTACGGGCTCGCGGCGGAGGAACCGCTTTTGGTGCCGCTGCTCGACGATTCGCCGATGGTGGTCGGGCCACTGACCGACGAACAATTGCGCGAGGTGATCGTCGAGCCGGCGGTCAAGGCCGGGATGACCGTGCAGAGCGAATTGGTTCAGGTTCTGGTCTCCGAGCTGACACCACGCGGCTCGCGCACGGCGAGCGACCCCGGAGCTTTGCCCTTGCTGTCACACGCACTGTTGGGGACCTGGCAACGGTCGACGCGTAAAACTCTGACCGTCTCGGATTACTACGCCACCGACGGGATCGCCGGAGCTGTCCAGCAAAGCGCGGAGGAAGTGTACGGCGAGCTCACAGAGAGGCAGCAGCAGTTGGCGCGCAGGATCTTCCTGCGATTGGTCAACGTCGACGAAGTGACGCAGACGCGTCGGCGGGCACCGCGCACCGAACTCTTCCTCGGTGACGACGTCGACGACGTGAATACCGTCATCGACCGGTTCGCCTTGTGCCGCCTTCTCACCGTCGACGAGGAGACCGTCGAGGTTTCGCACGAGGTCTTGCTGTCCGCGTGGAGTCGGCTTCGCGATTGGATCGACTCGGACCGCGCCGGCCTGGCGGTGCATCGCCGGTTCACCTACGCGGCGCAGGTGTGGGAAGACAGTGGACGCGACCCCGGTGCGCTGCTCGGACCCGCACGTCTTCATCTGACGGAAGAATGGCTGCGTTCGGGCGAACTCGGGCTCCCACTGGAACCGAGTCGGACCCGCGCCGCCGACCTCAATGCCACCGAGCGGGAGTACCTCGCCGCGAGCATCGAGCATCGTGATCAGCAGGAATTTGCCGATCGCCGACGTACACGCGTGCTACGACGGCTCGTGACTGCGCTGGCAGCCGCGTCGGTGATCGCTCTGGTGTTGGCGGTGGTTGCCACCGTCGCCGGTATCGGCGCCAATCGTCAACGTGTCCAAGCAGATACCGCGCGCGACGAGGCGATGTCGCGTCAGGTGGCCACCGAGTCGATCAGGATGCGTGAGCGGGATCCGTCGCTGGCGTCGCAGCTTGCTCTGGCGGCATTTGCGGTCAACGAAACGACCGAAGCCCGCTCGGCGTTGCTGGATGCGTCGGGCGTTCATTCGGCTACCCGCATCATCGGGCCGCCCGGCGCGATGAAGGCCCGGATCAACCCAGCTGGAACTGTTGTGGCGGTGGGTGGTTCGGACGGAAAAGTCAGGCTTTATCCGATGGTGGACGGTGTTGCCTCAGCTGTTCCGCAGGCGGAGTTCCTCGGAGTCTCGGAGGGCACGGCCCTCTTTGCCGTCGCCTACAGCCCGGACGGACGGCTCCTTGCGACCGGTGGTGCCGGCGGCGCTGCACTCTGGGATGTGTCGGACCCGAAGAATCCGGTCCGTGGAACACTTCCCGTCGACGGTGAACGCGTAGTGCAGGACATGGAGTTCAGCCCAGACGGAACCAAGCTGGTCGCCGGTACCTCGACGCCCGACGTTCTGCGATGGAACATCGACACCTCCACGAATGCCGTTGCTTTGCCTGCTCTTCCGCATCCAGCTGACGGCATTGTCACCGCGACGTTCAGCCCCGACGGACGTTTCCTCGTGGCGGGCGGGCGTCAAGCGACTCTGCGCGTGTGGGACGTCGCGAAGTGGGGTGAGGAATCGGCGCCGATCTTCGCGACCGAGCCCAACGGCACCACCGTCCACTACCTCGGCGTCGCCTTCAGTCCGGACGGACGCGAGCTCGCGGCGGGAACCACTGGCAGGGAGGTGGTTCGGTGGGACATGAGCGATCCGGCGCGCCCCACTCCCCTGCCGGCACTGACGGGATTTTCCAGCTACGTCAACGAACTCAACTACGGCAAAGACGGAACACGTCTTGCCGCAGGAAGTTCCGACAACTCCGTGCGCGTGTGGGACCCCCGAACCGGGGCATTGATCGAAACACTTCCGGACAGTGGGGCGGTGACCACCGTCGACTACAGCGATGACGGCCGCAATCTGGTCACCGGGGGACTCAACGGTGTGACTCGCGTGTGGGCTCTTCCGGGTCCGGTCTGGGCGGGAGCTCGGGACACGATCTTCACCAGTCCCTTTGCCGCGGACGGCTCGCGTCTGGTGGCCGGCGTCGGTGCCAGGGGTGGCGCGATGTTGGCGTGGAACACCGAGGATCTCGATCGCCCCGCGGTGATGCCGGAGTTGAAACCGCAAGGGGCCGACTCTTTCAGCGGTGCATCGGCGGTGTCGGCAGACGGGAACCTGGCTGTGAGCGGCACCGGCGGCGGCGGTGCCTATCTTTGGGACCTGAGTGATCCGGCGTCGCCACGGATCTACAGCGAACCCGCGGTGTACGTGAAGGGCATCGTGGCGGTCGTCGCGTTGAATCCCGCCGGAGATCTGCTGGCGGTGTCCTCGCAGGACGACAACAGCATTGCGTTGGTCGACGTTTCCGATCCATCGGAACCGAAGCTGCTGTCGTCGACCGATGTCGGCTCTTACCCGCAGATGATGGCATTTCAACCGGGCACCGACATCTTGGCGATCGCGAACGCCAAGAACGAAGTGGATCTGTGGGACGTGTCGAACGCAGCGTCGCCCCGGGTGGCGGCGACGGTGGGTGGATTCGAAAGCTACGCATTAGCAGTGTCTTTCAGCGCCGACGGAACGCTGTTGGCCGCTGGAAGTGCGGATCACGGTGTCGCCGTGTGGGACGTACGCACACCGTCGGCACCCGAGGAACTCGCTCGTCTCGTCGGCCCCGAGGGCGCAATCTATTCGATCTCGTTCAACCGCGCCGGTGATCGGCTCGCTGCCGGTGTCGGCGACGGAACCGTCTGGCTCTGGGACATCGAGACTCCCTCGCAGGCAACACGATTTGCGACGCTGTCCGCCTACCCGGGTCGCGTCAACGACGCTCAGTTCGCCGGCGAGAGTGACATGATCGCGGGTAGCGGGTCGGACAAGACCGTTCGCTTGTGGGGAATCGACCCCGACGGCGTCGTTGATCGATTGTGCCGCACCGCAGGATCTCCCATCACGGAAGCCGAATGGGAGCGGTACCTGCCCGGTGTTCCCTATCAGGATCCGTGTGCCGGCTGACGCGCTTCAGTTCATCCAGAACTCGAGCGCCGGTTCCCGACCCAGCTCGCCTCCGCTGCCGGTGATCACCAGTCCGGCGGAGGTGAGCTTGTACGTCACGTCCTTGTTGGTGACGGTGAATCCGTTGCCGGTGGGCGTCGGATCGTCGAGTTCGATGGTGGCGCCGTCGCTCAGCCGTTGACCCTTGTAGTAGTAACGCCCGACTCCGGTTTCGCAGATGACGATTCGTGATCCGGTCGTGACGGCGATGGCGACGGCAGGATTGGTGGAGTTGCAGCTGGGGCCGCCGGAGATGAAGCCCTGACGGTTGGTGCCCGAGACGGTCGGCGCTGGTCCGATCGAGGTTGTGACGCGTGGGGGCGTCGTCGTTTTCGGCGCTGTGGTGGGTGCACTCGGCGCCCGAGTCGTGGTCGTGGAGTACGAGTACGGCGTCGTATAGGTGAGACTCCGCGAACTCGCTTCATTGGCGGCGTTGCCGAAAGCGGCGGCGAGCAGCCCGAAGAACGCGATCCACACGATCACGGCCAGGATGCCGAGTGCGGTGAAGATGTAGCCGATGATCAGTCCGGCAAGGGCGAGTCCGTCGCCTTCTTCGCCGGTCCGTTTGATCTGGCCGCGAGCGATGTGCCCGAAGACGATCCCCAACGGCGCGATGAGGAACGCGAAGACGAGGGCGAGCACCGCGAGTGTGTTCGTCGGCCGCCTGCCGTACGGATCGGGCTGCCCGTACGGAGACGGCTGCCAATTCTGATTGCCCTGGTACCCGTACCCACCCTGATCGCTCATGAGGTGAATCTTGGCATGGACTTGGCCGAAGAGTGCAGGTGATCGCTAGTTTCGGGTACGTGTCTCGAGCTGAGGTGCGATGGTCGGCCAATCGTCGTCGGTCATCGCGAACAGCGCTGTTGTACGCCAACTGCCATCGGCGCGGCGTCGGTGCTTGCGCAGCAGGCCCTCGAACTGAGCGCCGAGCTTTGCGATCGCGGCCCTGGACTGTTCGTTGAACTCGTCCGTGTGCCACTCGACGCGTACGGCTTCGAGCTGGTCGAAGGCGTGACGAAGCAGGAGCAGCTTCGATTCGGGATTGATCCCGGTTCCCTGAACCGATCGCGACAACCACGTGTATCCGATTGCAAGACTGCGGTTTACCGGGTCGATCTGGTACATGGACGTGGTGCCGACCACGGCGTTCGTCGCGATGTTCACCTGCGCGAAGGCGATCCGATTAGGGTCGTCGGTTGCTGCAGCGATGTACTTCTGTGCCTGTTCCCGATCGGTGATGGGCGATGCGGTCCAACGAAAGATCGCCGGGTCGTCGGCAGCAGCGAGCAGAGCGTCGGTGTGCGCGACGCCCAGGGGTTCGAGTCGGACACGATCACCGGTCAGCGTCGGTGATTCGAACCATGATGCAGTCATCAGGCGTGCTCCCGTGAGTGAGTCGGAAGGTTGTTGTCGGAGTTCGCAATCTGATCGGTCCCACCGGCAAGCGGATACCGCAACGGGACTCGCAGGAACAAGAAGAAGAACACGGCGAGCAGGACGACGTGGCCCCACACACTCGCCTGGACGACGGCCTCATACTTGCTCGGATCGAGATTCATGTCCAGTTGGTAGAAGTACCGGAAGATGCCGATACCCAACGCTGCGTCGGCGATCAGATAGGCGACGATCCAGAACCACCGGATCTTGAACAGCACGAGGAAAGGCAGGATCCACAGTGTGTACTGCGGTGAATTGACCTTGTGCAGCAACACGAATCCGCACAGCATCGCGGCACTGACCGCAATCCACGGAAAGTAGCCGTCGCGGACGTAGCGGCGCCCACCCAGATACATCGCGAGCGCGAACGACAACAGGATCATCACCGGAGACAGGATGCTCACCAGTGCGTCGTAGTCGGCGTTGAGTTCGCGAACTCCGAAACCGTAGAACGGGCGCAAACCCCAGAACCACACCGAGTTGGTGGTGATGTCCGCGCTTCGCTTCTCCTGGAAGCTGAACGACGCGCGCCAGCCTTCGTAGGAAATGAGGGCGAACGGCAGGTTGACGAGGACGACGGTGACGATCGCCGCGCCCGCCGTCATCAGCGCCCCACGAACGTCGTAGCGCTTGCCTTCGGTGCCGCGTAGAAGCACGTAGGCCATGAGCGGCAGCACGAACATTCCCGGGTACAGCTTCAAACAGAAACCGATCGCCAGGATGACGGCCGCCAGAACCGCGCGAGTTCGCAGCGGGATCCGCTCGAACGTCATCAGGAAGATCGCGCCGACGCTGGTGGCCACCACCGGGAGCTCCCAGTTGTGGAATGCGTACAGAACCAGAGGCGGAGTCGCCGACCACACGAGCGCGTACGCGCCGCTCATCTTGCCGAGCATCCACGCCGTGAGCAGTCCGAAAGGAGCCAGGATCAGGGCCGAGTGCAGAAGGAAATCGGTGTCGGTGTGTGAGCCGATACCGCCCAGCCACATCAGAATTCCGCTGAGCACCGGGTATTCGACGGTTCCGCCGGTCAGGAATCCTTCGGGCGTTATCCCTCCGGTGACGAAGGGGAACAGATGTTGATCGATTCCTCGTCCGAGCCAGAGCAACTGGATATCGGAGTAGCAGACGTCGATGTTCTTGTTGACGTCGAAGTTCAGGCTTCGGCCGTCGGGCGCGAACGGTGCACCGCCGCATCTGGCCTTGTTGAAATAGCCCAGCGCCATCGTCAGCCCGCACAATCCGACGACCAACGCCAGGATCGACGCCGGGGTCTTGCGGTCTGTTCGCATGATTCTCACCCTAGGGGGCGCAGTGGCTCGCGGGGTGATGCGTCTGCGCCACGCGTCGCGCATCGATCTGGTGGTCTTCCCGGAGGACCGGGACGATTTCCCTGGTCAAGGCCCCTCGTGTAACCTACGAGGGTTGCTGACGCAACGACCCTCCTGCCACGGATAGTCCGTGGCCGTTTTCACTTAGTCCACAGGAGGTGATGAGGTCTTATGCGTCATTACGAATTGATGGTCATCCTTGACCCCAGCCTGGACGAGCGCACTGTCGCTCCTTCACTGGATACGTTCCTCAATGTTGTGCGCCAGCACGGCGGCACGATCGACAAGGTCGATGTCTGGGGTAAGCGTCGTCTCGCCTACGAGATCCTGAAGCATGCTGAAGGTATCTACGCGGTGATCGACATCAACGCCACTCCCGCCACCGTCGCTGAGCTCGATCGTCAGCTCGGTCTGAACGAGTCGGTTCTGCGCACGAAGGTTCTGCGCCACAACAAGTAATTACTGTCGGTAGCGAGCTCTACTCTCGCGCCCAACGGTCTTACATCAATGCAGGAGGAACCACATGGCTGGCGACACCATCATCACCGTCATCGGAAACCTGACGGCTGATCCTGAACTTCGTTTCACCCCGGCGGGTGCCGCGGTTGCAAACTTCACGGTTGCTTCCACGCCCCGCACCTTCGACCGTAATTCCAATGAATGGAAAGACGGCGATGCGCTGTTCATGCGTTGCAACATCTGGCGCGAAGCAGCCGAGAACGTCGCGGAGAGCTTGACCCGTGGTTCACGAGTAATCGTGAGCGGCCGGCTCAAGCAGCGTTCGTACGAAACTCGCGAGGGCGAAAAGCGAACTGTCGTCGAGCTCGAAGTCGATGAAATCGGTCCTTCACTGAAGTACGCCACGGCAAAGGTCAACAAGGCCAACCGTGGTGGCGGCGGTGGAGGCGGCAACTTCGGCGGTTCCTCCGGCGGATCGGGTGGCGGACGTTCGAGCGCTGCACCTTCGGGTGGAGACGATCCTTGGGGCAGTGCGCCTCAGGCTTCGGGCTCCTTCGGTGGTGCGGGCAGCGACGAACCGCCCTTCTGATCCGTACCTGATCAGGAACATCCAGAAAAGAGCAAAGACATGCCGAAGCCGCCCTTGCGCGACAAGGTTATGAAGAAGAAGGTCTGCACCTTCTGCAAAGAGAAGAACACGCAGATCAACTACAAGGACACGACGCTGCTTCGTAAGTACGTCAGCGATCGCGGAAAGATCCGTGCTCGCCGTGTCACCGGCAATTGCGTCCAGCACCAGCGCGACGTTGCCATTGCCGTCAAGAACTCACGTGAGGTAGCACTGCTGCCTTACGCCACCGTGGCTCGCTAAGGAAAGGGAGGAAAGAACATGAAGCTCATCCTCACCGCTGACGTGGACAACCTCGGTGCGCCTGGCGACACCGTGGAGGTCAAGGACGGCTACGGCCGTAACTACCTGCTCCCCCGCGGACTGGCAATCGTCGCCACCCGTGGCGCCGAGAAGCAGGTCGAGGGCATCCGTCGTGCACAGGAAGCGCGCGCTGTGCGCGGCCTGGATCACGCCAAGGAGCTCAAGGCAGCTATCGAGGGCCTCGAGTCCGTAACGCTGACGGTCAAGACCGCCGGTGGCTCGGGCAAGCTCTTCGGTTCGGTTACCGTCGCTGACGTCGCTGCTGCGATCAAGGCTGCCGGTGGACCGGTTGTCGACAAGCGCTCCATCGTGTTGCCGAAGGCTCACATCAAGAACACGGGCAAGCACGCCGTGGTCGTGAACCTGCACCCCGATGTGGTTGCCAAGTTCAACCTGAACGTCGTCGGCGCATAGTCGACTGTTCGTCTCGTCGGGCCCCGCACACTTCGGTGTGTGGGGCCCGACGTTTTGTTTCGGGGTGCGATGTGCCCCCTGACAGCGTCCCGAATCGGACCTGGGGATAACTCTCACACTGTGATGTTCGACTTGGTGATCAGTGACGAATCGGGCGAGGCAACACGCCCGACACGCCGACGCGCCGACTGTGGAAAAACTATTTTCATCAACAGGCCTGTGAAATTGTGGATAGCCATCTACCTGGTCTTATGTAGTTACTATGCAAAGTAGTCCCCAAATGCTCCACAGGCGGTGCACACCGTGGGGCGGGAGTTTCCACAAAGCATCCACAGCTTTATCCACAGTCCGGTTTGTATGCGGACCTACTAGTCCCTAACGTCATCTCGGCGTCTATCTACAGCCCGGCCGAATGCGGCTAGGGGATGTCGGTGGGGGCAGGTACAAATGATGAGGGCGCTGCGGTTTCTGGCAGTGTCGTCGAGTGTTTTACGGGAAGGTCTCGCTTGTGGCTGTTGTAGATGATCGAGGACCTTCCGACTTCTCAGGGCCGGACTACCCGGGCCCTCCCGAGGCCGAGCCCGACCAGGAGTTCGGACGCCAGCCACCTCAGGACATGACTGCCGAGCAGTCGGTGCTCGGCGGCATGCTGCTGAGCAAGGACGCCATCGCTGACGTCCTCGAGGTACTGCGTCCGGGTGACTTCTACCGGCCCGCCCACCAGTCCGTCTACGACGTGATCCTGGACCTCTACAGCCGTGGCGAGCCCGCCGACCCGGTGACGGTCTCCGCCGAGCTCGACCGTCGAGGTGAGCTCCGCCGTATCGGCGGTGCTGCCTACCTGGTGACTCTGACCCAGACAGTGCCCACAGCCGCCAACGCCGCCTTCTATGCCGAGATCGTGGCCGAGAAGTCCGTGCTGCGTCGTCTGGTCGACGCCGGTACTCGCATCGTCCAGTACGGCTACGCCGGCACCGAGGGCCAGGACGTGGCCGAGGTTGTCGACCGCGCGCAGGCCGAGATCTTCGAGGTCACCGAGCGTCGAACCACCGAGGACTTCGTACCCCTCACCGAGCTCCTCCAGCCCACGATGGACGAGATCGACTCCATCGCCAGCCGCGGCGGAATTTCCCTCGGTGTGCCCACCGGATTCAAGGATCTCGACGAGATCACCAACGGCCTTCACGCTGGTCAGATGATTATCGTCGCGGCCCGTCCTGGTGTGGGCAAGGCGCTTGCCCTCGATACTCCCCTCGCGACGCCCAGTGGCTGGACCACGATGGGTGACGTTGCTGTCGGCGATCTGTTGATCGACAACCACGGCAAGCCGACGCGGGTTGTTGCCGCTACCGACGTGATGGTTGACCGCCCTTGCTACGAGGTCGAGTTTTCCGATGGAACTGTGTTGGTGGCCGACGAGCAGCATCAGTGGTTGACGGAGACGCGTGCTTCGCGCCGTTCAGCGCAGAACGCCAAGACAGGTTACAACCGCTATAAGAATCAAAAGACATTCGCCGAGGTCCGAACCACGGCGGAGATCGCATCGACGGTGCGATGCGCAACGGCGGATGGCCGCGTTAATCACTCTGTCGTGAATGCCAAGCCGCTCGACCTACCAACGCAGGATCTCCTTGTCCCGCCCTACACACTTGGCGCTTGGCTAGGTGACGGTTCTACTGCCTGCGCACAATTCACCACTGCTGATCCCGAGATCATCATGTTGATCGAGGCCGAAGGCCTGGTTGCAGTTCCGTCCAAGTCGGCGCATTTGCGCTACAGCCTTCAATTAGCCCCGGAAGATCCCGTCGCTCCGCGCGATTGCGTTGTGTGCGGAAAGAGCTTCGTGCCGTTCACCAGTCAAGTGCGAACGTGCGGTCAATCATGCGGCGGCAAAGCACGTTTCATGTCTGACCCTGTACCTGCGCCAACCTGTTCACACTGTGGTGGACCTTCGATCGGGCTGCGACTGTGCCAGAAGTGCCGCAATGAGTACGGCACGGTTCAAGGACGCCTACGTACGATCGGTGTTCTGGGCAACAAGCACATCCCTGTCCAGTATCTCCGTGGGTCCGAGGCACAGCGTCGTGCGGTTCTTGCCGGGCTTCTCGACACTGATGGAACTGTGACTGCCGGTGGCTCCGTTCAGTTTTCGGTAACCAACGAGCGCCTCGTCCGCGACGCCCAGGAATTAGTGGTCAGTCTTGGCTATCGCTGCCAAATGAGCACAAAGCGAGTCAACGGTCGCACCGAGGCTTCGTCGACTGCATTCACCTTGACCTTCTCGACTGATGACGAAGTGTTCGGTCTTACGCGGAAAGCGATGCTGCACAAGGAGCGTCGAGCGAGTAAAAGCACTGCGCGCAGCGGATCGCGCTACATTGTCGATGTTCGACCAATTGCGAGTGTTCCGGTTCGCTGCGTCGAGGTCGACAACGCCGACCACATGTACCTGGCCGGTCATTCGATGGTCCCGACGCACAATTCCACGCTCGGAATGGATTTCCTGCGTTCCTGCTCCATCACGCACGGCATGGCCAGCGTCATGTTCTCCCTGGAAATGAGCAAAACCGAGATCGTCATGCGTCTGCTGTCCGCAGAGGCAAAGATCAAGCTCGGCGACATGCGCTCCGGAAAGATGACTGACGACGACTGGACCAAGCTCGCGCGTCGCATGAGTGAGATCAGTGAGGCGCCGCTATTCATCGATGACTCCCCCAACCTCACCATGATGGAAATCCGCGCAAAAGCGCGGCGGCTCAAGCAGAAACACGACATTCGCCTGATCGTCATCGACTACCTCCAGCTGATGAGCTCGGGTAAAAAGGTCGAGTCCCGTCAGCAGGAAGTCTCCGAATTCTCCCGTAGCCTAAAGCTTTTGGCGAAGGAGCTCGAAGTTCCGGTTGTCGCGATCTGTCAGCTCAACCGTGGTCCCGAGCAGCGAACCGACAAGCGTCCGCAGGTCGCCGACCTTCGTGAGTCCGGATCGCTCGAGCAGGACGCCGACATGGTGATTCTGCTGTACCGCCCCGACGCGACCGAGCGAGACGATCCCCGTGGCGGTGAAGCCGACCTGATTCTGGGTAAGCACCGTAACGGCCCGACCGCGACAATCACTGTGGCGCACCAGCTTCACCTCTCCAAGTTTGTCGACATGGCCCGGGGATAGTGGCTGCCGCCATCGCCTGAAGGTGGGACAAGAATCGGTCTTCGTGAGATTCGGGGTGAGCACCAGCGATTATGTCGATGTTGGGCGGCTGCCGGGCGGTTACGGTGTTTGTCGAATCAGTCTCGGAGCCCGACGAACATCCGGCCACGAAAAGTGCGACCGTAGCGAGAATCGCAACAGAAAGGATGGGTACGCGGCGACTGCCACGCTGGACTCCGTTTCCTCGGTTTCGCGAAAATCGCCAGGACAACCGGCTCTCAGAATTCCTCTCAGCCACGAGATGCCTGTTTTCGATACCCTCCGCCAGAGAGTGAGTCCGGGAACGCGCGTTGGTGAGCAGCGCTCTGCGGGGCGGCAAACTGAAGGGGCGGCAGCACCAGTTCACCCGAGAAGTCGTACATCCCTTGCGATTTTAGAGACCGGCCAGCCATAAACCGAAGTTTCATCAGGTCGATCTTCACGAGTAACGATCAGTGCCAGCATCTTTCGAACGCACCCAGCTCGACGATTCCGGTGTCACTGCAAAGCCGAGAGAACCGTGTCGACCCGACCACGGAGTGGGCCGTCAAGCTCGACAACTACCAGGGAGTCACACACCTGCATCGGATCGGCGTACACCAAATCCAGCAACGCGTCGTTCACCGCGCGCTGCAGCTCCGGCATCCCCACCGCAGGCAACTTCTGCACTGTTTCGACGGTAATCGGCACCACAACCAGCACGTCGAGAGTACACAGCGCGGACCTCACAATCGCCGCCTCGACTTCTGCCTCCGGATCGACACCACACGCCGACAAGTACGCCAGGAAGTCGAGCGGCGTGCGATCGAATACAACACCAGAAGAAGGTGTAGTCAGCAAGCGCAGTGAACGACGAAGCTGCGCACGGTAATCATCAGCCGAGGGCGGAAACTCGAACTCGCGCCCCTCCTCTTCGAGCACGAAATACGGTTCATCGACCCGAATGTGCCCCGCGAGGCGGCCACACAACTCGTCGACCAGCGTGCTCTTGCCGGTCCCGTGCGGGCCGGACACTCCAATACGCATTAGTGGGGCCCTCTCGAAGAAAGTTACGGAACTACCCGTCAGTTGAGCACCCGTCGACCGCCGGCTCGATACCGACCCCTGGACGCCTGGGCCCGCCACCAATTCTCCTTGCACCTGGAGAGTCGACAGTCATAAGTGGGGCCGCCGAGGTTGCGGACGATACCGACAGTTCACCACGTGCGGGAAGATCAGTGGTGCTCGTAGATGGCGAACCCGGCGCCGAAGTGCCCGTACGAATGGACGCCGCGTTACTCGCGGCGTTGAACGCGCGCGCAGAACAAGAGCGTCTCCCGGTCCGAAGCGATCCGAGAAGCAGTGCGTGCCTGGAACCAGGCCGCGTGTAAGCACATAAGTCGGCACTTAAACACTGAATCAGCGAAGACACCGGCATCTACGCCGCAGAGCACCACGTCTATGTCGCCGACCTGGACCACGACAATCCTGCCCGTTAGTTCCGGCTGGGCGTCGACCCGAACGGGCGTCTCCCGGAGCTGGTAGCTGGTTGTGCTGCGCTTCGACAGCGGAAACGAGCTACTCATACACGCCATGAAGGCCCGATCTCAATACGTTGATCTCCTGTAATCGACCTCGTTCGCGGTGAGGGGCACCGCCCCGTCGCTCGGTGATCGCTGACTGGCCGCGCTCCCACACAGCGGCGAGGCACACAACGGTGCGCTTGTGGTTAGGGCTGCGGATGGTGACATGCGGTATCGGAGGCCTACCCCAGCTCGGGAAAGGGCTCGGTGGAGAACACAACCCCTACCTCGAAGTACGCGGCAATTCGCAACGCCAAATGCAGGCTCGGACTGTATTCGCCGCGTCCCAATAACCGCCGGTCCACGAACGAACTTCAAACCCGCACTCTCACAAAAAATCGCTCACCGGACCCAGGATTCAGTTGGGCACGCCCGAGAAAGCTACTGCAGCAGGAAAGACGCCAGCAACCACGAGACGACCGACTATCGGCGCAAGGTTCCACGGGAAGGTCTACAGCTCGCCAATTCCCCCCGCGTATGCCGAGCATGTCGCCGACGCTCGCCACGCGAGGACGTTCGGAGCCACTGGAAGTCCAGGTACATCACGACGATCAGACTCACACCCAGCATAACTAGCAACAAAACCACGTTCACCAACGTCTCACTACTCCTTCCGAAACCGAATTACTCACTCGCACAGAACAACACAGCACAAGATGCAATTCTCAGAAGCATGCCGAGCATGCGCACCCGGCGGCTGTGCTCAGGCAGCCGCCACGGCACGAATTGATCGCACTATTGCTTCGCGTGTCCTCGGCATCGCCGAAAAACCACTTGTGGTCAACTTTCTGGGCTCCATCCCCACGTCACGCTCGCCTACCGGCCCGACGCCCATGACCTGTCGCCACCACCGCTCACGTTCCTCGGATTCAGCCCACACAACTACATCCATCACTGTCTCCTCATCGACCTCGGTTTGTTACCCAGATCACGTTCGTTGGAAACGTGAAGCATGTGAAGTTGTACGACATGGAGACGCCGAATCGCACTACCTGGGACTATTCCAGCTATCGAGGCTCGCCGGAATCCGATCCGAACACAAGCACGACGAGAGTCGAATAGCGCGTGCCGGATGATCCGCTGCTCAACCCACTCGGTCCCCCGTCGACATCGATGCGTTCGCTTCGCCGGCTGCACAACACTTCTAGCTAGCCCTTGACAGCCCGCACAACACGGACGGCCGGTCCTTCATGCTGTTCGGGTGCTCACTCCTTGCCGGCCACGGGCGCACGGCTCATCGGGCAGCACGCACACGTCCAACCGATGAGCCACACACACACACACCGCTCCGCGGCCGCCGCCTCCATCACCGTCGGCACCCGTGTCACTGAATCGCACCGTAGTTTCCGGGGACTGATGTACCCCGCACGACTCAGGGCTGGTCCCGTCGATGGGATCGATCGGCGATTGCTATGACAACGGTGTGATCGAATCTTTTGGGGCAGAATGCAATCGAACGCATGAATCGAGAACGGCGGAAAACGAGGACCGAATTGGCCGACTCCACGTTCGAGTACTTCGAGACCTTCCGCAATCGCTAAGGCCGTCACAGTGCCCTCGTTGCGGGGAATCAGGTTAGGCGCCGTTCGAGAGCGAACACACGAAGATTTCGTGCAGTGCGAGTCTTGTACACCGAGTACGTAGGGTTGTTTTCGACGAACTGTTCGAAGGCGCTGTCCGCCTCCTGCCCTGTCAACAAGGTTGTGTTCACAGGGATCTCGGCCCCTCCGATTGTCACCGTCGCCTCCCGATTGGCCAACAGGTTCTCGGACCACGCGGGGTGATGGGGTCGCCCGAAATTACTACCGGCCAGAAATAATCGGTCCCCTTCGCGCATGTAGGTGAGAGGCGTCGTCCGGGGCTGCCCTGTTTTTCCTTCCGGTCGTGGTCAACAACAGCAACGGTACCCCCATCGGACCGAAGATCGTTCGTCGGCCTTTGCTGTGCGCGAGCAGTTTTCGGTCGATCGGCGTCAACTTCCGGAGATACCAAGACCCGATCCGCGACGATACGAAGGCATTGAGTGGCTTCTTGAGCAATCGCCGATCGTGACCCCACCGAATATCGGGGAAAGCGTTGGTGTCCATAGTTGATTGTCTCTCCGGCGCTTCTCTGTGTACACCGCCTACTGAATGCGCTCGGTCGGCGGACCGCTGCGGAGTGTTGTAGTTGGGGATTGGCGGGTTGGTGTCGACTCGGGATGATCACGTGTGTCTTGGTGCGCGGCGTGTCTCGTTGCCCCGGCCAATGACGCTTCCCCTGGTACATCCGGCGGTCGACCTCCCGCCCGACACTGATTCGGAGTGACAACGGATTCGAGGAGTTTGGGGGAACTCCGGGCGGGTAGGTGAAGGCGGTGAAGACAAATGAACACTTCCAGGGAAAGCGATCCGGCGCCGCAGGTGAGCGGGCCTCGGTGCTGTTGATCGCGGAACCGGGCAAAGCTGCGGCTCTCGCCGAACGCATCGCGAAGTATCTGCCGCAACGGCTGCGAAGCCGTGACCGCCTCGAGCGCCGGTGGACGACCTGTGTACGTAGCAAGCCCTACCTCTCGGATGAGCAAACAGACTTCGCAGACGTCATCGAGGCGGTCGATCCGTCCTCCGAAGGGGAGGACATCGTCGTATACCTCACTGATCTACCACGCCGCGAAGATACGCTGCCGGTGGTGGCCGACGTCAGCCCCGACCATTGCTTCGCGCTTGTCTCTGTCGCCGGGGTGGGTGCGATCCACATCGAGCGCCGCGTCCGCGCTGTTACCGAACTCGCGATAGCCCGCATCCTTGGTGAACCGGAACTCATGCCGCAGGGCGCGGCGCGACGGTTCCCGTGTGTGCAGACGGAGAATGGCAGCCGTTACTTCGCGCCATCAGGACTGCGGCGGTTACGACTGTTGTCGGGGATGGTGCGGGCGAACCGTCCGTGGCGGCTGGTCGCCGGACTGTCGAAGGTGCTCGTCGGTGCCTTCGCCACGGGTGCGATCGCGCTGGCTACGAGCACGATTTGGTTGTTCGCCGACACGATGGGCCCTTGGCGTATGAGCGCGGCTACGGTCCTGTCGATCGTGGCGATGATTCTCTGGCTGATCGTCGATCACGAACTGTGGGAGCGGCCGAAGTCGTCGGAAGAGCGCGATCGATCGGTGCTGTACAACATTTCGACCGTGGTCACCCTGTTTATCGGCGTGACTGTCCTCCACGTGGCCCTGTTCTGTCTACTGTTGTTCACTGCGTGTCTCACACTTCCCCCGGAACTGCTGGCGCGCACTCTCGGACACGGGGTGAACTTCTCCGACTACCTCACGCTCGCCTGGCTGCTGGCGTCGATCGCCACGATAGGTGGTGCTCTCGGGTCGGGTCTCGAGGACGACGACGCCGTCACGGAAGCGACGTACGGGGTCAGGCAGCGGCAACGCATCAAGGAGACCCGAACGCGGTCGAACGAGGCGGATGAATGATCGCGAGAGGGCTTCGTAGGTGCTACTGCCGGTGGCGTTCGCGACCGCGGGCGACGTCGTGATCCCTGCCGACGGTTCGTGATGGGAATGTGCGGCTGACCAGTGCAGTCCTCATCCTCTCGTGATGATCGAACGCAGCACGAAGTGGAGGACCACAGCGATCGGGGCTCGGACCGCGACACCGGCCAGCGCGTACCGTGATCACGTGACGGCCCAACCGAATCCGATTTCACGAGCGCCGAATTCGGGTTGTCTACAGGTGGGGTAGTGCTGCGGTGAGGAAGACGGCGCCGAAGGCGATTCCGGCAATGCCGGTGAGGATCCCGACGATACCGGCGCTGCTGTCTCCCGGATCGTGTCCGGGGGTGTCGGGTCGACGCGCTGCCAGGGCGGTTCCGATGGCGGCGGCACCGAGGAGGATGCCGAGGCCGAACATCCAGAACGTCAGTATCGAGAGGGCACCGAACATCAACGCCATGTCGCTGTATTCGTCGCTGGTGACAGGACGGTGCTGATCCCACCAATCGGGTGGGGTGTGCGCTCGGGATTCGGCGTTGCCGGTGTTGTCGGATTGTTCGTGCGGGGGGATGGTGGATGCAGTCATGACAGCTAAAGGGTTCTCGTGCTGATTCTTTCGTGTGGTGGATGGGCCGATCGGCCATACGGGTGCAGAGAGGACCGAACGGCGGTGGGGATCGAAAGGGCGGTGGGGTGAGTCCCGAGCACGCATCGCGTGTCTTCGGAACTCACCCCACCGTGGAACGCTTGTCCGGGCCAGTAGGATCAGGCTTCGACCTGGACCTGAGTTGTCGCTTCGATGGTTTCGGTACGTGAGGGCGGTCCGGAGGAGACCTCGATCCGCCGCGGTTTCGCCTTCTCCGCGATCGGCAAGGTCACCGTCAACACGCCGTTGTCGTATGAGGCGACGATCTGTTCGGCGTCGATGTCGTCGCTGATGGACAGTTGCCGTCTGTATGTTCCAGCGAAACGCTCACTCGCCAGCCAGCTCACACCCTCTTCGGAAAGAGCGGTGCGATGCGCGGTCAACGTCAGAGTCGAGCCGTCGATGTGAACGTCCACCGAGCCTGGATCGACGCCGGGAAGATCGGCGTGCAGGACGTACTGGTCTTCGACCTTGTAGAGGTCCATCGGCATGAACCGTGGACTGCGTCCGTTGCCGGTTCCCGCGGCGAGTACGGACTTGGTGATCGCGTCGATGTCGGTGAAAGGATCGAAACGAAGCACAGCAACACACCTCCCATGTCGTGAAAAGAAAGGTCACCGCCACTGTGGCGGTTGACCGAACTCACTGTGCGAGAACATGATAACCACACGAATTAGCACTCTGCAACCGAGAGTGCCAGAAGCTTTGGGGAAGTGTTTCGGTCCCTGAAGATCGCTGCTTTGTCTGGTCCCGACAAAAGCGGCCGCCTTCGGCCTCGATTCGAAGCGGGCGGCGCGGTACGGCACTTCGTCAGTAGTGGCGGTGCGGTAATGGAGCCGCCGGCTCTGTCGCCTTCGATGCCAAGAAGTGGTCACGCTAGCCGCGCAGTAGCCGTGGCGGCTGGAAAGGTGGCCGTGCCTGGTATTTGGTTTGCAGATGCTGTTCCGAATGCTTTTGCACAATAGGTCTTTTCCCGATGTTTGCGGGTGGATCGGGCATCGAACATCGCGGGTGCTGGTTCGTCGGAGTCGCTGCGACCGATGTCGGTGTTCGTGCACACACCGAACCGGCTGTAAGGGAGAACACTTCGGCCACCGTCAAAGCTTGCTCATCACAATGGAACTGGGACTTTCGACCCTGTCGTCTACAAGCAGTGCGCAATAACCTTCGTCGGGTCGGGGGCACCCGTTCCTTTCGAGGGGGCAAACAATCGGGCGGGTGTTCGTCAAGGCAAGGCCATATCACCCTCACTGGTCTCCTTGCCGGGCCTTGAGCTGTGGGCGCCCAGAAGTGCTCAGGGCCCGCCCGATGCGGGGATCGAGAAAGCGAAGACGAAAGGTTCTCAGATGAGCCGAAGGAGCGATCGGCGATCGACAAGTTCTGCTCGCCGCCTGGCCACGCGGACTATCGGTGTCAGAGGTTCGGCGTGTAAGCCGAACTCGCTCACGGCAGAAGATCTGAGGGCTGTAATCGAGTCCCTCACTGGAGTTCTCGTTGCTCGAGAATCGAGCGCGGAAACCGCACCTCTCGCCGGAAATCCTCCGTCGTCGACGCCAACTGACAGGCAGTTCTGAATCGCACCGGCATTTTCGCAGCCGGACAGCATATTCGAACTCGGACGCGCTGTCAGCCGGGACGGGTGGTAATCACAGAAGTAGGTGGAAGATGTCGAAGGCGACTGTCCATTGGGCTGTGCCGGGGTTCTTGCGGTCCGGCTCGACCGTGGCGAAAGTTTGCGCCAGCGCTACGCTCAACCCTCCTGCGATCAGCGGCAGTCGTTGCTCTGTCTCCTCTGAGAGGGCCACGTCCAAGGGCGGGCGGGCCGTGAGCTGATCGAGCAGCGGTTGAAGTTCGATCTCCTCGTCGAGTTTTTCGAACCGGTGGATGCTCTCCTGTAATCCCTTGGTGATCGGCAGGTCCCACGGTTCGATCACGTCGCGCAAGTTTGCTTTCGCGGAGGCTTTCCCGATCAGGATCACGTCGTAGATCTTGTCGTCGATGAAATCGGTATAGCGCTTGAGATCGTTCCGGTCGACCTGCAGTCCGGCCGCTGCCCTGAAGAACCGCTGGAATTTCACGGTGCCCATTACTGGCATGTCGTCAGCTCCTTTCGAAGTATTCATGGATTTGGCGTACGGCCATCGCTCCTTCACCGACGGCGGATGCGACTCGTTTCACCGAACCGCGGCGGATGTCGCCCGCCGCGAACAAGCCGGGCAGGCTGGTTTCGAGCGTCCTGGACAGGCCGCCGTTGATATGCAGGTTGCCGTCTGCTCGGGCGTGGATCGCGTCCATGCCGGTGAGGACGAAGCCGTGGTCGTCGAGTGCGATCGCGTCGGCAAGCCACCCGGTGTGCGGTACCGCCCCGATGAAGACGAACAGGGCGCGCACCCGAATCGTGTCCTGGTCGCCGGTGCGATTGTCCTCGACCGCAATTGCTTCGAGGTATTTCTCGCCGTGGACCGCACGAATCTCGGTGTGCCGGTGCACGGTGACCCGCGGATGGCGTTCGATCTGGTCGACCAGGTATCGGGACATGCTCTTCCCGAGGTCATCGCCGCGGATGAGCAGGTGCACCTGTGAGACGTGCTCGGCGAGGAAGACGGCGGCCTGGCCGGCGGAGTTGCCGCCACCGACGATGGCTATCGGGTCGGTGCCGCATATCCGCGCTTCCTGATGCGTTGCGGCGTAGTACACGCTTGTTCCTTCCAGCGCCTCGATCCCCTGAACGGCCAACTTGCGGTACCGCGCCCCGGCGGCGAGCACAACGGCCCGGGCGTGCACCGACCCGCCGTCCGCCAGTCGGAGCACATGGTTCCCGGCCTCGGATCCCAAACCGGTCACTTCTGCCGACACCAGGATGCGGGCGCCGAACTTCCCGGCCTGGAGCACGGCTCGCTCGGCCAATTCGGAGCCGGAGACCCCGGCGGGGAATCCCAGATAATTCTCGATCCGGGATGAGGTACTGGCTTGGCCGCCCGCAGCGATCCGCTCCAACGTCACCGTGTTCAACCCGTCCGAGGCGCCGTACACCGATGCGGCCAGGCCGGCCGGTCCGGCACCCACGACGACGAGGTTGTAGACGTCCTTGGCTGCGTCCGCGACGGATGCCGGGACAGGAAGCCCGACGACGCGTGCGAGTTCCGCATTCGTCGGATTGCGCAGCACCTTCTCGCCGTGCCAGATCACGACGGGTGTGTCCTCGGGTGCGACGTTCAGGCTGCGTAGCAGCTGCTCCACTCGTTCGTCCTGTTCCAAGTCGAACCACTTGTGGGGCAAACGGTTTCGCATCGCGAACTCGCGAAGCCGCAACGTATCCGGGGAGAAGCAGGAGCCGATGATCCGGAATCCGGAGCCGAGCCCGATCAGCAAGTGCCGACGCACAAGGTAGGCGCGCAGGATCAAATCGCTGAGCACGGGATCGTGGGCAATCAGCTCGCGTACCTGCTCGGCCGGGACGACGAGTATCTCGCCGTCTTCGATCGCTTCGGCGGTGAAGAACGCCACCTGACCTTCCAGGAGTCCGAGCTCGCCCAGGAAACGCCCAGGACCGTGCACGCGCAGTATCCGGCGCTCGCCGTCCGCGTCGCCTTCGTCGACGACTGCGATCTTTCCGGAAAGGACGACGACGAAATCGTTGTCAGGCGCGCCTTCTCGGATCAGCACCTCGCCGGCGTGAACCGGTCGACGCGAGCCACCGACCTCGAGCTTCGCGACCTGGTCGTCCGTCAGCCGCGGGAACGCGCCCTCCTCGTCCGGGGTCTCGTCGTCGACCGGCGGGCTGTACCCGATGGGTGAGGCGCCCTCAGACGAAGTTCTGGTCGACATAACACCACCGCCAATCCTCGCCGGGCTCCATCGACTGGACGATCGGATGCCCGATGGCGTGAGCGTGAGCACTCGCGTGCCTGCCCGGCGAAGAGTCGCAGCAACCGACGTGTCCGCACGTCAGGCACAGCCTCAGATGCACCCACGGGGTGCCGAGGCGAAGACATTCCTCGCAGCCCTGCGGGGTACGGGGCACCACGGCCCGGATCGCGGTTACATGTGGGTCCGCATGGACAGGACTCATGACTTCGCCTCCTCGCCGGCATTTTCCGAGAGCGCCTGATCGAGCCACGTGCGCAGCTGGGGGACCGGAGCTGCGCCCGACTGGCGAGCGAGAACCTCACCCCGGTCCATCACCAGCAGAGTCGGCACGGCGCGGACGGTGAATCGTTCAGCCGTCCGGGGTGCAGCATCGACGTCGACCTTGACCAGCTTGATCTGGCCGGCGTGTTCTCTGGCGAGCTGCTCGAGCGCGGGGCTGACCATGCGACACGGGCCGCACCACGTCGCCCACAGATCCACGAGCACAGGCACCGAGGATTTTTCGACGATCTCCGCGAAGTCACCGTCTCCCGCCGCGGCGATCCAGGGCAGCGGCTCGTGGCAGTTGCCGCAGCGAGGTTTTCCTTCCCCTGCTGCCGGGATGTTGTTGGTCTTGCCGCAGTTCGGGCACTTCACCTTTTCGGATCCCATGACCAGTTACCTCTTCTCAGGCCGCCGCGAAGGCGGGTTCGGCATACGCGACGGCAAGCTCGCCGCCGTCCACCGTGACGCTGATGGTGCCGTCCGGTTTGATCTCGCCGCGCAACAGTGCACGGCCGATCTTGGTTTCGACCTCGTGTGCGATGTATCGGCGCAGCGGCCGCGCACCGTAGACAGGGTCGAACCCGTGTTCGGCGATCAGTCGGCGTGCCTCCGGCGTGATTTCCAGGTGTATCTGTCTCTCCGACAACCTGTTTCGAAGGTCGGTGAGTTGCAGTTCCACTATGTACTCGATCTGGGGCAGGGTGAGTGGGGAGAACAGCACGATGTCGTCGACCCGGTTGAGGAATTCGGGGCGGAAATGCCCGCGCAGTTCTGCCATCACCCGTTCCCTGGCGTCCGGCTTGATTTCGCCGTCGGCTGTGACCCCGTCGAGGAGATGCTGGGATCCGATGTTGGAGGTCATGATGATCACCGTGTTCCGGAAATCGACTTGCCTCCCTTGAGAATCGGTGATCCGGCCGTCGTCGAGCACCTGCAGCAGGGTATTGAAGACGTCGGCGTGGGCCTTCTCGATCTCGTCGAAGAGCACCACGGAGTACGGCTTACGCCGCACCGCCTCGGTGAGCTGGCCACCTTCGTCGTACCCGACGTATCCGGGAGGTGCACCGATGAGCCGACTCACCGTGTGCCGTTCCTGGTACTCGCTCATATCGAGGCGCACCATGTTGTCTTCACTGTCGAATAGGGCGCTGGCCAATGTCTTTGCAAGCTCGGTCTTTCCGACGCCCGTCGGGCCCAGGAAAATGAACGAACCGATCGGTCGACGAGGATCACGGATACCGGACCTCGCCCGGATCACAGCGTCCGCGACCAGTTGCACCGCCTCGTCCTGACCGACGACCCGCTCGTGCAGGATCTCGTCGAGCTTCAACAACTTCTCCCGCTCACCTTCTTGCAGCCGGGCGACCGGGATACCCGTCCATGCGGCCACGATCTCTGCGATCTCGTCTTCGGTGACCACTTCACGCAGCAACGGATTTCGGCCTTGTCTGGTGGCCAGTTGCTCCTCCGCCGCCTCGAGCCGGCGTTCGAGCTCGGTGATCTCGCCGTATCGCAACTCGGCTGCCCGATTGAGGTCGTAGTTGCGTTCGGCGGCCTCGGCCTCGACGCGCAACCGTTCCAAATCTCCTCGCAGTTCTTGCACCCGCCGGATCGCCTGCCGCTCCGCCTCCCATTGAGCGTGCCGGGCGTCTGCCTCGGCCCGCAGGTCGGCCAGCTCCTTGCGCAATTCTTCGAGGCGCGCCTTGCTGGCCGCGTCCGTTTCCTTGGACAGTGCGGCCTCTTCGATCTCCAGACGGGTCACCTTCCGGGTGAGCTCGTCGAGTTCGGCAGGCATCGAATCGATTTCGGTGCGGAGCCGAGCGCATGCCTCGTCTACGAGATCGATCGCCTTGTCCGGAAGGAAGCGGTCGGTGATGTACCGGTGCGAGAGGGTCACGGCGGCCACCAATGCACCGTCTTGAATTTTCACGCCGTGGAACACCTCGAGGCGTTCTCGAAGTCCGCGCAGAATCGAGATCGCATCCTCGGCACTGGGCTCGTCGACGAGAACGGTCTGGAATCGACGCTCCAGTGCCGCATCGGATTCGATGTGCTTGCGATACTCGTCGAGAGTGGTGGCACCGATCATGTGCAGTTCGCCGCGTGCGAGCATCGGTTTGAGCATGTTGCCGGCATCGAGAGACCCCTCGCCGCCGACCGAGCCCGCTCCGACCACGGTATGCAACTCGTCGACGAACAACAGGATGCGCCCCTCGGCAGCCTTCACCTCGGACAGCACGGCCTGCAGTCGCTCCTCGAACTCGCCGCGGTACTTCGCACCGGCCACCAGAGAACCCATGTCGAGCGAGAAGATCGTCTTGTCGCGTAGGCCCTCGGGCACGTCGCCGCGGACGATCCGCTGGGCGAGACCCTCGACAATCGCAGTCTTACCTACACCGGGGTCGCCGATCAGCACCGGGTTGTTCTTCGTTTTTCGGCTCAAGATCTGAGTTACCCTGCGTATCTCGGCATCCCGACCGATGACCGGATCGAGTTTGCCTGCCCGCCCCTCGGAGACGAGGTCGCGCCCGTACTTCTCCAATGCCTCGTAAGCGCCCTCCGGGGTTGCCGACGTGACACGCTGATTGCCGCGCACCTTCGTCAGCGCTGTGAGGAAGGCGTCCCGTGTGACCCCGTGACTGGCGAGGACCCGCCCGGCCGCGCTGGCCGATCCTTCCTCGGAGAGTGCCATCACAAGATGCTCCACCGAGACGTAGGAATCCTTGAGTCTCTTCGCCTCCCGTTCTGCGGCGTCGAGCAGCTTGGCCAGACGCTGGGTGATCATCACCTGACCGGGAGTTGCGCCGGGGCCGCTGACTTTCGGCCTACGCGACAGTTCACGATCCAGATCGGATCGCAGTGCGTCGACGTTCGCGCCGGCCTGTTCGAGCAGTCGGGGCACCAACCCATCCTGCTGATCGACCAATGCGAGCAGCAGATGCTCTCCGTCTACCTCGGTGTGGCCCATTCTGGTCGCTACATTCTGGGCTTCCTGCAAGGCTTCTCGTGATTTTTCAGTCAAGCTGCCGGTGTCCATCAGGACGTCCTCCTTCTGTGGGCCGCTGCTTCGAGTTTTTCGATTCGATCCAACAGATCGAGCACGAGCCCGATTGCCGTGTAGTTGAGGCCCAGACCTGTCCGCAGCCGTTGGATGCGTGCGGCGTGGGTCACTTCGGATGGGTCGAACGACATCTCACCGCCGGCGTAGTGGTTGGCGTCGAGCAGCCCGAGAGCCACGAGTTTTCGTGCCAGATCCGGGTGCAGCCCAGTACGTTCGGCGAAGGCGTCCGGCGACAATCCGGTACGGCGAACCAATACGTACTGAGTGATTGGCGTTGAGGTGCTCATGTCTCTTTCCTCGGATTGAAGTTCGATTCGGCACCCAACTGTTCGAACAGTTCACGTTCGCGTGCTGTTGGTTTCGACGGAACCATCACCTTGATCTCGGCGTAGAGGTTGCCGTTGGCGCCGCGCGGATTCGGCATACCCTCTCCGCGCAAGCGCAGCTTCCTACCAGTCGAAGAGCCAGGCACCACTTTGACTTTCGCCTCTCCGCCCGGTGTGGGAACGACGACTGTCGACCCGAGCACCGCCTCCCATGGCGATACGGGCAGATCGACGTAGATGTCCCGGCCCTGTACGCGGAACCGTGAATGCGGTTTGATCCGCACCACGAGGTACAGATCCCCAGGCGGCGCGTCACCGTTGCCTCGGCCGCCTTGCCCGGCCAACCGGATTCGCTGGCCGTCCAGGACGCCGGCTGGAATGTCGACGTCATACTGCCGTCCGTCCAGTCTGAGAGTGCGTTTCCCGCCCTGGTAGGCCTCCTCCAGAGCCAGTTCCAGTTCGGCTTCCTGGTCGGCACCGGGAATCGGTCCGAACCCACCGCCTCCGCCGAACATCTGCCCGAAGAGGTCTTCGAAGTCGACGGCACCCTCACCACCGACACCGTGGCCGAAGTGCACCCTTCTTCCGCCACCGCCGTACCCGCCACCGCCGTACCCGCCACCGCCGTACCCGGCGGCGTTTGCCCGCACCCGTTCGTCGTAATCCTCGGGTACATGCCGGAAGTCGTCACCGAATCGGTCATAGCGTTTCCGGGTGTCCGGGTCGGACAACACCTGATAGGCCTCGTTGACCTCCTTGAACCTGTCCTCCGCAGTGGGATCCTTGTTCACATCGGGGTGGTACTTGCGGGCCAGCTTGCGGTACGCCTGCTGAATTTCGTCGGTGCCGGCGCCCTTCGGTACGCCGAGTACTTCGTAGTAGTCACGGGCCATCGGTGCTCACCCCTCTGGGCGGCTGACGACCACCGCGGCGGGCCGCAACTGTCGCCCGTCCTCTCCATAACCCGGGCGCAAGACCTCGACCACGGTCCCGGACGGAAGGTCGGGTCGGGTTACCACACTGACCACTTCGTGGAGTTCCGGGGAGAACGGCACACCGGCCTCGTCGTGGCGCTCGAAGCCGAGTCGTGAGAGCACCTGTACCGCCTGGTCCCGGATCGCCTTCACACCTTCGACGACGGCCTGCGGATCGCTGCCTGCGTGTGCAAGCGCAAGCTCCAAGTTGTCCAGTATCGGCAGCCACGCCGCCGAAACCTTCGCTACTTCCGCGGCGCGTTCACGGTCCAGATCTTTGGCGTATCGCTTGCGCAGGTTGTCCAGATCTGCGACGGCCCTGCGCCAACGGTCCTCGAGTTGAGACAGCTCGTCTGCCGTCTCGGCGCGATCGGACTCGGTCTTGCTTTGATCCGTGTCGGCGCTGTTGGTAGTCGGCTCAGTCGTCGAATGATCTGCAGACATTTCCATCGTGCGCCTCAGCTTCGATCGAATTCGGCGTCGATCACGTCGCCGTCATTCGACGACGCAGCATCAGCGCCGCCTGCTTGGCCGTCGTCCGACTGGTCCGGCACAAGTCCGTAGAGCAGCTGTTGCAGCTCCGAGGTGAGTGGCTGAACCTCCGCGGGTGAAGCGCCGTCCTGCACGGCCTTTCGGGCGTCGGCAACCAGCATCTCGGCCCGCGCCTTCTCATGCGGCGGGGCACTGTCACCGAGTTCGGCGAGTCGCCGCTCCACTTGATACGCAACCGAATCGAGCCCGTTGCGCGCGTCGACCGCCTTGCGCAGCGCCTCGTCCTCACCCCGGTTCCGTTCGGCCTCCGCCAACATGCGCTCGACCTCACCCTGATCCAGGTTGCCCTGTTCACTGATCGTGATGCTCTGTTCCTTGCCGGTATCCTTGTCGCGAGCGGTGACGTTCAGGATGCCGTTGGCGTCGATGTCGAAAATGACTTCCACCTGGGCCTCGCCACGTGGCGCGGGGCGGATGTCTTCCAGCCGGAACCGGCCCAGCACCCGGTTGTCGGCCGCACGTTCGCGTTCGCCCTGCAACACCACGACGTCTACGGCGGACTGATTGTCTTCCGCCGTGGAGAACACTTCGCTGCGCCGTGCCGGGATCGTCGTGTTCCGCTCGATGATCTTCGTCATCACCCCGCCCTGCGTCTCGACTCCGAGGGACAGTGGGGTGACATCGAGTAACAACACATCGGAAACCTCGCCTTTGAGCACGCCTGCCTGGACTGCGGCTCCGAGGGCAACGACCTCGTCCGGGTTGACGCCCATGTGGGGGTCCTTGCCGCCGGTCAGCCGGCGAACCAGCGCCTGTACAGCCGGAATACGTGTCGAACCGCCGACCAGTATCACTTCGTCGATGTCGTTGGCGGCGACCTTGGCGTCACTCATGGCCTGCTTCACCGGGCCGAGGCACCGTTCCACCAGATCGGCAGTCAAATCATCGAACTTCGATCGCATGATCGTAGTGGTGAGATGTTTGGGACCATTCGCGTCAGCGGTGACGAAAGGCAGGTTTACCTGGGCCTGGGTCACCGAGGACAGCTCAACCTTTGCCTTCTCCGCGGCTTCGAACAGTCGTTGCAACGCCTGCGCATCCTTACGCAGATCGATGTTCTCCGCGCGCTGGAATTCGTCGGCGAGGTAGTCCACTATGCGTCGGTCGAAGTCGTCGCCGCCCAAGTGGGAGTCGCCGGCCGTGGAACGAACCTCGACTACCCCCTCTCCGACGTCCAGCAGGCTCACATCGAAGGTTCCGCCGCCGAGGTCGAAGACCAATACGGTTTCATGGGTCTGTTTGTCCATGCCGTACGCGAGTGCCGCAGCGGTCGGTTCGTTGATAATCCGCAAAACCTCGAGGCCTGCGATACGGCCGGCGTCCTTGGTGGCGTTTCGTTGCGCGTCGTTGAAGTAGGCAGGAACAGTGATGACCGCTTCCTTCACCTTCTCACCGAGGAACTTGCTCGCGTCGTCGACGAGCTTGCGCAGCACGAGAGCGCTGATCTCCTCTGGTGCGTATTTCTTGCCGCGCACGTCGAAGCGGGCCTCACCGTTGTCACCCGCTACGACGTCGAAGCTGACCGCTTTGGCTTCCTCGGAGATCTCGTCGTAGTGACGTCCGATGAAGCGTTTCGCCGAGTAGATCGTGCCCTTCGGATTCAAGATCGCCTGCCGTCGGGCAAGCTGGCCCACCAGACGCTCACCGTTCTCGGTGAACGCCACCACCGAAGGCGTCGTCCGTGCTCCCTCCACATTGGAGATCACCACCGGCTCGCCGCCTTGCCAGCTTGCGATGACCGAGTTGGTTGTGCCCAAGTCGATGCCTACAGCAGTTGTCATGACTCAATTCCTTTCGATCGGCCCGGCCGTTGAGCAAGTGCGATTCCGCCCGCAACTCGCTCGATGTCGGCAAGGACTTCGTAGTTCCCTGGTTTTGGCGAGTGGATTGGGTGAAGTCACGGAGACCGAGCAGGGCGCCGATAACGGCGCCCGACACCAATCCGTGGATGGCGGGCGTGAGGCTTGACAGCAGCCGAGGATTTCCGCGACTGCGCTTTGACATCGCTGAGTTTTGACATCACGCCCCTCAGCGTTGATGTTGTGGGGTTCGCCGGGCGTGTGCGTACTGACAGGGCCCGATCGCCGGTCAACCGGTTGAGCTCACGAACCACCCAGCCATGATGAGTCTTTTCGTCCACCTAAAGGGCGTCAACAACATTCGCCTGATGGGCGGTGTGAAACGGGGCAGCGGTGACCACGCCTGCCCTTGGTCGAAGATGCCCGCCCGAACCCGATCGCCGCGGCCATCGCACGAAACTCCGAGTGTCGGCCGCTACACGAAAACTCGAGTGTCGGCCGTTACTGCGGTACGTCCACACTACCGCGGCGCATGCAAAAGGAGAACTCCCTTTGCGAAAGATCGTCACAGTCAGTGAACAGCAGCTCCGTTGAACCCGGACGAGATTCATTGTAGTTCTATCGAATCTCCTTGTGACAGAAAGGTAATGAGCCACCGCTGGCCGGTTCCAATTGGTTGCGAGTAGGTGGCGCACACCCGCGTGCTGCACGGTTCAACGTCCCGTTCTGTGGCTGGTCAACAGACCGCTCAGGCGGAATTTATTGCAAATCAACATTTTTTGGACACCGATATCGCTGGACTTGCGTAATTATCGTCTATTCCTTGCGGCATCATTCGGCCGAGGGCTCGGTTTGCCCCTGACGCGGCGCGCGGATGTGCACGTCCGCTCGTCGTTATGTTTGTCTCGGTCCTGGCCGCGTCAAGGATGCGGGACGACTTCGGTCCAGTCGCAGTCGCGGGGCCGCGACTAGCTTTAAAGCAACGTCGGAATGTTCGACGTTGCCCTGTCGATGCGTTCTCTGACCTGACGACGCAGTCCACCGCTCACAGCGCCGCCACGGCCGCCTCGGCGACGGTCTTGTCCTGCTCCCCGGTGCCGCCGCTGACGCCGACAGCGCCCACGACCTGGCCGTTGTGCCGCAGAGGCACACCGCCGGTGAAGATCATGATGCGCCCGGCGTTGGAGGCGTGTATCCCGTAGAACTGCTCGCCCGGACCCGCGTTGGCCGCGAGGTCCTCGGTCGAGACGTCCAATGCCCGCGCGGTGAACGCCTTGTTGATCGAGATGTCGATGCTGGCGATCCAGGCACCGTCCATCCGCACGTGAGCCACGAGGTTGCCGCCGGCATCGACCACCGCAATGTTCGACGGCGACTCGATCTCGGTGGCTTTGGCCTGTCCTGCGGCGATGACCCGCTGCGCATCGTCGAGGGACACCGAGGTCTGGTTCACGGTCATGACGCACCTGCCCCGAGCTTCGCGAACTGCTCGACGATGGCCTGACGGAACGCAGGAAGGTCGTCGGGCGAGCGGCTCGAGATCAGGTTCCCGTCGATCGCGACCTGTTCGTCTACGACTTCTGCTCCTCCGGCCCCGTCGGCAGTCGATATCGCTATCTGCTTGCCCTGCAGTGGCATTGGCATCGTTGTGCTCCTCTCGGTTCTGGCCGTGTCAGGGATGCAGGACGACTTTGGTCCAGCCGTCGTCGCGAGCGTCGAAGTGCTGGTAGCCGGATTCGGCTTCGGCGAGCGGGAGTTCGTGGGAGATGATCCAGGAGGGCTTTGCCCGGTCCTCGTGGATGAGGTCGCGCAGTTGCCGGTTGTAGTGTTTGACGTTCGCTTGTCCGGTGCCGATCTTCTGGCCCTTGAACCAGAATTTGCCCATGTCGAAGGCGATCTTGCCGTTGCGCTCGAGTTCGTCGGGGCCGTTCTGGTCCTGGGGAAGGAAGATGCCGACCACCCCGATGTGGCCGGTGAAGCGCACCGAATCCACGAGCCGGTTCATCGTCATGGCGGCGTCCTCGTGGCCTTGCGGGTCGTGTGCCTGATAGCCGACGCACTCGCACCCCTTGTCTGCGCCTTTCCCGTTGGTTTGCTCGAGGACCTGCTCGACGGGGTCGCCCTTCGAGTCGTCGATGGGGACGACGCCGATCTCTTCGGCCAGGCGTAGTCGGTCGGGGTGGCGGTCGACGATCATCACCTTGCTCGCTCCCTGGATCATCGCCGAATACGCGGCCATCAAACCGACTGGGCCAGCGCCGTAGACCACCATCGAATCGCCGGGTTGCATGTCGGCCAGGCGGGTGCAATGCCATCCGGTGGGAAAGATGTCCGACAGCATCACGTAGTCGGTTTCCTTGTCCTGGGCATCCTCGGGCAGTCGCAGACAGTTGAAGTCGCCGAACGGCACTCGCAGATATTCCGCCTGTCCGCCCCAGAACGGGCCCATCCCCGCGAAACCGAATGCAGCGCCGGCCATCTTCGGATCGGGGTGCACCGTCAGGCAGAATGCGGTCAACCCTTCCTCGCAGTTTCGGCAGAAGCCGCAGCCGATGTTGAACGGCAAGCACACTCGATCCCCTGGCGATACTTTGACCACTGCATTGCCGACTTCGGCGACGATGCCCAAGTTTTCGTGACCGAGGACCATTCCGGGCTCCAGATCGGTGCGGCCTTCGTACATGTGTAGATCCGACCCGCAGATGTTGGTGCTCGTGATCTTCACCAGCACATCTGTCGGATTCTCGATCCGCGCATCGGGCACGTCCTTGACGTGGACCTCTCGAGGCCCGTCGTATACAAGCGCTTTCATCGCGGCACTCCCTTGTCTTGTAGCTGCGGCTTTCCGGTTGATCTCGCCGGCCGCAGGCGTCCACGCGTGAGCGACCGACCGAATGAATCGTGCTGTTCGGGGAAGGTCCACGGCGCGCGGAAGTGAAGACCGCACCAAAATGTCGGCGCACCAACATTTTTCCTGCCATCGACGCAACTGCGGCTGCATTCAGGCATCGCATTCCCTCACCATGGAGTCTCCTCCTTCGGCTCTACGATCGCTAGGGGTTGGGATCGGTTTCCTCGAACGGTGGGTCTGGGTACCTTCCATTAACCGATGGATGGTGTGATGCTTGACAGTGTTCACCACCTCGAAGAGGAGATCCGATATGGCCACCAAGGCGCTGCTGGTCCGACTTGAAGCGAAGCCCGGCAAGGAAGAAGCGGTCGAGGAATTCCTCCGATCGGCACTGCCGCTCGTCGAGCAGGAGCCCGGCACGAAACCCTGGTTCGCGGTGCGGTTCGGGCCCTCGTCGTTCGGCATCATCGACGCATTCCCGGACCAAGCTGCCCGCGAGACACATCTCAATGGTCCGGTCGGCAAGGCCCTCGGCGAACGCGCCGACGAACTCTTCGCTGCGCCGCCCGAAATCAGCTACCTTGACGTTCTCGCTGAAAAAGTCTGAACAGCCGACTGGAAAATGTCTTGTCGATGGCGGTCACATTCGGTTGTGAATACAGTTGTGCCACAGCCATGCCCGAATCACGGTAGCTTTGCCGGCGTGTGCGGCTGTGGCGTACTGTCCGTCGCTCGCTTCGGCCCAGGTATCGGTAGATCACGAGCAGGGCACTCAGTCGAGCCAACTCGCTACCCGTGTAGAAAGAGCATTTCAAACTCGTTTCATTGCAAAGTGTTTCGAGTTTGAAGTGACCTGCCTGGAGTGAAGTAGGACTCCTTGTTCTTGGAGGAGGGCTTAGTGGAGCACCACGGATCATCGAGCAAGGACGATTGGTGCTAGTCCTGTTGGAAAAGATGGTCGTAGACGATGGCAGAGGTGCCCTCGTTGAGGTCCCGGATGCGGTTGACGGCGAAAATTTCTGCAGTCGCTGCGATACCGATGGCCCGGAATCGCTTTCTTCCCAGCGTCATTCATAGGTACTGACTGCAAGCCCGATTCCGATCGGGAAGGTGAAGACTCCCCACTACACGGCCGGTCGCCAGTGAACTGTCGATCTACCCGGCGATCGGTCCGGCCAGGATGAGACCACTTGCGATCGAGTACGTCATCATCCCGGCGGCGAAACCGATGAGTTCGACCTGCCGCAGTTCGTTCGTGTTCTTGTTGAGCGCATCGAAACCCTAAGCGAAGGATTGGATTTCGGATGGCTGTTTCAGGTTTGAAAAGCGGTGATGACACGTCCATGCGGGGTTGGCGTCGGAGCGGTGTGCTCCGATTTCGGTGGGCTGAATATTGTTGCAGCCGTGATATTTTCGTCGTTCTTTTTGGTTGTTTGCGGATTGGTGTGTTGCCGAACACATCATGATGTCGTTGTCGCAAAGCGTCAGTGTTTGTTTCGTTACATCAGCGACAGCTGAACTTGGATACGACATGGACGATCTTTGCGGGCAAATGTGTACGGGTGAGTGGTGCCCTTAGGGGTGCTCGGAAGGCTAGGGGAAGTCGCGGTCACATTCGTTGTCGTCGAACCATGGCGATGGTTACCTGTGGGGTCGCTGCCAGGGGTGTCGGAAGGTGCGGCGTAGCTGGCAGCTGTGGTACCCATGGTTTTCGTCCGCTCGCGGTGGAGGATTAAAGTCTGTGCCGATGTCCGGGCCCTCGTCTCTGCCCCGGATCCGGTTGACGGCGAGGATGTGCGCGGTCGCCCGATCCCGGCGGTTTGAAATCGCTTTCCTCCTTGCACCACCCGTGGGTACTACGTGAAAGGCCGATTCCGATGAGTTCGACCTGCCGTGGCACTTTCGTGTTCTTGGCGGACACTCGACACTCTGTGTGAAGGGGTTGGTTTCAGGCCGTTTTTTCGTGTTCGACGCGTCTACTGGGCCCTGAGTGCCGAGCCGCGTTATCTCTCCTGCATGGTGGGCCGGCGCTCCACATCGGGTAAATGCGGAGCGCCGGTCCGGGCAGAACACTCAGAGATGGTTGGTGGGATTGGCGGAACTGCGGGAAGCGACTAAACAGCCGATGGCAGCAATGGCCAGTAAGACTGCTGTCAGGATCAATGCGGTATGAAACGCGCCCGCCGGATTGGCGCCGCCGTTGACCCGGATCGCGAAGACGGCACCGAGAACGGCCGGTCCGAGTGCCCCGCCGTACTGTCTCATGGCGGTATTCGCGGCTGCAGCCATGCCTGCGAGGTGCCAAGGCACAGCGTTGATTGCTGCAGTTGATACCGAGGTCATCATGACGGCAACCGAAATGCCGTAAATCGCAAGGCGCCACGCGAGGTCGACAAACCCGGTCGACTCGTCGACTACGGTCAGGAGCAGCATTCCTACCGCAGCCAAAGCCAGTCCGCCTGCAAGGAGTGTCATTGCATTGAACCGATGCATCGTCAAGCCCACAAGAGGGTTGATCAGGGCGCCGACGCCGGTGACAAACAGTAGCCGCCAGCCTATTTCGAGCGGCGAGAGCTGCTGAACGGACCCAAGGAACAGGCTGAGAAGGAACATGCTGCCGACAATCGAGAACAGCGCGATGAACGCTGAGAAGCCCGCTGCCGAGAACGTGGGCGCACGGAACAGCGCTAAATTCATCAGCGGCGTGGTGGCACGGAGTTCGATGATGACGAATGTAGCGAAGGCGACCCCTGCAACCCCGAGGCCGATTATCGCGTGAGGTGAGGTCCACCCGCTCGCGCCACCCTCGATGATGCCGTAGATCGAGGAAGCGATCGCGATCGTCGCCGAGATCTGTCCGGGCCAGTCCAGGTGGCGACCCTCGGGTGACTGGGATTCAGGCAGTTTGGCGATCGCGAACACGCCCGCTCCGGTTGCCAGAACCGCAGTCGGAGCGAAGATCCATCCCCACTCTGCAAACTCCAGGATGCCGCCGGCCACCAGTGGCCCGAGTGCGAGGCCAAGCATCATGCCGGTAGCCCAGATTCCGATGAACTTGCCACGTTCACGAGGGTTGGGTACAGCGTGCCCGATGAGCGCGAGCGTGGTGGGCAGCAACATACCTGCGCCCAGCCCGGATACGGCTTGCCCGGCCCACAGGAGGTGAATAGTCGAGACGTCGGCCAAGGTTCCCGCGACTCCCGCTATGGCAGCTCCGAGGATCGTCAGCAGCATACCGATGAGGTAGATGCGTCGCCGTCCGTAGAGGTCGCCGAAGACTCCGGCTGACAGGACTGCGGCGGCCATGGGAATGACGTAGGAGTCGGAGACCCATTGGAGGTCTGAGGTACTGGCACCGGTGGCGTTGCCGATAGTGGTGAGCGCAACGGCGACAGCAGTGATCGGGACGTACGTGACGAACACGCCAAGCACGGCTAGACCGATGGTCATTTCCCGGCTGCGGTGCTCGTCGATAGTCCCGGACATGTCTTCCGCATGCTCGGCGGTGGATGACGACATTGAGGGTGTGACTCCTTCTCGGACGCGAACTAAATCGATATAGTAAATCGATATAGTGAAAAGGTAACAGATGGGTCGGCCGCAGACCGATACAGTGAGGGTTGCCGATAGGAGCTGGAAATGCGAAGTACGACGCGGACGACCTTGCGTGACGTCGCTGCGGCCAGTGGAGTATCAGTGACCACTGTGAGTTTCGTGCTCAACAACAATCCGAAGCAGACCATCCCGATCGCCACACGGGAGCGCGTCCAGAAAGCCGCGCGCGACCTCGGCTACGTGCCACATGGGACCGCTCGCGCTCTCCGCGAGGGGTCGTCCCGCATCGTCGTCCTCAACATCGCAATCGGACGAGAGAGCAACTATTCACGTAGCTACATTCGCGGCCTCGACGACGAACTCGCCGCCCACCAGCACGTTCTGCTTGTCAAATTCGGGCACTCCTCCGCGGAATCGACCCGGCAGGTTGTCGACGCGATAACACCGCGCGCCGTCCTGACATTCGGGGAGGCATATCTGAACGGCGACGAACGCGACGATGGCAGTTGGACAGGAGGTCTGGCCGCGACTTCTGCGCTACAGATCAACCATCTGGCCAGCCGCGGCCACACCAACATCGCTATGGCACTGCCCAGTCCTGGCACCGACCTGCGTGACGTCCGTCTACGGTTCGCACGCGAGTCCGCTGCAGCGCTCGACTTGGCACCGCTCACATCCTTCACGATGCCGTCACCGAGGGACGCCGGAACCGATGCACTGCAGGAGTTTCGCGCGTCCAACCCCACAGTGACAGCGGTCGCGGCTTTCGACGACGACGTCGCGCTGCGAACTCTGGCAGCGATGCGAGATCTGAAACTCACAGCGCCTCGAGACCTGGCTGTCATCGGGTTCGACGCCACCGAATACGGGGCACTCGCAACCCCACCACTGACAACCGTCCACACCGACGCCGAAGCCCACGGGCGTCTCGCAGCACGCGGTGCCCTCGGGATCGATATCTCGGACGTAGATCTCATCCCCGGGCGGGTAATTGAGAGGGCGACAGCGTGAGGTTCCGCTGCCGGTCATGGCACTATCGCCTCGCAGTGCGTCACGAGAGTTGTCTTCCGGCCAGGTGCCGTTCTGTTTCGTCAGTTGAGTCCTCCTGCATGTTTTCACCGCCCTTCGGGTAAGTAACCCTGTCCGGGGCTCAACCCCCTCGAACTCAGGAGTCGACGATGATCGTTTCTTTGCCAGGTGTCTACAAACCGCAGGAAGATACGTCGTTGTTGATCGACGCACTGTCCAGTCAAACGGTCACAGCGGCCTCGCGCGTGCTCGACTTGTGCTCCGGTACGGGAGCACTCTCGATTGCGGCAGCCAAAGCAGGAGCAGGCCGCGTCCTCGCGATCGACATCTCGCGCCGCGCGATTTTGAACGTGAGACTCAACGGGGTTTTCAACAAGGCACGCGTCGAGGCACGTCGCGGAGACCTCACTGAAGCAGTACACGGAGTTCTATTTCGACACCGTCGGGAAGCTGCGTGAATTGCTGCTCGCAATGGGATTCGGAATTAGGAATACGGTTCCCGCTCGAGCTGATGTCGGAATCGGACAGGTTTTCACTCTGGTACCGGAAGGACGCGTCCTCGTCCTGCTCGATCCATGCAACAGCGGGATCGAGGTGAGTCTGCAGATCGAATACGTGGGATGCGAAGTTGCGGACTACTTGCGAAAACACTTACCGGAGAACATTTCACATGTAGTGAGGATCAGTGCCGGGCCCCTGGCCCGATCGTTCCTGAACCAAGACGATCCGAGTGCTCGACACACGTTGGAAAGGACTGGAAATGAGTGACCACCCCCGGCCTGAACTGCCGGTCGACACCAACGTCGACGAGATGTGCAGGCAGCTGGCATCCGTTGCAGCCGAACGCGGATTGACAGTGTCAACGGCAGAGTCGCTGACGGCGGGAAATATCGCCGCCCAACTCGGGAAGGCCCCTGACGCTGGTTCGTGGTTCAGCGGCGGGATCGTCGCCTACAACCGGGAGGTCAAGCAGTCCGTGCTTCATGTTCCCGACGGCCCCGTTGTGAGCGAAGAAGCCGCACGCGTCATGGCGCACAGCATCGCAACCCTGATGGGCACTACGCTGGCTCTCGCCGTCACAGGGGAGGCCGGGCCCCAGACTCAGGAGGACGTGGCCCCGGGGACGGTGTGGTTCGGAGTTGTCGATCATGGACGGGCGGAGACCGAGAAGCGCGTTTTCTCAGGCGATCCGGAGGATGTCCTTGCCCACACGATCGAACACGCGATTCGACTTCTCGTGCAGCACGCCTCAGCAGACGCCACATCCGGTCGAGTTACATCGTGATCTTCAGGACTCCGTTTTCGAAAGCTCTTCGTTCCTGGCGGGCCATGAATGACGTCGAACAGTATTGACGCGCAGCCAAACTGGTCTTTAGCTGCCATATCCGAATTTCTCGGTGTGGACTACGAACCCTTCAGATCCAACACCCCGGTGGTGACCGGTATCTGCCAGGATTCACGGCAGGTACGGCCGGGCGACGTCTATGCGGCGCTGCCGGGCGTCGAGCATCATGGCGGTGAGTTCGTAGCCGAAGCAGCTGCTCGGGGCGCCGTGGCCGTGGTCAGCGATCGCCCCACCGAGATTCTGCCTACGCTGGTGGTCGAGAACCCCCGAAAAGCATTGGGTCCGTTGGCGGCCTGGATGCACGGACAGCCGTCCTCGTTGCTTGACATGTATGGAGTGACCGGCACGAATGGGAAGACCAGCACTGCGTTCATGGTCGAGGCCGGGCTGCGTGCGGCAGGCAAACGGGCGGGCCTCGTCAGCGGGGTGTGTGTTCGTGGACCGAAAGGGTCGCAGCGGGCGCGGCACACCACGCCTGAAGCAAGCGAATTGCAGACAACTGGCAGCATTCGTCCGCGATCGGGTCGACGGAGTTGCAATGGAAGTCTCCAGTCACGGCCTGGCGCAACACCGAATCGACGGCACGTACTTCCGAGTCGCCGCCTTCACCAACCTTTCGCGTGATCACCTCGACTTCCATCACACGATGGCGGAGTACTTCGAGACGAAGGCAACGCTTTTCACGGACGAGTGGTGCGCCGCGGCCGTAATCGGCATCGACGATGCCTATGGAAGAACCTTGGCTGCCCGTGTCACGGTTCCTCACTTGACCGTTTCTTCGTGTGGTGGCGCTGCAGACGTCTTCGCGACCGCCATTGACACAGGTCGGACGGGCACTGCCTTCACCGTGCACCTCGAGGAGTGGAGTAGGCGAATCCGACTACGTCTGCTCGGCGGTCACCAAGTCGACAACGCCTTGACGGCAATTGCTTCTCTGCGACTGGGCGGGGTGGACATGGCGACGGCTCTCGACGGTATCGAGGAACTCGATGCCGTTCCCGGACGGCTGGAACGTGTAGACCTCGGACAGAACTACCTAGCATTTGTCGACTACGTACACAATCCATCGGCTCAAAGCCGACTGTTTCCCTATTTGCGCTCGCTGACAACCGGAAGATTGATCGTCGTCGTCGGTGCCACCGGAGGTCGGGACTCAGGAAAGCGTAAGCCGTTGGGGTACATAGCCGGGACATTTGCAGATGTAGTCATCGTGACCGATGAAGGTCCGTGTCACGATGATGCTGCTGGTCTGAGAAACGATGTTGCTTCAGGGTCTCGTGAATCGAAACATGCTGAAACGGTTATCATTCCAGACCGCAGTGAGGCTATTGAATTTGCCGTCTCGCGGGCACGATCAGGCGATATCGTCCTCGTCGCCGGTAGAGGACATGATCACTCGATGAATTACGGCGGAGTTGAGATACCGTTCGACGATCGCGACGCGCTCGAACGCGCGGTGATCGAGCGCGTGTAGCTCTTGAAGGTGGACTTGGCCGTGCCTTCGACGATCATGGACTCGCTTACCTTCAAAGCTGTAGGGGACCTGGGCGTCTGGAACGACAAAACCGACTGGGAGACCTGTCGGCGCCCGCCGGGAACCTAACCGAGCGGTGCTGTATTTCTGCGGTGGCACTGGGTTGGTCGGTCAATCCTCTCATTTCTGTCAAACCTAGTCAGATCTGCTGTCGGGGCTCGAAACGACAGTCGAATCTACTGGTATCCAAGCTAATACGAAAGCCGAGCCCACGACCCCCGTCAAGGTTCCCATGATCAGACCGCCGAAGTTCGCTGCCGGGAGGGCCACCAGCGAGAGAATCATCGCACAGACCCCAGCAGGTAGCCGGGTGTCGACGCGTAGTAGCGCGGAAGCTGCGCACAGGGCCATGAGCGCGGCCAACAGCAGTGTGGAAACCCCGGCGATGGTACTGATGGAAATCAGAACGTCGCCCAGGCGCACGGACACGACGGCGGGTAGCAACAGAAAGCCGGCCGAAACTCCCAGCAGAATTGATCCGGCAAAAGGCCGCTGCCTTCGCCATGCGGCGAAGGCAGCTCGCTTCGTCAACATCCGACAGCCCCCTTCTCGACACTCATGGCCAGCTTGTCGATGGCGACTTGTGTTGCAGTCAAGGAAATGATCTCGACACGAGCCGGTGCCAAACTCGAGTCGCCGGCGGTTATGGCTGATGCGTGAGGCGGATCGAGTTCGGATACCTCGCCGAGTGCAGAGACTTCAGCACCCAATCGTGCATCGTGTGCAGTGATGGCGCCGCCGAGAGACGCTGCGTCCAAAGTGATGCCGGAAGCGGTCGTTCCGTCGCCGGGGGCACGAATGCCCATGGTGACGTCACCCAGGAATGGTACTCCGTGAGCGACAGTCGACAAGCACAGATCGGTCAGGCGAACCTGTTGGATATGAACGGCGATGCTCGCAGATGCGTCTGCGGCAGTCTCCGCAGCTCGGGGATAAACCTGAATGCCTTGGGCTTCGACAGCGGAAACGCTTCCCGTGAATCGCTGCCCGGACACCACGATATTCATGGGCAGTTTTCCCTGCGCGATGCCGCCACCCAGAGTCACGACGGCCAACAGACCCAGACCGACTATGACCACAAAGCGCCCCTTGTGAACCGAACTCACTGGTCTGCGCCTCTCATTGCTGTGTCCTGCATTTCGGTAGTTCACACTGAGGTCACGCACTGAGGCTCGTAGTGTCCATCTTCGTGGTTCGGCGAGAGAGTGCGTAAAGCACTATCCCGACCGCGAGAAGTGCTGCCGGCGTAACCAAGTCGCCGAGCTTTGCTGAGACGCCGCAGGATCTAACGCTGTCTCCGGACAGTAGCCACTGTATCGATCAGCTTGGCGCAGAATGCTGGAAGATCACCGGGATTACGGCTGGATACCAAAGTATTCGGTCCGGAAGTGCAGACGACCACCTCTTCGTCTACCCAAGTGCCGCCCGCGTTGGTGATATCCGTGCGCAGACTCGGCCACGAAGTCAGAGTGCGACCGGCAACCACCCCGGCTTCGACCAACGTCCACGGCCCGTGGCAGATCACTGCTACAGGCTTCCCGTCGTCGAAAAAACTACGGGCGAAAGCCACCGCTTCAGGACTCATTCGGAGGAAGTCGGGGTTGGCCACCCCGCCAGGAAGTACCAGAGCGTCGTAATCGGACGACGACGCCGATCCGAGTACCGCATCCACGTCGAAGACGTCAGCTTTGTCGAGATGGTTGAATGCCTGCACAGTTCCCGGATCTGTCGAAACAATCGACGGCTGAGCGTGTTCCGCGAGCAAGGCGTCCCACGGATCCGTCAGTTCGACCTGTTCGACGCCCTCCGACGCGACGAGGAATGCAACTTTCTTTCCTGCGAGTTTCTGGCTCATGCTTGATCGTCCTTCCTGGACTGTCATCGTGACCGCTGAGCAATTGCTCAGCTGGAGGCGCCTTCGGTGTCGTCGAAGAACGACCATTCGTCGTCGTGACGAACTTCCATTCGCCACCCCAGTTCCGAATTGTCGGCACGGGTGTCCACAAACCAAGCATGTGCGTCGTCGGCGCTCTCGATGTCGCGCGTGTCAGTAACGTCGCCTGCGGGATTGATCACTCTGTAAGTAGCCATTCGGTTCGGCTTCCCAAAGTGGCGGTTCTCTAATCATGCTTCGTTTCGGTGGTGAAAGATTCTTGGCCAGCGCGACTTACACGACGCTTGGCCGTACCCGCTCCCAGCAACCATGGTCTGGTTGATACGCGATGAGGCCAGCACTTTCGAATGCATCGATCCATCCTTGCATCGGCCACTCCCCCCATCGTCGGTGAAACACTCGTGCATTGATCAGAATGTCGTCAAGGTGCTCGACAGGTGGATCCGATACCGGATGGAATTGGTGGTATGCGTCTGCGCCACCGACCCAGGCCAGTTTCACACCCTTGTCTCGGGCCGCCCGTGCGAAATCGGTGTCTTCCCCGCCGTACCCGAGGTACTCCTCGCAGAATCCACCGAGTGCACGCCACGTCGGAGCAGTGACCGCGAAGGACAACGACCAGAAGAGATCGAAGTCGTTCCCGTCCAAGATTTTTCCGTCTGGGGGCACCGGCCTCGCTGGATGCGGGTTGTGCAGCAATGCCAACGAGTCCGAACTGGTCGAGTCGGCGACGGGGTGGGGCAGGTAGGTGACCGGCCCGCAAAACAATGCGGGAGTGGAAGCCTCCGAACTTGCGGCTACGAGGTACCTCGTCAGAAGTAGCGGCGCTGCAATACAATCGACGTCGAGAAACACGAGCAATTCGGCACCATGGCGTAGAGCTTCGGCGGCCCCGATATTTCGCGCGCGAGCCAGCGGAAGCGCGCTTCCCGCGGGAACGTCGATCTCGATTGTGCGGGCAGCGCTTTCTTCCTGCGCCAAAACAGTTTTGACCATAGGGTCTCCCATGGCGACGATGAAATGTGAGAACGGTGTGGTTGTGTCGACAGCGAGGCCACGGACGTGCATTCTCAAGTGTGAGTGGCGACCGCGCACGATCGTGATCACGGCTGTTTTCATGTCAGCGGTCCATATGCCGTTTCGCGACCGACTCGATCATTCTCGCTGCCCGAGCAGCGGCACCCGCACTCTGCCACTTTGTCCAACCTCCACGATCGAGAGCTTTTGCCTCTGAAATCAATTCGGGCCACTTGTCGAGCGCCGGCCAGCCCGGCAACGTCACTGCGAGATTGTGCATCGACAATGCGCCGGCGGTCGCAGTCTGTTCTCCGAACGGACGTTTCTGCGCAATCACGATAGCCGGCTTGCCGGCGATCGAGATGTCGGCAATCGCGTTCTGGCCCGCGTGGGAGACCACGACATCGCTCGCACAGATTTCCGACCAGGGATCTGCAACCCACGTCCCTCCTGGTAAGCCGAGCCCCTTCCAATGAAAGGAATCATGCTGTGCCGCAGCAGCTTGTACGTCGGCAGCGGTTACCGTTGACCCACCGGCGCCGCTCAGCACAACGACGCGGGGTGTTGCGGGATTACCGACCGACTGAGATGAGCACGCCCGGCCGTCGAATCGGCTGATACCGCCCACATAGGTGGTCTTGTCCGCATACGGGTGGAGCCAGTGCGGGTCGTAAACCTCCTGTGGCCAGGCCGCAATAATGTGATCTGCAAGGCGATACGCCAATTGATGCGCGGCGTCGGTCCTGTCTCCTGGCATCGCCAAGACGATGACCGGGACGCCCATCAGGCGAACAAAGGTCGCAATTTCGATCGATACGTCCACGACCACGGCCTCCGGGCGCGTGGTCGCTATCCAGTCCGCCACGCGAGCCATTCGAGAGCGAAGCCCGGGTTCGTGTATCGGCGCCCAATGAAATGCCCCGTTCGCGGCCGGGTTGAGCCGGTGGTCTTCGTCGTTGTCGAGTTGCAACTGAACATGGTCGTCGAAGTCCTGCACGGCAACCGAATCGGCACTGGTGAGCGCAGTGACGTCGGAGGAGAGATGCGCTGCGATCGACGCGGCGCGAGTGAGGTGCCCTCGGCCGTGATGGTGGATGTAGTAACCGATCATAAACTTGCTCGTCGCGTAGTTGTCGACGCACAGGCAATTTCGTCGTACAACTCGAGGTAGCGGTCCACCATCCGCCGTTCCGAGCAGTGGCTTACCGCTCGCACACGTGCGCTCGGCCGAGCCAACTGCATCGCATCGCCGATTGCGGCAGTCAGTGCGATCACGTCGTCGGCCGGGACCAAACGTCCACAGTCGGGCGTGAGGATCTCCGGTATGCCGCCCCTGCCGTAGGCGACGACCGGTGTGCCACAGGCAAGAGCCTCGGCCACCACCAAACCGTACGGCTCGTCCCATTGCGGAGTGACAAGAGCAACCGCAGACATTCCTACCGCAGAGACCAGATCGTCGGTCACCAGATGGCCGAGATAGCGAATGGTACCGTCGAGTTCGGGTTCGATTCGTTCCCTGAAATAGGCATGGTCACTGACCGGGCCGGCGAGTACCAACGGCATACCGGCCGCCCTGGCCGCGGTAATCGCATGGTGGGCACCCTTTTCCGGCACGATTCGACCGAACCAGATCAGACGGTGCCCGCCAGGGCCCTGATGCCATTGATCCGTGTCGACTCCGTTGTGTACGACATCGACATCTCCGGCAGCGTGTCTCCATGCTTCGGCGGTGTAGCGACTCACGGCGGCAAACCGGCCGGGGGACCCGCCGGCCGCGATCGCTGATTCCAGCCAGGGCGTCGGTGGCGTGTGCAAAGTGGTGAGCACGGGAGTGTTCAGCGTCGACGTCATGGCCACCGGCAGATAGTGAAGGCTGTGGTTGTGGATGACGTCGAAGCTCTCCGCGTAGTCTCGCGACAGGCGGAGCATGAGGTCGAGATAGGCATGATGTTCTTGCATGAAATGCTCTGCCGGCATGGAGATATCAGATCGGGCAGCCGTGCTGATCGGGGCTGGACGGACGTCGATCAGCTCACAAGCGAGTTCCGGATCCGATCCTGGTCCGGCAAACAAGGTGACATCGTGGCCGGCTTTTCGCAGTGCCGCAGCCAGATGCCATACATGGGCCTCGAGACCGCCGGCGAATGGTTGGATGACTGGATAACGACTCGAAGCGATCAGAGCTATGCGTAGAGCCCTCACGCGAGAACCTTCTCGTAGATCTCGCGGTGGGCAGAAGCTGACAATCGGCGCTGCCTGGTACGCATTGCGGCGGAAAGACGCACCGGCTCTTCCGAATACAATTTGCGGACGCATCGATCGAGCGACTCGGCATCGAAATGATGCTCGTCGAACCCGTAAACCTTGCAGTCCTGCTGTTCCGAGTAGAACCCACAACTGGGCGCAATGACAGCTGTGCCGAGATCGTAACACGCCTCCAGCCATCCAGAATGCGTCCCGAAGCGGTATGGCAACACCGAAACTGACAGGGACATAAGGTAAGTCCACAGCTCGTCATCACTGAAGTAAGGGTGTACCACTACGTCGACGTCCCGTCGACGCGCATACTCCGTCAGCCTGTTCGCTGCCTGGGGTGCATACCAATGATTATCCGGATCGAAGATCTCGTCGTGGACGTTCACGACCAATCGCGCTCCCGGCAACGTCGCAATCGTCGCGCAGAGCGTGTCCAACACCGGAAAGGGATCCATGTTGGGACGCAGGCTTTTCACGTGGACTCCCACCGTGAAATCCGTTGCCGGGGGTCGCTCCCGATCGAAGTTCTCCAACTCGATCACGTGGGGATGAGGCAGCACTGTGCATTCCCGGCCCCAATTGTTCGCGACCACCGCCGCCGCACCCGGCGTCAGGGTGATCAGCGAATCCGCTGCGGGAATCAATACGTCCAACAATTCGCGATGTTGCTCGGGTTCCGGCTGATGCGGATTGCGCAGATCATGCACCGTGTAAACGAGAGGAACTCTGTGGCTGCGTAATTCGTGGACGATGTCCTCCATCACGCGTGGTGCGATCGCGTCGAAACCGAAGTGAACGTGGAAGAGATCGAACAGGTGGTGATGGTCCCGAATCCACGCAGGATCCAGCATCACCGGTGGCCACCATCCGCCGGGAACCTTGCGGCCGTCCTCGGGGATGGGATCGTCGAGGCGAATGATGCTGTCGGTTCCCGGCTCGGGTGTGCTGTCGTTTCCCGACGGTGGTGCCAAGTGCCGGACGTACACGTGCGATGCGGGCACTGACGCGACACGAATGACGGAAGCTCTCGTGGAGGAGTCGATGCCCGTCGAGGTCGTCAGCGGTTCCCCGGGACTGGCTTCCCAGTTCATCTCTCTCCTTGTATTCGGTTGGTGGCGTCGTGTGGACCGTCGCCCTGTGACGGGCGGCAGCCCAGCCTGCAGCACAAGGCGACGGTCCTGTGAATCGGGAAGCCCACCAGCGCCGATCCACCACACCCTTTCTCAGGATGCAGAGGGCAGATGCCCACGGCCTAGCTTCCACAAACATCGGAGGCGCCTGGCTCAGTTGCCCTTGGCGGAGCGGGAACGTCGCTTGCGGCGACGGAGGATGAGCACGAACACCAGCGCGAAGCCGAGCGCGGCCGCAACGGCTGCTGGTTGCTGCTTCACACGTTCGATATCCCGTGACACTTCGCTTTTCACGCGGGCCGGGACGTCGGCCTTTTCGGCGAGTGCGCCCACGGTCGCGGCCAGGGCTTCACGTTGCCCTTGAACATTCTCGTCGGGCCCGTCTGTGGCAGTGCTCATTTCAGTCCCTTCTTTGCAGTGGCGATGTCAGCCTTGACGCTTTCGACCGTCTCTTCCGGAACAGGCGGCGCCGCGGACTTCGCTCGTTTGGCACCCACGAGTGCGGTGATTGCACCTACAGCGATCACGATTGCCGCGATTATCAGAGCTGCAAGCCACGGTTCGAGTGCTGTCGCCAACCCGAGTACTGCTGCCGCAAGCAGTACTCCGAATCCGTACAGCAGAAGCAAAGCGCCCGCGCCGGAGATACCGAGTCCCACACCCAATCGGGTGCTCTTCGTCTTCACTTCGGCTACGGCGTGCGACATCTCGGCGCGTACGAGGTCTGACATCTGCTCGGTGAGGCGTTCGACGAGTTGTACGGTCGAGAGGGAATGCGGGTCTACCGCATCGGCGTCGACATGTTTCGGCGGAGAGGTGCTGGTAACGGGTGCCCGGGTATCGGATCGCTCGGTCATGGTCGAAATCCCTTCGTTGTCTTCGCCGCCGTGCGTTTCGCGAAGCTCGCGACCCGCGGCGATGTCTTGTGCGTGTTGACGAGCGTTCTTGTCCGAAACGCTGGTGTCCCGCGGAGGCAAGCGGAGGAATTCTTCGGCTTCGATCCCGGCCTGCAGTTGCCGGCCGCGTTCGAGTTCCGCATCAACTTCTGCCCCGAACAACAACGCGAGGTTGGTGATCCACAACCAGAGGAGGAAGATGACCGCCCCGGCCAACGAACCGTACGTCTTGTTGTAACTACCGAAATTGCTCACGTAAAAAGCGAATCCGACGGACGCCACGATCCACACTGCAATAGCGAGTGCTGCTCCGACACTGATCCACCGAAATTTCGGCTGCTTCACATTGGGAGTCACGTAGTACAGCACGGCCACGGCCAGCGTCACACAGATCAGAATGACGGGCCACTTCGCAATGTTCCAGGTTGTCACAGCGCCGTCGCCGATTCCCAACTGATCGCCCAGCGCCTTGGCGACAGGGCCGCTGACGACGAGCATCAGAATCACCGCAGCAACCAGCAAAAGGCCGGCGAGGGTGACGGCCAGTTGCAGAGGACGAAGTTTCCAGACCGGTCTCCCTTCGTCCACCTCGTACATGCGGTTCATCGCACGCCCGAACGCGCCGACATAACCGGAGGCCGACCACAATGCGCCCGCGAGGCCGACTATTAAGGCGAAACCGGCCGTGGGGGCCGCCACGAGTTGCTCGACGGTGCCACGCATCGTGTCCACCGCCGAGTCCGGGCCGACAGCGGCGACCAACTCCATCACCGTGTCGACGCTGGCACGTCCCTGGCCGACAACGCCCAACAGGGAGACGAGTGCCAGGAGTGCTGGGAACAGTGACAGCACAGCGTAATACGTCAATGCCGCTGCTAGATCTGTGCATTGATCGCGCGTGAACTCGCGGGCCGAGCGCCGCGCTACGAACTTCCACGACTGTGCCGTCAGATCGGTCGGGTCAGAAGGCTTGTGCGGGTCGTCCGCATCAACCGTGTGTGTCGCCATGCTCGGGTTGCTACCCCAATGGTCCGCTGTCGAAACTCAGTCGTGAGCAGTCTCGGTTTTGTACTCTTCTCGGTCGAGGACAGCGAGCGCCGCGAGTAGCCCGCGGCTGGACAAGATTATCGAAGGCGCGGCGGCCGTTGTGACTTTTCCCTGCTGCAACAGTTTTTCGAGTTCCTTCAACCTCCGCTGGGCGAGAGGCAAACTTGTGACCGCGTGATCGTCGGTGGGATCGTGTACCGGGCCTTTTCCCGCATCGGCAAATGCTCCGGCCATCGCTTCGAGCAAGTCGGAGACGGCTCCTTGCAAGGTCTCGTTCTCGGCGAAGTCGCTGTCCTCGACGGCAAGGATCAGCGCCATGAGATGTAACGTCGCTCGGTCGAGTGCTTCGGCGGCGGGACGAAACAGATCGGAGCCACCGACGCGCAACCAGCCGCGCTTGCGAAAGTTTCCGACCAGGCTGGCTTCACCTTCCATCACTGCGGCGTGCGCAGCGACGGACTTGTTCACCGAGAGTGCCCGTCGACGCCAGAGATCGCTAGCTCCAGCACCAGTTTTCACGTCCTCGGCCATTTGTCGGAGAATGTCCGAGACCTCATGCGTACGCGAGACCAAAAGGTCTCTGGCATCGGAGAGATGGTCGGGCGGGACCAACACGGCATTGACGGCGATGCCCACGAACACTCCGAGCACCACGTCGCCTATACGGTGCATGACGAGGTACGGATTCGTCGCGGTTCCGTACAGAAGAACCAGTACGGCGGTGACGGCCACCCAGATCCCGTCAGGTGACAACCGCGGAATGCGGCCGACGAGTATTCCTGCACCCGTTGCGAGGGCCAACGCGGCAACGGTCGGGAGTGTCACCGCTGCAATGGCGGCCACAACCACACCGAGGACGACCACGCTCACCTGGCGGGCGGCTACCCGCATCGAGTTGCGCACCGTGTTCCCGATGATGAAGAGTGCAGCATACGGGGCGAGAAATGCTTCAGGACTGTGAAAGACGCTGTTCGCGATCACCCACGCGATGACGACGGCTACTGCGCCTTTCAGAGCTGTGACCAGGCCTATGCTTTCACATCGCCGGATCAGGGGATGCTCGAGAATTCCTTGCTCCTTAGCCTTCTACGGTTGTCCGACACTTCGTCCGAACAAAACCTTGTCCGCTGTTGCCGGCAGGTCGCGTACTCGCACGCCGGTAGCATCGTAGATCGCATTGACCACTGCGGCTGCAGCCCCGACGATCCCGATCTCGCCGGCACCCCGCGATCCCATCGGGTTGACGTGTGTGTCGACCTCGTCGAGCCAAAAGGCTTCGATGTCTTGCACATCCGCGTTTGTGCTGATGTGGTAACTCGCCAAGTCGTGAGTCATCACGTGGCCGAATCTGTTGTCCCGGAAGCTCTCCTCGTGCAACGCCATCGACAATCCCATTGTCATTCCGCCGATGAGTTGCGAGCGAAGCGTTTTCGCATTGATTGCACGTCCGATCGAGAACACACCGAGCATCCGGGGGATCCTGATCTCGCCGGTGTCGCGATGGACGCGGGCCTCTACGAAGTGAGCACCGAACGAATGCATGGAGTAATCGTCCTCATCCGGATTCTTCGGCGTTTCAGTTGTCGTCTCCGCGCCGGCAGCGGGAGTTGAGCCGTGCTTCGTGCGGAACTGGCGGGCAGCTGCAACGACGGTAGAGCCCCACGACGAGATGCCGGCGGATCCACCGGCAACTGTCGCGAAAGGAAGCTTGGTATCGCCGATTTCGAGCCGCACTTCCTCGATACGGCATCCGAGAGCATCGGCGGCAATCTGCGTCAGAGCTGTCCAGGTTCCCGTACCGATGTCCGCCGCGCCGATCTGGACGGTGTAGATTCGATCGGTTCCGAAGACGATGCGCGCTTTCGAACCAGGATTGGTCATTGCCGGATAGGTTGCCGCCGCCATG
>NZ_JARJBE010000078.1:0-448 GCF_029269915.1 Rhodococcus sp. C3V
CTCCATCGGTTGCCTTGATTTCTACTGGGAAGTCTCGGCTTTCTTCCGTTGTGCCCCAATCGGAAACCGTTGGTGTGCCTTCAATCGCTTCTGTCGCTGGGTTGTAGGCCAAGCCATCTGGTAAGCCAGTCACATCATTTGGATCGATGGCAATGGTCTCATCATCCTCATCGGTAACCGTTACTGGGATTGGGCTGATTGGTGCTTTTTCTGTGACGGTCGCATCATCTGCTGTGATTACTGGAAGGTTGGTATCTGGTGTCTTCGGATTCTTATCATCCTCATCCTTGATACCATCGTTATCATCATCTGGATCGGTCACATCTGGATCACCATCGCCATCTGTGTCACGTTGAACCCTGATCGTGATGGTCTTAGTAGCTTCGTTACCAGCTCCATCGGTTGCCTTGATTTCTACTGGGAAGTCTCGGCTTTCTTCCGTTGTGCC
>NZ_JARJBE010000017.1:0-70607 GCF_029269915.1 Rhodococcus sp. C3V
GTTCTTCTCCACAGCGCCCATGTCCGCGAACCCGTGCCACAATGCCGAAGCCATCGTCGTTCTCTCCCAACTGGATACGTTCGAAATAGATCGGTCAGTTCACGCGGAGTGCGGGCGGAAGAACCCGCTCGACCCACTGGGTTGCCTGCTCGAATGCGTAGGCGAGTTGGAGTACGTCCAAGTCGGCGCCGTGCCGACCGATGATCTGGATACCCATGGGAAGCGAGCGATCATCGAAGCCGACCGGCATCCCCGCAACCGGAACCCCGGCCATCGTCCAGGGAACAACCGTCTCCATCCACCGGTGATACGTGTCCATCGACCGGCCGTCGACGGTCTCGGGCCAGTGAGTGTTCTTGTCGAAAGGAAACACCTGGGCACTGGGCGCAAGAATGTAATCGTAGGTTTCGAACATCTTGGTAATGGCCGACAGCCAGCCGTTGCGGGCCTCCGCGGCCTTGGTCACGTCGAGAGCCGACAGTGTGACCGCGTGCTCGAGTTCCCACAACAGTTCGGGCTTCATCAACTCGCGCAAGCTCGGATCGTTGTACTGATCGATCAAGCCGAGCTGTGCCCACCAACGCCACCGCAAGAACAGTTGCCAGATGTCCTCGGGTTTGAAGTCGGGAAGCGCCGCCTCGACGCGGCACCCCAACTGTTCGAAGACCTCGAACGAGGATTCGCACAACTCGAGAACTCCAGGTTCGGTTGCCAGGTAACCGTTCCAGTCACCGACCCATGCGATCCGAGAGCCCTTCAGATCACGTGCGAGGCTTTCGGTGAATACCGCGGGATTCTCACGAATCCCCAACGGTGCATAAGCATCCGGCCCCGCCATCGTGGAAAGCAGGTGAGCCACGTCGGTGACGGTTCGGCCCATCGGGCCCACAACAGCGCCCTGAGCGATGAATCCCGTCTCCGGTATCCGACCCCAGGATGGTCGAAACCCAACAACGTTGTTGAATGCCGACGGGTTTCGGAGCGAACCCATGTAATCGCTTCCGTCAGCCACCGGCAGCATGCGGAGCGCCAACGACGCAGCGGCGCCTCCGCTGCTACCGCCGGCAGTGCGCGAATTGTCGTACGGCGACACCGTCGTACCCCACACCGGGTTGTACGTCTGGGATCCGAGCCCGAACTCCGGTGTGTTCGTCTTGCCGATCACGATGGCACCGGCAGACCTGATCCGCTTGACGAACAGTTCGTCATCTTCGGCGATTCGGTCCGCGAACATCGGCGACCCGGACGTGAACGGCAGACCCTTGGCCGCCGAAAGATCCTTCACCGCATGCGGAAACCCGTGCATCCAACCGAGATACTCCCCACTCGCCAACTGCGAATCACGCTCGCGCGCCTCCGCCGTCAACGCTTCCCGATCCCGCAATGCGACAATCGCGTTCACCGCCGGGTTATGTAATTCGATCTGATCGAGGAAGCTGTCCATCACCTCGACACACGACACTTCACGCCTGCGTATCAGACCACTGAGCGTGACCGCATCGGCCATGACGAGTTCGCGATTCTCGGGCGCACCGGAAACGCTCTCGTCGACAGGGTCAGCAGCATGAACCATCGTGAATCCTTTCAAGCAGTGAAGTGGGGTACGCCGCGGCGGACTCGCCGCCACCGGCAACTGATTCGAGGACGAATTGCCGGTGGCGGCGCGACTGTCGAGGTTTCCAGCGAGGTTCTTGCCTACTACTGACCGAGATCGACGATGGCAGCGACTGGGCCGCCGCCCTCGGGACCCTGGTGCGCTGCCGATACCGAGACGAACACTGCCGGATCGCCGGTGACAGCTGCCGTGACTCCGCCGACACACGACTTGATCTGGCGGTGCCAGTGCACGTCGGAGTCGTCGAGCATCGCATTACGACGGCCACGGACCGTTCCGTCCTGACTGGCCTCGCACTTCAAGAACACGTTGACGAGTTGACCGTCCAGGTCGCTCGAGTGCGGCCGCTCCGGAAGTTCGAGTCCGGCGTCACGGATCGCCGCCCAGATGCCGTCCTGGTCGAGCGGATCCTTCATCACGCTGTGGCCGATCCGGTAGCGTCCGCCGACGCCACGTGCGTTACCGACGACGACGATCTGCGCGCGGTCCAACTCGACGCCGGACGAGCAGGATGCGACAGAGGAGAAGAGTTCGCGGCTGTGCATGACATCCTCGTCGGTCGGCATGTCGATTTCGCCGAGCGCAACCGCGATCCCCAGAGCCGTTCCGCCGTTGGACAGGTCCATCGACTCATGAGTCTGTTCGGTCCACACAGTCTTGCCGCGGCTCTTGGCGTCACGGATGGTGTGAATTGTCAGCAACGGAGTCTTGGTCTGTACGTAGTGCACGTCGGCGGGATCGGTGATGCCGGCATTGGCCATCGCGTCTTTCACTGCCGCAGCAACTTTGGTGATCATGGCCGTACGGCCGATGTCCTCGGGCAGCAGTTGCTCACTCATGGCGACACCCACGGTCAGGCGCGGCTCGTCGGTCTTGGTGACCTTGTCTGCCGGCACGGTCGCGAAGATCGTCGCGTGCGGGCTGATCACGCCGTCCGTGCCGCCGGACCAGACGATCGGCACCTCCGCCACTTCTTCGGGGCTGCGATTACCCTTGGCGGAGAGAACCTCTCGGAACGCTCGGTCCGCGATGATGCGCGTGTAGTCGTTGACGCCGCCGTTACCCTCGGTTTTGCCGATGACTGCAATGACGCGGTCGGCCTCGAGGACACCGTCGTCGATCAGCTTGGCGAGCTCACTGGCGTCGGAGACGCTGTGTAGCGGAACCTTACGGACCTCGATTGCTTCGGGCATTGGCATCTCCTTGTATAGGGAATCGTGGAGGCAAAATTGGGCCTTGACAGCTCCGGGCGCCCAGTCCAGCCGAGCGGTTCGGAACTGCCGTGTCGACCACGCTATGACGACTCGAACCCATCGGCATCGTCAATACTTGCCCAAACGAAAACCGCGATTGGTTATTTCGACTCCGAATCACCGGTTGTGCGCCGCCCCATCGGTTCTCACTTACGATTCGACCATGGACACCACTGTTGTCGACCATCCGCTGGCGGCATCGCTGCTCACGACCATGCGCGACGCTCGCAGCGACAACGCAACGTTCCGGTCCGCCTTGCGCAGACTGACCCATATGTTGGTCTACGAGGCCATGCGCGGCGCAGAACTGGAACAGTTCGACATCGAGACGCCAGTTGCTCCGACGCTGGGGGTGCGGCTGGCGAATCCACCACTCCGGGTCCCGGTCTTGCGAGCGGGCCTCGGCATGGTCGAACAGGCGAGTGCCCTCATTCCGCAGGCAGGCGTCGGTTTCGTGGGAATGGCACGAGACGAGAAGACACACCAGCCGGTTCCGTATCTGGAGTCCCTGCCTGCTGATCTGTCGAGCACCCCCGTCTACGTCCTCGATCCGATGTTGGCGACCGGTGGATCCATCGTCCGCACAATCGATCTGCTCATTGCACGCGGAGCCACCGATGTGACTGCAATATGTGTCGTCGTGGCTCCGGAAGGGATCGAAGCACTGAAGAACTCCGGACATCCGGTCCGGCTCCTCACAGCGAGCATCGACGACGGCCTGAACGAAAATGCTTTCCTGATACCTGGACTCGGAGACGCGGGCGATCGCCAATTCGGGCCGCGGTAGTTGGCAGACATACGGAGAACCGCTCATTCCGAGAGGCTATTTTCGTCAACTGTTGACAATGTTCACTGTGAGATCGAGCGTAGTCTCGCGACATGGATAGATCTGCCAAATATTCGAGCGAAGAGCTTCAACATTTGCCAGAAGGTGGCGACTACAGACTCACAGTTCGGGATGTCCTCGAGCTGCCCAGTCTGCGTGGAGCCGAAGTCCTTGCCGGGCACGGGGGCTTGCGCCACCTCGTTCAATCGGTGAACGTGATGGAAGTACCGGACATCCTCGCTTGGGTGAAGCCGAACGAGTTGTTGGTGACAACCGGGTTCCCGCTGCGCTACGGGCGAACCGGCGAGCTTCTCGACGACACAGATCTCAGTGACCTCGTCGACGGTCTTGCACGTCGAGGAGTCGCGGCACTTGCCGTGAAAACGGGCCGTTATCTCGACGAGCTGCCCGAGGCGATGCTGCACATGGCAGAGCAGCGAGGGCTTCCGCTGTTGGTTCTTCCCGTCACCGCGGGATTCGACGAGGTGATCTCGGAGGTCTTCACCAAGTTGGTGGCGAAGCAGTCCGCGGCACTCGACATTGCCGATCGACTTCACCGCTCGTTGACGTCGATCGTCTTGGAAGGTGGCGATCTACCTCAGATTGCCGCAGAATTCGCCGCGCTTTTCGACGTCAGCGTTCTCATCTGCTCGCCGGACGGAAGAGTGTTGACGGAGGCCGGAGATTCAGCCGCGCTGAACGCGCTTCCGTTGTTCGAAAGCACCGGTCGGTTCCTGACCGAACGGGTCGCTGTCGGTTTACAGAACGCGCCCAAAGGATTTCCCGGCCAGTTGGCGCTCACCCGGGTGGTGGCCGGCGGCACCGACCACGGCCGAATGGTGGCGTACGCCGGCACCCACGAACTCGGCGCAGTTGTCGTTCAAGCGCTGGAGCGAGCGGCCACCGTTGCCGCGCTGGCCGTCACCAAACAGCTGGCAGTTGCGGCAGTGGAATCCAAGTTCCGCGGCGACTTCCTCCGCGACGCACTGATAGGCGAAGCCGGCTCGCCAGCGGAAGTGAGCGCGCACTTCACCCAGTTGGGGTGGGATGTCACTCGTCCACTTGCCGTTGTGGTTGCAGAACTCGACGTCGATCACCCGGAATCCCAGCACGCGAATTCCACTCGCACGGACCAAGATCGACTCAGCGACGGCTGGCAACAAGTGGTACGAACACACGAGCGGACGGCGCCGTCCGTCGGGTTTCGACACGAGGTGGTCACGCTTTTCCCGACCAGCACCGACCGTGCGGTTCGGGACATCGAAGGGTTGGTGCGCAAGGTTGCCGGCGATCGCACCAGCGGCCGCCGATCCTTCAGCACGGGAGTGAGCCGGGTGATCTACTCCCTGGCCGATCTACCCGCGGCCTACGACCAAGCCTGTACAGCCGTGGTCGTCGGCCGACGTATCAACGGGCCGGGGCAGATCGCACACTTCGACGAACTCGGTGTACACCGACTCCTCTCGCTCCAGACGGACAAGAGCGAACTGCGTTCGTTCACCGATGACGTTCTGAAGTCCTTGTCGGCGGACAACGCCGAAGCCGCTGACCTGCGTCTGACACTCCAGACCCTGCTCGACTGCAATTGCAATGTCGCCGAGGCCTCCCGGGCGCTGCACATGCACTACAACACTTTGCGTTACAGAATCGGAAAGCTGGAGAGCGTCGTCGGATCGTTCACCGACGACCCCGTCCTTCGATTGAACGTCTCACTCGCCCTGCAGGTCATGAAGATGCACGAAATGTCATGACTTCGCACGATATGAGCTGACAGAACGTCCCGATAACGGTTCGATACAACCGCAATCGCGCCGCCCGGTGAGCGTTCGTCACTTCTTACCCACCACTGACACCCGTCGTCGGCAAGGTTACCCATGTGCCGTTCACCGGTGCCCGCTTACGGTTCGAAAGACGGGCCGCACATACCTCCTTCAGTGGCCCTGGCCGGTTTCTCGGTCCAGCGGACCGGAGTCGACCGAACTACGGAGGCCTCAACCACCAACTGGCTCAGCCAATTACACCAGAACACGGCGGTGCGACATGAACTCGACTTCGAAGCCTCACAACACAAGTGCTCGTAGTGGTCCGTTACACGACGTGATAGTCGTCGACCTCACGCGCGCACTCGCGGGTCCTCACGCGGCAATGATGCTCGGCGATCTGGGTGCCGACGTGATCAAGGTCGAATCACCTCACGGCGGCGACGACACCCGTGGGTGGGGGCCGCCTTTTGTGGAGCCCACGTTGGAACCACCGAACACGCAACGGGAATCGACGTATTTTCTGTCCACGAACCGGAACAAGAAGTCGATCACGCTCGATCTGAAATCCGACAGTGGGCGAGCGACCCTCGAAGATCTCGTCTGCCGCGCCGATGTTCTCATGGAGAACTTTCGCACCGGAGTTCTCGATCGACTCGGATTCTCGACCGAGCGGCTGGCCGAACTCAATCCTCGACTGATCGTTCTGTCCATCAGCGGTTTCGGCCACGACGGCCCGGAAGGCGGTCGCGCCGGCTACGACCAGATCGCCCAGGGGGAAGCCGGACTCATGTCGCTGACCGGCTCGAGTCCGGACGACGTTCAACGAGTCGGAGTTCCGATCGCCGACCTTCTCGCCGGAATGTACGGGGCGTTCGGTGTCGTCGCGGCTTTGAAGGAACGCGAACAGACGGGGAAAGGCCGCGTTGTCCGAACGTCGCTCTTGGCCAGCGTGGTCGGTGTTCACGCGTTTCAAGGAACGAAGTGGACCGTCGCCGGTGAGGTAGGCACAGCGCAGGGCAACCACCATCCCTCCATCGCACCGTACGGACTCTTTCGTACCGGCGATGGCGCAGTACAGATCTCGGTCGGCAGCGAAAGCCTGTGGAGAAGATTCTGCGAAGGATTCGACCTCGACCCTGACGCCCCGGGTATGGCAACAAACGCCGAACGCGTCGAAAATCATTTCCAGGTCGTCGAATTGATCGAACGTACCTTCAAGCCGTACTCGCGTGACGAGCTTCTGACCGAACTCGACCGCATCGGAGTACCAGCAGGACGGGTTCGGACGATCTCCGAAGTGTACGAATGGGAGCAGACCCGATCACAGGGATTGCTCGTCGACGTCGACCACAGCACGCTCGGAAACATCACACTGCCCGGTCCACCGCTACGATTTTTCGATCCGGACGGAACCGAAGTGACGGAGACCCGCCACACTGCACCTCCGGTTCTCGGTGAAGACACTGACGAAATCATGTCATGGCTACAAGGATTCACCCGATGAACCGCCTGACGGCTCGCGACTTGCTCGACCTGGTGATCGATGCCGGCACCTGGGAATCGTGGGATACCCCTCCGATTCCCCTCGCGACCGACTCCGACTACGCCGAAGCACTTCTGCGGGCCCAGGAGAAGACCGGACTCGACGAGTCCGTCCTGACCGGAAGCGCCTCCGTCCGAGGCCGCCGTGTGGCAATCATCGTCTGCGAGTTCGGCTTTCTCGGCGGATCGATCGGCGTGGCGGCGGGAGAACGCCTCGTCGTCGCCATCCGTCGAGCCACGCAGGAGCAGCTGCCCCTTCTTGCGCTTCCCACGTCCGGGGGAACGCGTATGCAGGAGGGGACGACGGCGTTTTTGCAGATGGTCAAGATCACCGCGGCGCTCATCAAGCACAAAGAAGCGCACCTGCCCTACATCGTCTATCTCCGAAACCCCACCACCGGAGGCGTATTCGCGTCCTGGGGATCACTCGGTCACGTGACGATCGCGGAACCGGGGGCCCTCGTCGGATTCCTCGGCCCCCGAGTGTTCGAGGCCTTGTACAACTCACCTTTCCCCGCCGGTGTCCAGACAGCGGAGAACCTTCACGAGCACGGACTCATCGATGCAGTGAGGCCGCCAGACCAGCTCGCCGAAATCGTCGAACGCGCATTGCGCATCATCACCGGGGCGCATCGTGGGTACTTATTGCCCAGTGACCCGTGCTCGTACGATTGCCCACCCGATACGTCGGCGTGGGAATCCGTCGTCGCATCCCGGCGCGAAGACCGACCGGGGATACGGGAAGTGTTGCTCAATTCCGCCTCGGACATGCTCCCGCTCAACGGAACCGGCCAAGGCGAGAACGATCCCGGCATCATGCTCGCGCTCGTTCGCTTCGGCGACATGCCCTGCGTCCTTCTCGGACAGGACCGGCGCGGACAGACTGCTCACTCCCCACTCGGCCCCGGCGCTCTGCGGGAGGCTCGGCGAGGTATGCGGTTGGCCGCAGAACTCGACCTGCCGCTGGTGACGATCATCGACACAGCGGGCGCGGCACTGTCGAAGGAGGCCGAAGAAGGCGGACTGGCGGGCGAGATCGCTCGGTGCATAGCCGACATGATTTCACTCGAGGTCCCCACCATTTCCCTCCTGCTCGGGCAGGGCACGGGCGGCGGCGCCCTGGCACTGATTCCGGCCGATCGAGTGCTGGCGGCCCGCCACGGTTGGCTCTCGCCCTTACCTCCCGAAGGTGCGAGCGCGATCATGTTCCACGACGTCACGCACGCGCCGGACATGGCAGCCAGTCAAGGGATCAGGTCCTTCGATCTGCTCGCGGGCGGCATCGTCGATCGGGTCATCCCCGAATTTCCCGATGCCGCGGACGAATCCGCCGCCTTCTGCACTCGCGTCGGAGCGGTACTGCACTACGAGCTGAGCGTGCTCAGTGCTACCGATGCGACTGAACGGCTCAACACCCGCACCGAACGCATCGACCGTATCGGCCTGGTCGAAGCCAGTACCTCCGTCTGATCGATCAGTACCCAGAACACCGGAAAGGCCGGACATCCTCCGCGGAGGATGTCCGGCCTTCGTCGATCGAGCACACTCAGCCAAGCGTCACGTGAGTTGCTTGGCGGGTTCCTCCCGATCGCCGCCGGGAGTCTTCGAATCCGGCTTGTTCGGTTCCGGATTCTTCGCATTCAGTTCCGGGTTCTTCGAACCGATGAACTGGCACAGGTGGTACATCCCGATCACGACGATGGTGCCGAGCGCGATCCCGCTGAGCGAGAACGTGTCACTGAACTTCAGAGCCGTGTCGCCGATACCGATGATGAGGCCGGCCGCGATCGGCATGAGGTTGAGCGGATTGCCGAAGTCGACGCCGTTCTCCTTCCAGATCTTCGCGCCGAGCAGACCGATCATGCCGTAGAGCACCACGGTGATTCCGCCGAGAACACCGCCGGGCGTCGCCGAGATGACGGCACCGAACTTGGGGGAGAAGCCGAGCATCATGGCGACGATGCCGGCAACCGCGTAGGCGGCGGTGGAGTACACACGGGTCGCTGCCATGACACCGATGTTCTCGGCGTACGTCGTGGTGGGCGAACCGCCGACGCTGCTGGCGATAGCGGTGGCGAAACCGTCACCGGCGAGCGCACGTCCCATGTACGGGTCGAGGTCGTCCCCGGTCATCTCGGCCACGGCCTTGACGTGGCCCGCGTTCTCCGCGATCAACGCGATGACACCCGGAAGGACCAGGATGATGAACGTGAGGCTGAACGACGGAGCGTGGATGCCGACGATTCCGTTGGCCTCGTCCGAGAACGGGGGAAGGCCGAACCACGACGCCGACTGCACCGAATCCCAGTTGACGCGGAAGTGCTCGGTGATCTGACCGGTGCCTGCGTCGTAGGAGGTGATCGTCCCCGAGACCCGGTCGAGGATCCAGGAGAGGACGTAACCGAAGATCAGCGCCAGGAAGATGGCGATGCGCGCCATGAAGCCGCGTAGCGCGATACTCATGACGATCAGGGCCACCATGACGATCAGAGCCACCCACTGGTCCTGCGGCCAGTACAGCCCCGCGACGACGGGTGCCAGGTTGAATCCGATCAACATCACCACCGCGCCGGTCACCACTGGCGGAAGAACCTTGAACACGACCCGGCCGCCGAGGAAGTGGATCGCGATACCGATGGCCGCCAGGACCAGTCCGGACACCAGGATCGCGCCGGTCACCTCTGCGGACGTTCCGCCCTGGGCGCGAATGGCGGCGATACCACCGACAAAAGCCGCCGACGTACCGAGGTAGCTGGGAATGCGTCCCTTGACCACCAACAGGAAGAAGAGCGTACAGAAACCCGACATCATCACGGCAAGTTGAGGATTGAGGCCCATGATGATCGGGAACACGAACGTCGCGCCGAACATCGACACCACGTGCTGGCTACCCAGCCCGATGGTTCTTCCCCAGCTGAGCCGCTCGCCGGGAGCGACCACTTCACCCGGTTTGATGTTCTTTCCATCTCCGTGCAACGTCCAAATCGGCATGATGGGACCTTTCGTGCAGAGGAAGGTGTCCGAACGCTGAGTGTGCTCCAGCTCACAAAACACCGTGACTGGAGTGAAACGCTATTACAGCGCAGGGGTATCGACGTGATGACAATCTGCCAGAACCCACGGACTCGGATTGGCAATATTAGTGATTGATGCCGCGCATCGCGGTTATCTTCAGTGCTAGAGACAGATCCAGCCGTAGCTCGGGTTGCGCCGTGAAGGGTCCCAGCATTTTCTCCAGCTTAACGACCCTGTAACGCAGTGTGTTGTAATGGAAGTGGAGCTTGCGCGCTGTCTCGGCGATGTTGATGTTGGTCGCGAGCAAGACTTCCAATGTCTTGCGCATGTCCTGCGCTTCGGCAGTTTCCTCCGTCAGTTCCCGCAGTGTCTCCCGCGCGAACGTCTCCAGTTCGTTTTCGTCCTCGACCAGACTGAGCAGTCTGTACACACCGAGATCGTCGAACTGAGTCACCGTCCACGGACCGGAGATCCGTCGCCCGACGGTCAGTGCGGTGCGCGCCTGACTGTAGAGCGCGGGGACTGCGTCGATCGCCGCTGTCGGCCGGGACACCCCGACACTGAACGGCCTTCTCCCGCCGCCACCTTCACCGCGAACGACCGTGACGAGGTCCCGCACCAATGCCATCGTGTCGGTGCCGACGCCCATGACGATCACCGTCTCGCCCGTCAGCGCGGTCACCGCCGCACCGGGATCGCGGTGGGCGATCGCCCCGGAGAACGCCATCGCCTGGCGATCGACAACAGGCAGCCGAGCGGGCGCCGCCGAGGCCGGTTCGTCGACCGGGTCCGGCTCGATCGAGACGATCACCAGCGGGCGATCGAAGTCCCAACCGAACGTCTTGGCGTGGGAGACAACGTGATCGTGGTCCCCGGCACGGCCGAGGAGCAGGTCGTGAACGAAGTTGGCGCGATGGCGTTCTTCCACCGACGCAACGGCCTGCTCACGGGTGATGACCAACGCGCACACCGACGCGGCCCGCTCGACCAGGTACTGGTCGTAACTCGTCATGACGCGCTCACCGGTGAACAACGCGAGACGCCCGTGGTCGATGTGATTGGCGGAAATCGCGGACACCGCGATGAATTGACCGTCGAACTCGTGCAGACCCAATCCGCCCTCGACGGTGTCGGTCCGCAGACGACCGGTGGAATCGACGGCGGGACAGGCAGACAGATGCTTGCGCTCCGCGGCGTCCCCGGCGCGGCAGATCTCGCGTCCGTCCGAGGTGGTGATCAGGGCGGCGCCCTTCATCTCCCGAGCGATGACTTCGGTCAATTGCGGGAGGCCGCCGCCGCCCATCACGACGTCGACCAGCAGCCGTCGCAAGCGCTCGGCCCCGAACATGGCGTCGATCTGGGCCGACTCCGTCTGCTCACGGTCTCTCGCCGCAGGGTGATCACACGCACCGTGAAAAACCAGGAGCGGGAAGCCGGCGCTTTCGGCCGCGTCGACCAGCTCCGGCGCGAGAGTGTCCCCGTCTGCGCCGAATTGGACGGCAAGTGCCGCAACACCTCGCGTCGACAACCGTCCGACAAATGCTTTGAAGGTTTCGGTGACCCTGGCGAGGGTTTCCGGCGTGGTGATCAGCAACTGTCCGTGCCGCAGCCACGGTCCGATGTCCGGAACCGCCATGAATCCCACCCGGGCTACCGTCGGGTCTTCGCAGCCGCCGGCGACCTTTCGAACACCAGGAAGGAGCTGGGTTCGAAGAACTTCGGAGAGAACAGCATTCACCTCGGATGCCGGTACGGCCGGGTTTGCCACTTGGCAGGCACCTCGATTTCATTCGGATCACGGAAGATGGTTCACGAAAGAAACGATCCTATCCCCACCGAACACAAGATGTCCGAATTCAGCGCAGTCGACTCAGGCCGTTCGATGCAGGGCGGTCGGATTCTCCTGAGGTGGCGGGTGGATCGGCCCCTGCAGATCCCGCAGTTCCAAACCGGAGGCATTGCGAAGGGTCTTGGTCATCTCGGCGAGGATCGACACTGCAGTCTCCTCCGGTGTCCTCGCGCCGAGATCCAACCCGATCGGTGAGTGCAGACGCCCCAACTCGACGTCGGTGACGCCACGCTCCTTCAACAGCGCCACCCGACGCTCATGCGTCGCACGACTTCCCATCGCGCCGACGTACGCAGCCGGCGAACGCAGCGCGATCTCGAGCAGGGGGATGTCGAACTTCTCGTCGTGCGTGAGCACGGCCAGGACGGTTTTGTTGTCGATCGGTGCGGTTTCGAGGAACTTGTGTGGCCACATGACGACCAGATCGTGGGCGTCGGGGAAGCGCGCCCGTGTCGCGAAGACCGGCCGTGCGTCCACGACGGTCACGCGATAACCCGCAAAGGCGCCCAACGTACACATCGAGGCCGCGAAGTCGATGGCCCCGAACACGTACATCCGCGGTAGTGGCGCGAAGATCTCGACCAGCAGGTCGTGCTGCGAATCGATGAGAGTTCCCGCCGGCGCGACAAAAGCGACGGACTCACCGGTGTCCATCGTGCGCAGCAGGATGGACACCTCGTCCTCCGTGGCATCCAGATCTCCGCTGCGTCGGCCGTGCTCGACGACGAGGTGCCGTGCCGGTGCTCCCGGACGCACTTCGGTGACCACGACGACGGGCGTATCGGCCTCGATCCGTTCACAAACCTGACCGAACTCGGCGAAATCGGCTCCGACGGCCTGGACGAACACTTCGATGGTTCCGCCGCAGGTCAGCCCTACTCCGATGGCGTCGTCGTCGGAGACGCTGAAGACCTCGACGCGACTGGTGCCGTCGGCGAGAACCTCCTGGGCGATCTCGTACAGTGCACTCTCGATACACCCGCCCGAGACGCTGCCGACCACCTCGCCGGAGCGTGAGACGGCCATCGAAGCACCGGGCATGCGCGGTGAGGATCGCCAGGTACGGACAACCGTCGCCAGTGCAAAATCCTCGCCGCGGGCGTGCCACTGCGCCAGCTGAGTGGAAATGTCGCGCATCGCCTCGCCTCCCGCTTGCATCGCCGTCCGTAGAGAGTTCACGGTATCGGCCCACCGCAATCCTGCCTGTCACACAATGCGCCTAAATCCGGGCCCTGCAGTTGTGCAATGTCGCCGTCGCATCACCTTGCGCTCTCGACCAGTGTTGTCACCGAGCCCAGCCGAAAGCAGGCCTGACCTTCATTCTTCCCCTCTCCGACGATCACTGCAGCGGCAATTCACGCAGATGGTGCGACGGATCGAGTGGGCGACGTTGCACACCACAGAACCGAGGTTTCTCCCATGGACCAATTGCTCAGCGGTATCAAAGTTCTCGACCTCACCCGTGCTCTCGCGGGGCCTCTGTGCACGTCGCTGCTCTCGGATTTCGGCGCCGACGTGGTCAAGGTCGAAACCCGTGGCTCCGGCGACAGTTCGCGTCAGTGGCCGCCGTTCGACGGCGATCGAAGCCTCTACTTCGCTTCCGTGAACCGCGGCAAACGGTCGATCGCCATCGACATGCGCAGTGACCGCGGGCGGAAACTGCTTCGCAGCCTGGCCCTCGACGCAGATGTGCTGGTCGAGAACTTCCGTCCGGGAGTACTGGCCGACATGGGGCTCGATCCCGACTCGCTCGAGCAGGAGAATCCAGGGCTCGTCGTGATGAGCATCAGTGGTTTCGGCCCGGTGGGCCCTGACCAGTTCGCGCCCGGACTCGATCAGGTGGCCCAGGGCATGTCCGGGCTGATGTCGGTCACCGGTGCCGGGGAACAGACCCCGATGCGGGTCGGTATCCCCATCATCGACACGGTCTCGGGCATCTACGCGGCACTGGGAATCACGGCGGCACTGGCTTCGCGCGGACGCGACGGTCGTGGGCACCGCGTGCAGACCTCGTTGCTGGAATCCGCGATCTCGATCATGACCTTCCAGGCGCAGGACTACCTGAGCACCGGGCGGGTTTCGACGCCGAACGGCAATACGCACCCGACGATCACGCCGTACGGCGCTTTCGACACTGCCGACTTCCCGATCAACATTGCCACCGGCTCGGACAAGCACTGGATCGCACTGTGCTCGGTACTCGGTGACCCCGAGCTCGCCTTCCGTACCGAATATGCCACGGGTAAAGAACGTTTGGCGCACCGAGACCAACTGACCAAAGAACTCGAGGACCTACTGACCACGAAGGGCGCAGCGCAATGGATCTCCGAGATCCGCGGTGCCGGAATCCCCTGCGGCCCCATCCATTCGATCGATCAGGTGTTCTCCGACCCGCAGGTCGAGGCATTGCAGATGGTCGAGCAGACCCAGAGCGCCGACGGAACGTCGATTCCCGTTGTCCGCGGACCGTTCTGGGTGGACGGCAAGACTCTTCCCGTCAGGACTGCGCCACCCATGACTCTCGGCGGTGACGCCGACGACGTACTCACCGACTTCGGCCTGCGTCCGGAGGAGATCGAGGATCTTCGCGCAAATTCGGTGATCTGACCGCAGCCAGTAACAGAGCAGACGCTCTGTTACTGTGCGTTCATGCCTCGGCCACGCGTCCACGACCTCGACACCCTGCTCGACGCTGCCGAAAAACTTGCCGCCACTGCCGGACCGAGCGCTGTCACGGTCCGGGCAGTCTCCGACGCCACCGGTGTATCCAACGGGGCGATCTATCACGCATTCGGCTCTCGCAGTGGACTGGTCGGTAGCGCGTGGCTGCGTGCTGCGCGACGATTTCTCGCGCTTCAACAATCGAGAGTGGACGACGCTCTCGCGGACCCGTCGCCGACTTCGGCGGTTTCCGCCGTCGTCGCAGCCGCCGAAGTTCCGGCTGTCTTCGCGCTCGACTACCCACAATCCGCGTTGCTGCTGTTGACGATCCAGCGCGACGAACTGCTCGGCACTGACGTCCCTGCCGACATCGCCGAGCAACTCACACAACTCGACCGGTCTCTGGTCGAGTTGTTCATCCGGTTGTCGACCGCGCTCTGGGGCCGCAAGGACGGCCGAGCCGTCGAGGCAATCGAGGCCTGTGTTGTCGGCCTGCCTACCGGACTGCTCATCCATCCCGCCAAACGCGCCGACGGTTGGCGAGTCCCCGACGCCGCAGCACGCGCGCGGTTGGATGCCGCCGTTCGAGCGGTTCTGCATCTCGACCCACCACTGCCCAAGCCACGCAACAGGAAAGGCCAATCATGACCGCAACTCTGCGCTTCGAAGACAAGATCGCCGTTCTCGATCTCGGCGAGGACGAGAATCGATTCTCGCCGGATTGGCTCGATTCCGTCGACAAGCTGCTCGACCAGACTCTGAGTGAAGGCGCACATGCCCTGGTCACCACGGCGACGGGCAAGTTCTACTCCAACGGACTCGACCTCGACTGGCTGGGCGCGAACGGCGACAAGGCGAAGTGGTATGTGCAGCAGGTGCAGTCGCTGTTCGCCCGGATGCTGACGTTCCCCATGCCCACCGTCGCGGCGATCAACGGCCACGCCTTCGGAGCCGGCGCCATGCTCGGCATCGCGCACGATTACCGCGTCATGCGCGATGATCGCGGCTACTACTGCTTCCCGGAGGTGGACATCAACATCCCCTTCACCGAAGGAATGGCAGCTCTCATCCAGGCCAAACTCAGCCCGGCGTCGGCAATCGTCGCCATGACCACGGGGCGGCGATACGGCGGAAGTGACGCATTCGCAGCCGGTTTGGTGGACTTCACCGCATCCGTCGACGCTTTGACCGCCAAGGCCATCGAAATGGTTGCACCGATCGGCCCGAAGAATGCGGGCACACTGGGGGCAATCAAGTCGACGATGTTCGCTTCAGTGGTCACCGCTCTGAACACCGACAGCTAGAAGCGACGGACTGTGTTCTCGCAGAGCCGCTTCCAGATCGTCGGCAACACTTTCGGGATCGCGGCCTTCGGTGCTCAGAACCACGTCGACTCCACTGAGCGTCGGCATCGAACCGGCCAGCAGTTGTGACGCCTCCACCAACTCGTCCAACCCGGCCCAGCCGGCCGGTTCACGTTCGATGATTCTGGTGCGCAACGTATCCGGATCGGCCTCGAGGCGTGCCAGCAGGTGCCCCTCGGCGCCGGACGCGGCCAGCAAGGCATGCCCGTAGTCGTCGTCTTCGACGGTCGCCGTGAGGAACAGGAGTTCGTACCCCGCTTCCCTGTACGACGCGCACAACATCCCGACGTGTGCGATTGCCCGTTCGGTCCCCAGCGGCGGATAGCACCGCTCGAGTTCGTCCACCTCGATCATCGCGTTGCTCACCCCGGCCTCGCCGAGTCGATCGTGAAGCGCGGTCAGCACGGAACTCTTCCCCGCGCCCGGCGGGCCTGTCAGCAGCAGTACGAACACGTCCTCCACTATTGCAGAGCCGTAAGCACGTCCAGAACCTTGTGCAGGCGCGGGGCGGCGAGAAGGCTGGAGAAGACAGCTCGACATGTACAACAGCCCTGATCGGAGCACAGCGATGACCACCACGATCACCGAAATCGCGCCGGACATCTACCGACTGTCGACCTTCGTGGACGAAGCGAACCTCACGATGAACCAGTTTCTCGTCGACGGCGAGGAACCCTTGCTCTTCCACACCGGGCAGCGAGCGTTGTTCACCTCGGCTTCCGACGCACTCTCCACGCTGATCGACATCGACCGTCTGAAATGGATCACGTTCGGTCACGTCGAGGCCGACGAATGCGGGTCCATGAACTCCTGGCTTGCGGCGGCCCCCGAAGCGCAAGTTGCACACGGTGCGATGGGGTGCTTCGTCCAGGTCAACGATCTGGCCGATCGGGCGCCACTTCCCTTGCAGGACGGCGACGTACTCGAAACCGGCAGCCGCCGAGTCCGGCACATCGACACCCCACACGTCCCACACGGTTGGGACGCGGGCCTGATGTTCGAGGAGACGACGTCGACGCTGTTCTGCGGAGACCTCTTCACCGCGTTCGGGCACCACCCCGCGACCACCGAGCACGAAATCGTCGGTCCCGCTTTGGAAGCCGAGGACTTGGGCCACGCCACCTGCCTCACCCCGGATCTCGAACCCACGATCCGTGCCCTGGCCGACCTCGAGCCGCGGATTCTGGCGACCATGCATGCACCGACGTACTACGGCGACTGCGTCACCACTCTTCACGACCTTGCCGACTCGTACGCAACACGTTTCGCAGCCGAAACCGAAAGATGGAAGTCAGACTAGAGCTTGCGCATTCGACGTGATTCGCGCCGCCACGGACAGCGCAACATGCTCGTGGAACGGCCGGGCCACCACTTGCACTCCGACCGGTAAACCGTTGCGGGAGAGTCCTACCGGAACCACGACCGACGGAAGGCCGAGCACACTGATCGCCCGGCAACTCGCGAGCGCGTCCATCCACGTGAGTTTGCGACCGCCCACCTCGAAGCTCTCCACACCGAGCGGCGGAGCGAGCACCGACGCAACCGGCAGAATCAGGACGTCGCCCATCTCGTCGAGGAAGTCGGCGATCAACATCGCACGATCCGCCCACAGCGCTTCCACCTCGGCGGAACTGCGATCACGGCCTGCCGCAAGCATGGCGGTGATGTCCGCGTCGAAAGAGTGCGCTGAACCTGCGGCGAGAGAGTGGATGTCCGCGTGGGTCTCGACCGATCGCAACGCGCCGAAAAGCGCGTTGGCCCGCGGCAGAGCCAGACCGTCGTACTCGCTCGCGTCCAGGCTGATCGCCACCGTCCGAACCGCTGACCGGATTTCTTCGTCGACGGGAATCGTTCCCTCGCCGGTGGCCCAGCGGATGTCGAGGTCGTCGACGTCGACCGAATCAGGCTCGCTCCACGAGAAATGCGGCATCGACAGGACGCGCAACGCAAGCGCCGCATCACCGAGGTTGCGGGCCAGTGGGCCGATGGTCTGGATCGTGCCGTGCATCGTCGCAGGATTGGCGAGTACCCGTCCATCCGAAAGCACGCCGGGGTATTGCCCTTCAGGGTCGATACGGCCGAGCGTCGGGCGAACCGAAGTGAGGCCGGTGCAGTGGGCGGGCCAACGCACCGAGCCACCAAAATCCGTACCGAGTCCGAGCACGCTCATTCCGGCAGCAACCGACGCGGACTCGCCGCCACTCGATCCGCCGGGGGACCGGACGACGCCGTCCGGTCGCACCGGACTGGCCGTGGTTCCGAACAGTTCGTTTCGAGTCAGGCCGCACGCGCCGAATTCCGGGGTGTTGGTCTTGCCGATCAGAATCGCACCGGCAGCCTTGAATGCCGCGACGGCCGGGGCGTCGACGGCCGGGACGTTGTCCGCCAGAGTGCGAGAACCGGCAGTGGTGCGCACGCCGGCAGTGGCGATCAGGTCCTTGACCGTGAACGGAACCCCGGCAAGGGGGCCGAGTGTCTCACCGAGAAGGCGTCGCTCGTCCAGGGAATCCGCGGCCGTGCGAGCCTCCTCGGCGCACACGGTGACCAGTGCGTTGAGTTCGACATTGCATTCGTCGACCCGTGCGAGATGTTCTTCGACGACGGTCCGCGCCGACACCTGACCCGACCGCACGGCCTCGGCGATGGATCGGGCATCACGGCCCACCCAGCTCTCACGACTCATCGCACGCCTCTCCTTGCCAGTACCCTCTGCCGAGCGTAAGGACAACGAGCAACCCGAGAAACGACCACAATGCACATACCGACGGCGCCGGCGATGTGAGGTTTTGCCACAACGTTGGCGGCCCCGGAGGGATCGGTCAGGTGCTGGTACCTACAAACCCTGCCTGATGAATGCAGCAAGCTTCTCGATCTGTTGCTCGTTTCGTTTGTAATGCCGCCACTGACCGATTCGTGTGGTGGTCACCAGATCCGCGGCCTGGAGCGCGGCCATGTACTGAGACGCCGTCGATTGCGACACCTTCGCCCTCGCTTGAATGTGCTTGAGGCACACTCCGACCTCCTCGGCAGGCTCGAGTTGAGGGGGAAAGCTCCCGGGGTCTTTCAACCACTGCAGGATTTGCACACGCATCGGGTTGGCCAGCGCCTTGAACGCCGTTTCCCACTCGGTTGTTGCGTCTTCCATGTTCGAGATCATACCGCTAGATCGCGAAATGCCGATATGTGTGGTTCACTCCCTATATCGCAACATCGCGATATACCAATGGGAGGCTGAAATGGTGCAGCACGACAAAGTGGCACTCGTGGTCGGAGCCCGAGGCGTGATCGGTGGGAACTTGATCGATCACCTCGAGTCGACCGGAGAATGGAAGATCATCGGACTCTCGCGGCGAGGCGGTACGGACGCCGACCGGGTCGAACACATCGCAGTCGACCTGCTCGATCCTTCACAGACCGCAGCAGCACTGAGCGGACTGGACGACGTCACCCATGTCTTCTACGCCGCCTATCAAGACCGCCCGACATGGGCCGAGCTGGTTCCGCCCAACTTGGCGATGCTGGTCAACACTCTCGACGCCATCGAGCCCGTTGCGGGCGGACTCGAGCACGTCAGCCTGATGCAGGGCTACAAGGTTTACGGGGCACACCTCGGACCGTTCAAAACTCCGGCCCGCGAGAGCGATCCACCGCACATGCCACCCGAGTTCAACGTCGACCAACAGCAGTTCCTCGAACGTCGGCAGCTCGGCAAGTCGTGGACATGGTCGGCGATCAGACCCTCGGTCGTCTCCGGATTCGCACTGGGTAACCCGATGAACCTCGCGATGGTCATCGCCGTCTACGCGACCATCTCGAAGAAACTGGGTGTCCCACTCCGATTCCCCGGCAAACCCGGCGCGTACACCAGCTTGATCGAGATGACCGACGCCGGACTCCTGGCCGAAGCGACGGTCTGGGCCGCGACCAACCCCGAGTGCGCAAATCAGGCGTTCAACATCAACAACGGCGACCTGTTCCGCTGGCAGGAGATGTGGCCGAAGATCGCAGCCTTCTTCGACATGGACGTCGCACCTCCGCTCCCGATGTCCCTCGATGTCGCAATGGCGGACAAGGAGTCGGTGTGGGATGAACTCGTCGAGGAACACCACCTTGCTCGGACCCCGTATTCCGATGTCTCGTCCTGGGGGTTCGGTGACTTCGTATTCGGATGGGACTACGACTTTTTCGCTGACGGATCGAAAGCTCGGCGGTTCGGATTTCACCGCCACGTCGACACCGAAGCGATGTTCCTCGACATCTTCGCCAATCTGCAGGCTCGGAAGATAATCCCCTGACTGAAACACGGTCACTCGGATCCTACGAACACTGTCACTGTCGGACCCCACGACTAACGTCGTAGGCGGGGTTTGAAAAGCAGGGGTTTCGGCGAGTCGTCGGTAGGGCCCCATGCGCCCCCGGACCAGAGGAGCGACGATGTCGGACAATACTTTCGATCTGGAAATCCTGAGTGCCTGGACTACTTTCGAGACTCATCTCGCTCGCTACATCTCCGTGATGGAGGACGACGACACCCTCGTGGTGGAGTCGCATTACGACAGCATGGACGAACTGGCCGACGCACCCGCGTGCATCCAGTTCTTCGCATGGAACCAGACCTCCGTGCGCTGTGAAGTTCCTTCCAACAGGTTTCTGCATCCAATGCGGATGCTCGAACCGGAAGACCATTCAACGCTGCTCGACATGGGGTTCAACGCTCCCGATCTGTGCGAGCACGAACCCGAGGGCAATGGGTCCATGTCCTTCTACATCGACGTCGACCGCGCTCGTCCCGAGGAGCTGGTGACAAAGGTGTTGCGCGTCTTCCGTGAAATGTGGAGCATTGCGCACCCGTCGTTCCTGCGTGCCAGCACCAGTGGGCGCGAGTCGACGCCGGCGTTCGCCACGACGCCGTCTCACGCTCCCTCGGGTTCGGGCGACATGCTGCGGATCCTGGTCGACGGGGCCGTCGAGCGCCTTCTCGGTCATCCGCCCAAGCGTGACGACGACGGCGACATCCCGCTGGTCCGCGGTGAGCAGGTCACCTATGTTCGTGTCCTCGAGGACGACGAGTACGTGGAGGTGTTCTCGCGGGTCGTGCATTCGGTGGAGAACCTCGAGAACGCTGCTGTAATTCTTGCTCAGCTCAATCGGCAATGGCCGACCATCAAGCTCATTCTCGTCGAGCAGAGTGTGCTGGGCGTGGTCCGCGTGGACGGCGCACCCTTCGTCGCCGAGCACCTGCTGCGGGCTCTGCGCTCGTTCGCCGAACTGGCCGAAGCATCCGACGAACTCGCCGAAGAACTGGGCGGGCAACCCATCCGCGCAACCGGAGACACCGCCTTCAACGACGGCATGGCCTCCGAGCACGAAGATCCCGGTGCCGAATACGAGTCACACGAGTGCCACGAATTTCCGCCGGCTCTCATGGCGCTCCTCGAACTCGACGCAGACGGAACGGGCGAGCTCAGCGCCGAAGAGGTTGCCGTGATCTGTGAGCACGACCGCGACACCATTCTCGACTACCTGCGGATCAGCCAGGAGCAGGAGACTGCCTGGCACGAGGCGTTGACCGAGTCCGTCCGCCGCAAGGACGACGACACCGACCTGTGTGCGGGCGAGAAGCGCGCGTGGACGCACGCGATCCGCAACCTCAGGCGCGGACTGCGCGTCGTCGTACTGCCCGCCAAGGATGCAGCGCCCACCCAACTCGGTCTCTTCGACGATCAGGCCTGAGAACCGGAAATCGGGCGCTGCTTGTCAGCCCGGTAGTGGGATGACGATGCCCGGCAGGATCTCGATCTGACGCGGCAACTGGGGGAGCGGCGGTACTTCGATCGGCGGTAGGCCGGGCACCTCGATGGGCGCCGGGGGAGCGACCGCGCCCGTCGTGGGCGTGCCCGTCCCGTCCCCCGAGGTCACGCCGGAGTTCGCGGGAACGCCGGCCTGCCCGCCGATGGGGTCCGGCCACGGAAAGCTCTCCCAGTCGGATCCCTTCAGCGCGCCGTCCATCGTGCTCTTCCAGATGTCCGCAGGCACTCCGGAGCCGTAGATCAAACCACCGTAGGAGTTGGTGATGGCCTGAGCGTCGGAAGTTCCGATCCACACCGCGGTGGACAGCGACGGCGTGTAACCGACCATCCACGCATCCTTGTTCTGGCCCGTGTCACCCAACTGCGCGGTACCGGTCTTGGCTGCAGACGGGCGTCCACCGGCAAGCGCGTGACCGTTCGAGTACGACGCGATCGGCAGCATCGCCTGCGTGACGTTGTCGGCAACGGCAGCATCGAGACGACGCTCACCGGGAGAGACCGGGCGATCGAGCAGGACTTCACCTTCGGCCGTCACGACCTTCTGGATGAAGTGCGGCTGCTGGTACACACCGGAATTGGCGAGCGTCGCGTAAGCGGACGCCATGTCGATAACGCGAGACTGATACTGGCCGAGCACGATTCCGTTCTCCGGCGGACCACCCTCCTGTGTGAGCGTCGGGTAGTCGAGTCCGGGAATGTGCTCGGGGATGCCGGCCAGGTGGGCGGCGTCGGCGATCTTCTGGGGACCGTTCTCCATCGAGAGCATCAACCGGTAGAAGCTGGTGTTCAGCGAACGCTTGAGTGCCTCGGCGATGGTGCATCGACCACAGGATTCGCCGCCGACGTTTCCGATGGTCACACCGTTGATCGTGAGCGGTGAACTGTCGAACCGTGCGGACAGCGGAATGTCTTCCATCAATGCTGCGACCAGGCCGAAGACCTTGAACGCTGAACCGGTCTGCAGCGGCGCCTGGGCGTAGTCGAATCCCGCTCCGTCGTCACCGCCGTAATAGGCGTCGACGCCACCGGTCTTGGGGTCGATGGACACTACTGCGGTCCGCAGGTCTTCCGGCTCGCCCTCGAGATTCCGCCTGACGGCGTTCAGCGCAGCTTCCTGCGCAACCGGGTCGATGGTTGTCGTGATTTGCAGACCAGCGGTGTTCAGCGTCTGGTCGCTGATACCGGCCTCGGCCAGTTCCTTGAGTACCTGGGTCTTGATGTGGCCTTCGGGTCCTGGCGCCTGGTTCAGATCGGTCGGCCGATTTGCGGGGGCGACGGCCGGGAACTGCATCGCGTCGCGATCCGTCTTGGTCAGGCTGCCCAGTTCCACCATGCCGTTGAGAACGTAGTCCCAGCGCGCTTGCAGCGCGGACAGATTGGTCTCGGGGTCCAGGAACGACGGGCTCTGGATGACGGACGCGAGAACTGCGCCTTCCTCGACGCTCAGCTCACTGACCGGCTTGTCGAAGTACGCGTTCGACGCGGCGGCGATGCCGTACGCACCGCGACCGAAGTAGATGGTGTTGAGATACGCGGCAAGAATGTCGTCCTTGGACCATTCGCGCGCCATCTTGGCGGAGATGACGAGCTCACGCAGCTTCCTGTCGATACTGCGCTTGTCACCGACCAAGACGTTCTTCACGTATTGCTGAGTGATCGTCGAGCCACCGCCGGCGCTTTCCTTGCCCATCACGTTGTCGCGGGCAGCGCGAGCAAATCCGGAGATCGAGAATCCGGGGTTGGTGTAGAAGTTACGATCCTCCGCCGAGAGCACCGAATCGCGGACGTGAATCGGGATGGCCGACAACGCGACCTCGGTGCGGTTTCCCTCCGCCGGCACTACCTTGCCGAGCACGGTCGTGCCGTCGGCCATGTAGATGGTGGACACCTGATTGGTCTGCATGTCAGAGGGGCGCGGGACGTCGGTCCGGCTGTACGCGACAGCAAAAACCGACGCGGGCACGATGACCATCAGGAGCACGAGCACGTAGATGGTCCGCCGGACGTACCGCCACTTCGAGCGCTGCTTTTTCGCGGGCTTGGCCGACTTGTTCGACCGGGGCGAATTAGCCGACTTGCCCGATCGAGCCGACGACTGATCGCCACCCGTCGCACTCGATCTGTTCGATGGACTCACTCAACACTCCCGGTCGTGGATCCGGACTTACCGGCACCATTCCACCAGGGTGATATCTCGATCAGATAACTCCCGGCAACTGCGATACCGAAATGTCACCCTACCGGGCTGGCTACTCGCGACGTTCTGCTCGGACCGCGTTCCGATATCCGCGGAACGCCAGCCCGAGAGCGACGACGCAACCGAGCAGCACCAAAGACGGCATCACGCCGGGGTCGCCCTTGACGATCGCGACCACAGCGCCGATCAACGCCATGAGGGCGAAGACCGAGATGAAGCCGGCAATCAGCTCCATACGCTGGGCACGCGAAGCCCGCCTCATCGAAACCGTGCGCCCGAAGCCCGCATCACGACTTGACGCCGCCTGCGGTCAGACCGGCGATGATGCGTCGCTGGAAGATGAGAACCATGATGACCAGCGGGACCATCACGAGGGTTCCGCCGGCCATGATCGAGGTGTACGGCGTGACGAATGGGTCGGTTCCGGAGAATTTGGCCATCGCCACGGTGACGGGTGCGGTCTTGTCACTCGAGAGTTGGAGCGAGAGCAGGTACTCGTTGACCGTTGCGATGAAGGCGAGGATCGCGGTGGTGAACAGTGCCGGCGCGGCGAGCGGAAGCATGATCAGACGGAAGGCCTGGCCACGGGTGGCGCCGTCGATACGCGCCGCCTCCTCGAGCTCCCACGGAAGTTCGGAGAAGAACGACGTCAGCGTGTAGACCGTCAGCGGCAGCACGAACGAGATGTTCGGGATGATCAGCGCTTTGTAGCTGCCGATCCAGCCGATGTCGGTGAACAACTGGAACAACGGAGTCACGAGGGCGACAACCGGAAACATGGACGCGCCGAGGATGATTCCGGTGACGAAGTATTTGCCACGGAAATCGAAACGCGAGAGCGCGTACGCCGTGAACACGCCGATGACCAAGGCGATCAGCGTGGTCGCGCCCGCGATGATGAGGCTGTTCATCAGTGCACGGGTGAAGTTCACCTTGGCGTCGGGATCGAGCGCCGCGGTGAAGTTGGAGAGCGTGAGATTGGTGGGCCACAGCGACGTCGAGAACGTGTCCGCCGGGTCGCGCAGCGCCGTCACGATCATCCAGTAGCAGGGAGCGAGTCCCCACACGATGATCAGTACGACGCCGATGTAGGTGCCGATCTTGCCGCGTAGTGCCTTGTTCATACCGGCTCCCCCTTCCGCTGCTTTTCCTGCGTGCTGACCGCATTGGCTCCGAGGAATCGGACCAGGATGAAGGCCACAGCGAAGATGATGAGGAACGTGATGGTGGACAGTGCCGACGCCGAATTGGCGCCGACGCGCATCTGATCGACCACCAGAACCGAGATGGTCGAGGTGGCCGGGTTGGATCCCATCATGATCGCGGGCAGGTCGTACATCCGCAGAGCGTCCATCGTGCGGAAGAGCACCGCCACCATGAGTGCGGGCTTGACCAGCGGAAGCGTGATCATGCGGAACCGCTGCCACGCCGTCGCACCGTCGACCTTGGCGGCCTCGTAGACGTCGGCTGGAATCATCTGAAGACCCGCGAGGATCAGCAACGCCATGAACGGCGCGGTCTTCCAGACGTCGGCGACGACGATCGCGAATCGCGCCGGCCAGGGGTCCGCCGTCCACAGGATGTTGGTGCCGAGGATCTTGTTGGCAATGCCGTCGTTGGCGAAGATGAAGAACCAGAGCTTCGCGGTGACGGCGGTGGGGATGGCCCAGGGAATCAGCACGGAAGCGCGGAGCAAACCGCGTCCGCGGAACGTCTTGGCCATGATCAACGCCATCGACAGACCGATCACCGTCTCGAGCAGGACGGTGACGACGGTGAAGCCGAACGTATTTCCGATCGACTGCCAGAACTGCGATCCGAGTGTGCCGGGCGGGCAGGGAATCGAGCCGTTGGCGGTGTTGCAGGACTGGGTGATCCAGTTCTTGTAGTTGTCGAACCACGTGAACTGACCGGTGACGAACATGCCGGTCTCGGGATCGAGCTTCTTGCCGTCGCTGTGCATCGACATCCAGATCGCTCGTCCGAGCGGATACAGAATGATGACGGCGAGAACGATCAGCGACGGTGCGACAAACGCCCACACCGGAACTCGTCGACGCTTCTTCGGCTTGTCGGCCGACGCAGGCGGGGGCGAGGTCGGTGGGGGTGGAGTAGCTGCAAGGTCAGGCAGAACCTTGGTCAGGGATGTCCCTGCTGCCTCGGATGCCGACGGCTCTTCTAGCGGTTCCGGTGCACGGTGTCTCCCACCAACGCCCGAACGGTCGGGACCGGTTGAACCGGCCCCGACCGTGGGGTTGGTAGGCACAGCCGCGGAAGGATCCTGCGGTTCTGCCATTGCTTATTGCTCCTGGTAGATCAGTTACCGGCGGTTTCGATGCCGGCCTTGGTGTCCGCCAAGGCCTGCTCGACGGTCTTCTCGCCGCGAATAGCAGCGTAGGTGTTGTCGGAGATCGACTTCGACACCTGCGTGTAGTACGGCGTGACGGGGCGCGGCTGAGCGGTGGCGAGTGCTTCCTTCAGGGTCGCGAAGTACGGGAACTGAGCGAGCACTGCCGGATCGTCGTAGACAGCCGAGAGGACGGGTGCGCCGCCGACCTCGGTGAAGTACGTCTGCGACTTCTTGGTCTGCATGAACTCGAGGAAGTCACGAGCCGTGGCGGGTGCGTCCGAGTACGCGCTGATGCCGACGTTGTAGCCGCCGACGGTCGAAGCGCCCGGTCCGTCGACACCCGGAAGAACGGTGTAGCCGTACTTGCCGGCAACCGAGGTCTTCTCACCGTCGACCGAGAAGCCGGACCACGTGCGCATGAAGAGTGCCTTGCCGTCGCCGAACGCGGTCTGCGACTCGCCCTCGGAGTAGGTCAGCGCTTCCTGCGGGATCGTGTTGTCGGCGAAGTTGTCGACGATCGACTGAACGCCTGCCTTCGTCTTGTCGTCGATGGCCGGGGTGAGTCCGTCCGGGCCGACCCACGGGCCGTCGAAGGCGTTGGTGATCTCGGTGGTGTTGACCGTCAGGCCCTCGTAGTTCTTGAACTGACCGATGTAGCAGGAGATGCCGGCTTCGACAGCCTTCGGGCAGTTTTCCTTGAGCTCGGCCCACGTGGTGGGGGCCTTCTCGACGAGGTCCTTGCGGTAGTACAGGAACGCGGCGTTGGTGTTCTTCGGCGCTGCGTAGAGCTTGCCGTTGTAGGTGCCCGAAGCGACGGTCGACGGCAGGAGGCCGGACTCGTCGATCGCGAGGTCGCCCTCGAGCGGCAGCAGCCAACCGTTTGCGGCGAACTGGGCGGTGTTGACGACGTCGACGCCGATGAGGTCGTACTCGTCGCTCTTGGCCTGCATGCGCTGGGTGATGTCGTCGACCTGCGCGTTGGCTTCCTTCGCCAGCGGCTTGAGCGTGACCTTCTCGTCCGGATGCTCGGCATTCCAGTCGGAGATGATGTTTTCGAGCGCCTCGTTCAGGGCATCCTGCCCCTCGACGATCGTGATGGGTCCGCGGCCTTCGCTCGAGGACGATCCCTCGGATGCGGCCGTGGTGCTGGTTCCGCTGTCCTTGTCCGAATCGGACGAACAGCCTGCCAGTACCAGCATGGACGCTGCCGTGGCTGCAATTGCAGCGCGGCGCATCGCCTTCGAGTTCAGAACCATGGATTCGCTCCCCGTATGTGTATGACAAATAGACGGTCACCGAGAGCCTGCTCACGGCATGCGCCATGAGTGCCGGCTCCCGGCATCGGCCCCTACTGTGGCACGAGACACCCCTACTTGTGGGTATTACGCCGAACCTGAATCGGTCATGTGTCGTTTGACAGGTCCACCTAACCCAGGCGACGCCCGTCGGTGGTGGCAAAAATGTGCACCTTCTCGGGGTCGACGCGCAGGTTGACGCGCTCGCCCTTCTGCGGCGGATTGCGCCAGTCACCACGCGAGACGATCTGCTGCAACCGTCCGCCGATCGTGGTCCGGCCGTAGACGTAGGCGTCCGAGCCCAGTTCCTCGACGACGTCGACCTCCATCGGCAGGCCTTCGGCTGCGATCTCGAGGTGCTCGGGGCGAATACCCAGAACAACCTCGGTTTCGACGACGCCGTTCATCGTCTCGCGCGGAACCGGAACGATCCCGTCACCGAATGCGACGCCGCCGTCGACGACGGGGAGGGTGAAGAGGTTCATCGCGGGCGAACCCATGAAGCCGGCGACGAAGACGTTCTTCGGCTTGTTGTACAGCTCGCGCGGCGAGGCGCACTGCTGCAGGATTCCCTTTTCGAGGACGGCGACGCGGTCACCCATCGTCATGGCCTCGACCTGGTCGTGGGTCACGTAAACCATCGTCGTCGCGAGGCGTCGTTGCAGCTGAGCGATCTGCGTACGTGTCTGCACACGGAGTTTCGCGTCGAGGTTCGAGAGCGGCTCGTCCATCAGGAAGACCTGCGGCTGGCGGACGATGGCGCGGCCCATCGCCACTCGCTGACGCTGGCCACCGGACAGTGCTTTGGGCTTGCGATCGAGGTACGGCTCGAGATCGAGCATCTTCGCGACCTCTTCGACGCGGGCGCGGATCTCCGTCTTGTTGGTTCCGGCGAGCTTGAGCGCAAAACCCATGTTCTCGGCCACCGACATGTGCGGGTACAGCGCGTAGTTCTGGAAGACCATCGCGATGTCGCGCTCTTTCGGCTCCTGACCGGTGACGTCGCGGTCGCCGATGAGGATGCGTCCGCTGTGGACGTCTTCGAGCCCGGCGAGCATGCGCAGGGTGGTCGACTTTCCGCAGCCGGAGGGTCCGACGAGGACGAGGAACTCGCCGTCCTCGATCTCGAGGTCGAGCTTGTCCACTGCCGGAGTGTTCGATCCGGGGAACAGGCAGGTGGTGCTCTCGAAAGTCACTGAAGCCATGACGGGGTTGATCCCTTCTACCGGCAGGAACGTGCCGGACGATCCAAGTCGAGGGTGAGCGTGTGCGCTAGCAGCATAAACGTCCGTGTCGGCGCGCGAGCGTAGTCTTTCACGGTGAGTTCGGAGAAGATGCTGACCCGCATCGGTGCGCTGCTTCGCCAAGCGGAGTCCACCGACAATCCACACGAAGGTGAAGCCTTCATGGCTGCCGCTCAGCGGTTGGCCACCAGTTCCGCGATCGACCTGGCGGTCGCGCGTGCGCACACCGCGTCTTCGGAAAAGCGTGCGACGCCCACTCAACGGCTCATCACCATCGGCGAACCGGGCAAGCGCGGACTGCGAACGTACGCCCAGTTGTTCATCGCCATCGCCGCTGCCAACGACGTGCAATGCGACATCGCGCAGACGTCGGCCGTCATCTACGCCTACGGCTTCGCCGGCGACATCGACGTGTGCGAGGCCCTGTATTCGAGCCTGCTCTTCCAGATGGTGCGTGACTCCGATGCCTACGTGCGTTCCGGGGCGTACCGCGGCGAAACGTCCGTGCGGACCGTCGTCGAAACTCGTGGACGACGACGCGTCAGCACGCAGGTCCGCAAGCCGGTGGCCGGAGTGACGGCGCGCCTGAACTTCCAGATGGCGTACGCGTCCCGCATCGGCGCGCGGTTGGCCGAGACGAAGCAGGAGACGGAGAAGACCGCGATCGCAGAATCTGCCACGTCGTCTTCCGAAACCGCACTCGTGCTGCGTAACAAGGAAATCGAGCTGAAGGACTACTACTCGTCCAACTCCAAAGCGCGTGGGACGTGGCGGGGCGGCGGCCGCGCAAGCGCCGGGCATTCCTCACATGCTCGACGAGCGGGTGATCGGGCGGCGCGCTCCGCACGTCTGGGGAACCTTCCGGAGATCGGCGGGGTACGCGGGCAGCTCGACTCGTGAGGGATACGCAGCGGAGCGCCGTCTACGAGGCAGAGACGTTGGTGCGCACCATGTTCGATCGCGCCGACGAGCGTGGACTTCGGAGCGTCGAGGTCATGGGTTCCACCATCACCTTGCCGGTCGAGCGCAAATTCGGTTCCGTGGAGTCGGTCCAGGCGTACTGCGATCAGCTACTCGGGCTGAATTGGGTACGGGAGACCTGGACTCGCGCAACCATTCCAGTGTCCGTACGCTCCCGCGGCGGCAATGCCGCCGCTCACTACTCGAACGACGTCATCGCCGTCCCGGACGACCGTGACGGCCGGTGGGCGCTACGCGAATTCGTTGTCTTGCACGAACTTGCGCACCACCTCGGCGACCCCGCCTCCGACGAGGCTTCCCACGGGCCCGAGTTCGTCGACCGCTACACGAGCCTTGTCGGCGAGATCATCGGGCCCGAGGCGGCCTTCGTTCTTCGAGCGATGTTCCTTGCCGGTGGTGTTCGAACGGACTAGATGTCAGCCCTCGGCGAACCCGGTGGTGTCCGTACCGGTCGGCTGGAATACTCGGCCTATGGATGCGCCGCGCAGACTGGTCCTGGTCAAGGGTGAGTCGGAACTCCCCGATCCGGCTGTTGCCGTGCGCAAACCCCCACTGATTCGTGAAGCCTACGGACGAGTGCTGCGGGAGGTTCGACGCGATCAGGACCGAACTCTCGACGACGTAGCCGCAAAGGTCGGGATGTCGAAGCAATACCTCTCCGAGATCGAACGGGGCAAGAAGGAACCGTCGTCGGAAATTCTGCGCGCAATCTGCGAAGCGCTCGGGATGCCGCTCGAGCATCTACTGTTCCGAGCGGGCAACCGGATCGTTGCACTCAACTCCCTCACCTTCGGGCACTCTCCCGCACCGATCTCGGGTCCCGTCCTGATGGCGGCCTAGTCAGTTCCCTTCGATGAGGGTGTCGGCCAGTCCGTAGGAGATAGCGTCGTCGGCGGTGAAGATCCTGTCGCGATCGGTGTCCTTACGCAATCGCTCGACGCTCTGACCGGTGTGCTTACTCAGAATCGCCTCGGTCTGCTCCCGGATTCGCAGGATCTCGGCTGCTTGAAGCGCGAGGTCCGAGATGGTGCCGCTACCTTGCGTCGACGGTTGGTGCAGCAGCACCCGGGAATGGGCGAGAACATGCCGATGGCCCGGAGTGCCGGCAGCCAGAAGCACTGCAGCAGCCGAAGCCGCTTGACCCATGCAGTACGTGGAAATCGTCGGTTTCAAGAACTGCATGGTGTCGTAGATCGCGAGCATCGCCGTGGTGGAACCGCCGGGAGAGTTGATGTACAAACCGATTTCGCGTTCCGGGTTGTCGGCTTGCAGATGCAGCATCTGAGCCATCACGACGTTGGCGACGCCGTCGTCGATCTCTATGCCGAGAAAGACGATGCGTTCGTTGAGCAGCCTGCTGAAGATGTCGAAAGATCGCTCACCCGTTGGTGTTCGCTCGATGACACTGGGAATCGTGTACTGGGACATGACGTCACAATCCGATCTTGGGGAAGGTGGCTTGCGGTGCGATCTCGGCGAAGGACGTCACGACGCGGTCGACGATTCCGTACTCGCGCGCCTGCTCGGCGGTGAACCAGCGATCCCGATCGCTGTCGGTCTCGATCTCTTCGACGGTCCGGCCCGTTTCGGCGGCGAGGATTTCCTGCGATTGACGCTTCATCAGCTCGAGGCTCTCGGCCTGAATCGCGATGTCCACCGCAGTGCCACCGATACCTGCCGAAGGTTGGTGCATCATGATGCGGCTGTGCGCCAGGCTGATTCGCTTGCCGTGGGTGCCGGAGCAGAGAAGCACCTGGCCCATGCTGGCCGCGAAGCCCATCGCGACCGTCACGACGTCGTTGGGGATGAGCTTCATCGTGTCGTAGATGGCCAGACCGGCAAACACCGACCCGCCAGGTGAATTGATGTAGAGCACGACGTCGCGCTTGGGGTCGGTGGTGGCGAGGAGCACCAGTTCCGAACACACACGTTCGGCCATGGCGTCGTTGACCTCGCCGGTGAGCAGAATGGTGCGCTGTCGGAAGAGCCTGTCTGTCAACAGGTCACGGTAGCCGGTATCGGTGGGCGCTTCAGTAGTCATGAATCCATTCCTACCGGCGCGGCAGTGCCGCGGCCCCGCCTGTCTGCTGTGGGCAGACCGTGCGCACGCGACCAGATTCGGACCAGCCTGAACCAAACCCCTGAACTGGGCTTTCCTGCCGGAACAACGGCACCGACGATTGCCCGACACCATCCGTGGGGGTTATATGGGGTTATGCACATCAGTGCAGGTCAAGCGGTCGAGATCAGGTAGAAGAGGAAGAATCGATGCCGAAGGTCAACATCTATCTCCCGGATGACCTCGCTGCTGCTGTACGCGCACGCGGACTGCCTGTCTCGGCAATCTGCCAGATGGCACTCCGCGGAACACTCGATCGCGAAATTCCTGATTCTGCCGTGCGTATCACCGAGCATATCGACACCGATCTACCCTTCAGCCCACATCTTGCGTCGGTAATTTCTCTGGCACCCGCGGCAGCTGCTGGAAAAGGCTCACGGACAGTCGATTCCGAACACTTGTTGCAGGCGCTGCTAGACGAGGAAGAGAACCTGATATTGCGAGGCCTCGACCACCTCGGCCTGACACGGACGTCGATCCAGAAGACTCTCGACCTTGTGGTGCCCGACGGTACCCCACTCGACGACAACGACGTGACGTTCGGCCCCGAGGCGAGAGCCATCCTCGAAGCGGCTGTGACCGACGCGCAACTCGTCGGCAATTCCATCGTCAACGGAGCAAATCTTGTGTGGGCGTTGGCCAACGCGACAACGGGATACGCGGCGGAAGTCTTGGATCAGCTCGGTTTCTTCCAAGTAACCACCCATCAAGCCTTGGGGTTGATCGAGGTCGGCGTTGCACACGCCAATCGGTACGCACCGGCCGGGCAAGCCGGAATCCTCACGGAATTGGCAAAGATCACCGACCGACTCGAACGCCTCGAGGCCTCCCTCTCACCGTCGTGTAGCTAGAGCGAACATCTCGTACTTCTCTCTCCCAACGCATTCCAGATCGGAGGTGCGCTGTCATGGCGCGCTCACTCCCACGTTTTCGCGGGCACGTGGTCACTGACGACGTCGAAAACCTTCTCGTGTCGACTGACGTCCTCGTCGTCGGCGGGGGTCCGGCCGCTACGTGGGCGGCCGTCGCCGCCGCCGAATCCGGCGCGGCCGTCACGTTGGTGGACAAAGGCTATGTCGGTGCCAGCGGAGTCGCCGCCACTGCAGGAGTCGGCCATTGGCTCGTGCCGCCGGTGGCCGAGCGCCGCGACGAGGAGATTTCGAAGCGTGAACGCTCAGGTGGATACATCACCGATCGCATCTGGACTGAAGCGGTACTCGACGAGGCCTGGGCGCGAACCGCTCTCATTCCCGAATGGGGTTACAAACCCAGTACGAAGCCGCGCGGTTCCGGAACACTTTTCGGCGCCCGCCCCGGTGAGCGATCGTTCTCCGGTGCAGCTCCGGACTACCTTCGATTCCTTCGGGGGAAGGTGAAGAAGTCCGGTGTACTCGTACTCGATCACAGTCCGGCACTGGAACTTCTCGTAGATGCCGGTGGGACGGTGTCCGGTGCAACGGGTTACCAGCGCCAAGTGAAACGGCCGTGGCGTGTCGATGCCGGTGCGGTGATCCTGGCAACCGGCGGAACGACGTGGAAGAGCCATTCCCTCGGCGGAGACGTCAATACCGGAGACGGGCATCTGATGGCCGCGGAGGTGGGCGCGCACCTCTCGAGCATGGAGTTCTCCAATTTCTACGGAATGGTGCCGTTCGGAACGAGCATGGACAAGAATGGATTCTTCGTCACCGCCTCGTACTGGGATCATCTCGGTGAACCGATTCACTATCACGATTTACATCAAAGCCGCGCAGAGCTTCTCGGCGCATCGCTGAGGGGCACGATCACCGCACAGTTCACACAGTTCGGCGAGGAAGTGCAACCGGCATTGCGAGCCGCCATGCCCAATTTCTTCATGGTCACGGACAAGTTGGGGGTCGATCCGTTCAACGAACGCTTCCCGATGGACTGGGTTCAAGAAGGAACGGTCCGAGGCACCGGTGGGATACATATCCTCGACCATGACGCGTCCACCGGAGTTTCCGGACTCTACGCCGCTGGAGACATCGCCGCACGGGATCGCATCGTCGGCGCAGCCACCGGAGCGGGTGGCCCCAACCTGTCGTGGGCCATTGCGACCGGCACCTGGGCGGGACGAGCAGCCGCGTCCTTCTCCGATAGCCGAAGAGCGACAGACCTATCCGACACTCGATCGTCAGGAACGCTCGGTGTGAGAGATCGAGGTTTCGACGACGTACGCGGCTCTGTTCGCGCCATTCAGTCCGAGATGCTCCCGATCGACAAGTCCGTGTTCCGAAGCAACGGCGGGTTGATCGATTCGGCTACTCGACTTGATCGTCTCTGGGAGAGCGCATCTCGCGACCTCGACCACACAACCGCCGGAACAGAGGCTATCGCGCAACGCGAAGCGGCCGGGATGCTCGCGATGAGCCGCTGGGCGGTTCGTTCGGCCTTGGTACGGACCGAAACTCGCGGCATGCATACTCGCATCGACTTTCCCGCCACCGACGTGGACCAAACCCATCGCTTGCTCAGTGGCGGCTTGAACGACATCTGGGTTGCCCCCGATACCGAGTTGCCCCGCGTCGGCAGTGCATTGGCTCAGCAGGGAAGTGCATCATGATCGAGTTGATCAGCATCGACCGGTGCACGACGTGTGACATCTGCGTCCGCATCTGTCCGATGAACGTCTTCGAAGCCGTAGCGGATTCACCACCCGCGATCGCGCGGCATTCGGACTGTCAGACATGTTTCCAGTGTGAGGCGTACTGCCCCGCCGACGCCATCTTCGTCTCACCGTCGCGTACTCCTGAGCCTCAGGACTCCGAACTACGCGACAAGGAGCATCTGATCGGGCAGAACCTGCTCGGGATGTACCGCGAACGGGTCGGATGGCGCAAATCGTCCCCTCGTCCGACCCAATCCACAGCCGACTATCACCAGCTCGCCCAGAACGCCAGGAGAACACCATGAAAACCCGATCTCGCGCCAAAGGCTTGACAGCCCTACTCACAATTGCGCTTTTCGCGACGACAGCGGCATGCTCGTCCACCTCCGCGGCTTCCGACAGCAGTTCGAAAGACCTTGTCCCACTGACGGTCGGGGCGCCCTGGAACGGGGCTGCAGGCAAGAGTCCTACCGACACCACCTCGTTCGGGTACGCCGTGCACGAAGGCCTGGCGCAACCCATCCTCGAGAAGTACGGCTTCGAGTACAAAGCCTTCGTGGGCTTCAACAACGGCCCTCCGGTGGTGCAGGCGCTGCAGACCGGTGACGTGCAGGTGGGATTGATCGGGGATACCCCCGCGGTTCAGGCCAAGGCCAGCGGAATCGACGTGCCGGCCCTCGTGATCGACAAACCGTCGTCGGATATCTGGTTCCTCGGCCGTGAGGGCGGAGTATCCAAGATCGAAGACTTGGCAGGCAAGAAGGTAGGACTGCAGTTCGGGTCGAACTTCGACAAGTACGGCCGGGCGGTCCTCGAACGAGCCGGTGTCGCGGACAAGGTGGAGTTGGTCAATCTGCTCTTTGCCGATGCACTCCCCGCTCTGCAACGTGGTGACATCGACGCCGTGCCCCTTCCGGCCACGACAGCCGGCATCTGGAGGAAACAAATCGACTTTCCTGTCCTGTCCAAGGCCAGCGTCGACGATCCGGATCTCCTCGCGACCAGCGTGGCGCTGACGTCGCGGGATACGCTGAACTCGAATCCCGATCTGGGCAAGGCTGTTTGGGAAGTCATTCAAGCAGGCGACAAGGCGATCGATGCCGATCACGACGCCTACGCACAGTTCGTTTTCGACGCAACGGGATCACCGGTGGACGTTGTCAAGGAAGCAACGCTTTGGAACTTTCAGAGTGAGCCTGTCGACCCTGACGGATTGAACACCGTCCGTTCGACTCTCGACTTCTTGGTCAAGTCCGGAAAGGCCCCCAACGCATTCGACGTCACGACCTGGGCTGTCTCGTGAGCGTCGAGGCACCCCAGTTACCTGCAGCGGTAGCGGCAGTCTCGGATGCAGACAGAATCGCGCCTCGCACTGCCAAGCGTCGACGAAGCCGGCTCTCCGATACTGCGCTTCGCGCGAGTGTTCCGGTCGCATTAGTCACCGTGTGGGCACTCGGATCAGCGACGGGCCGAATCGACGAAAAGGTCTTCCCGTCTCCCTGGTCCGTGTGGTCGGCGTTTGTCGAACTCGTGACGACTGGTGTTCTGTGGGAGAACCTTTCGGTCTCACTTGCGCGGGTAGCCATCGGGTTTACCATCGGCGGTGCCCTCGGACTCTCGCTCGGTATTGCGTCAGGATTGTTCGCTCTCGCCGACAAGCTTGTGGACCCCACGCTCCAGATGCTCCGCACGATCCCGTTTCTTGCGATCACACCGCTGTTGATTCTGTGGTTCGGCATAGACGAGCGTCCCAAAATCATCATCATCGCGGCCGCAGCACTGTTTCCGCTGTACATCAACACTCACAGTGGAGTCCGCAATGTAGACCGCAAGGTCATCGAGGCCGGACGTGTGTTCGGACTACGGGGTCTCGGACTGATTCGTCAGGTGATTCTGCCGGAAATGATTCCTTCGGTGCTCGTCGGATTGAGGGTCTCGTTGTCGGTGTCACTTCTCGCACTCATCGTCGCCGAATTAAGTAATGCACCAAAGGGTCTGGGATTTCTCATGACTTCTGCGCAGCAATACTTCCAGACCGACGTCCTCGTGGTCGTCGTCATCATCTACGCAATCTGGGGGTTGTCGGTCGACCTCCTCGTTCGGGGTATCGAGCGAATCCTGATGCCCTACAAGCAGTGGGGGAAGAGCGCATGACCGTCCAACATACGGATTCGGGTGTCCATGCTGTCGACGTCGTGAAGACCTTCGGCGATCGGACAATTCTGGACGGTTTCTCACTCGACGTGAGACCGGGGGAGTTCGTGGCACTTCTCGGAGCCAGTGGTAGCGGCAAGACGACCTTTCTGCGGATCCTTGCAGGACTCGAGGATTTCGATGCCGGTGAGGTCCGTGCACCGGAAGCCCGGACCGTCGTCTTCCAAGAGCCTCGTTTGATTGCGTCGAAGCGAGTCCAGGACAACGTCATCCTCGGACAACGCTCCACCCGGAAGAACCGCGAAGCGGCCGCGGCCGCGCTGGCAGAAGTGTCGCTCGCCGGGCGTGAACGTGCTTGGCCCACGACCCTGTCCGGTGGTGAAGCCCAGCGCGTGGCCCTGGCACGAGCACTGGTACGTAACCCGCGGCTTCTTCTGCTGGACGAACCTTTTGCTGCACTCGATGCGCTTACGCGTCTCCGCATGCAGGCATTGGTTGCGGAGTTGTGCCGCAAACATCGCCCCGCGGTCCTTCTGGTGACTCACGACATCGACGAGGCAATCCTGTTGGCCGATCGTATTGCGGTGCTGCGAGACGGCCGGGTCAGCATTCTCGAGACCGTGTCGTTCGTGAAGCCGCGCAGTCCCTCACAGCCGGGATACGCCGCGCTGCGCACTCGACTCCTCGAAGAGTTGGGAGTACACGAAGCTGTCGGCGCGTGATCGTTTCGCCGACCCTGCGGCGGTAGCGGTACCGCGCACACCCGGCCATGATGGGAGAAGATAACCATTCCTCTCGTCAGGAGCGTGGCATGACTCGTCCGGTACGCATCGGTGTTCAACTCCAACCCCAGCACGCACCCGATTACGGGTTGATACGCGACGCCGTCTTGCGGTCCGAGGACGCCGGGGTGGACATCGTCTTCAACTGGGACCACTTCTACCCGTTGACCGGCGATCCCGACGGCGCACACTTCGAATGCTGGACCATGCTCGGCGCCTGGGCCGAGCAGACCGAACGCGTCGAGATCGGCGCCCTGGTCACCGGTGGTGGCTACCGCAATCCGGATCTACTCGCCGACATGGCGCGAACCGTCGACCACATCAGCGGCGGGCGCCTGATCCTCGGTATCGGTGCCGGCTGGTTCGAGAAGGACTACGACCAGTTCGGATACGACTTCGGCACTCCCGGTTCACGGCTGAAACTGCTTGGCGAATACCTCCCCCGCATCACGGGCCGCCTGGCGAAGGGCAACCCGCCGCCGACGCGCAACATCCCGGTCCTCATCGGCGGTGGCGGCGAGAAGAAGACCCTGCGCCTGGTCGCCGAGTACGCCGACGTCTGGCACAGCTTCGGCGACCGTGAGACACACCTGCGCAAGTCAGACATCCTCTCCGACCATTGCGCCGACGTGGGCCGGAACCCGCTGGAAGTAGAGCACTCGGTTCCGTGGCCTGGGCTCGAAAATGCTGCTGAACTGGTCGCCGACGGTGTCTCGCTCTTCACCGTCGGCGTCAGCGGACCGGACTACGACCTCACGACGCTTGCCGAGGCCATCGCTTGGCGCGACGACAACACACCACCTGCGTTGAGCGGGCTGGCCTGAGCGGTACCAAGGACTTCGTCGTTGTCGGCGCCGAGAACTGGCGGCGCCGACGTCAGACGTGGCCTCTGGCCGGAGAAGTTGACCGGAAAGGCCACTTGCTTCAACGGTCCGAGCGTCGGATGGTCGACGGTTCCGACCATTCCGAGCGCGGCGGTGTGGGGATCGGAGTAGATCTCGTCGAGATGCCTGATCGGTGAGACCGGTACGGCGCGTTGGGCGAGAAGAGCGCACCAGTGTTCGACGGTCTCCGATGCGAAGGCGCTGGTGAGTTCTCGTTCCAGACTCTCGCGGTTCTCCACTCTGTCGCGGTTGTGGGCAAAACGCGGATCGGTGACCAGTTCACTCCTTCCGATGGCCTCGCACAGCGACTCCCACATCGCGTCGTTGCCGACAGCGACGACGAAGTACCCGTCGCTGGCAGGAAATGCTTGATACGGAGCAAGATTCGGATGACCGGAGCCCAACGCAGTCGGGCGCTCACCGGTGGCGAAGTAACTGGTCGCCCAGTTCACGTGCATCGCGAGTTGGCACTCGTACAGCGACGTGGTCACGTACTGTCCGCGCCCGGTCCGGCCTCGCTCGACCAATGCAGCCAGGACACCGATCAGTCCGAAAAGCGCTGCGCCCAAGTCTCCCAACGCAAACCCGGATTTCATCGGAGCACCACCCGGTTCACCGGTGAGCGACATGAGCCCACCCGCGGCCTGCGCGATCATGTCGTACCCCGGCTCGTCGCGCAGCGGTCCTTCTTCACCGAAGGCAGAGATGTGCAGGGTGATCAGATGCGGGTATCGCTCGGACAGTGCCTGGTAGTCGAAGATCTTCTGTAATCCGCTCCCCGGCTTGAAGTTCTCGACGACCACATCGGTCTCTTCGAGCATACGGTGAATGATCTCCTGCCCTTCGGTGGACTTGAGGTCGATCGTCACCGACTTCTTGCCGCGGTTGATCGCGAGATAGTAGGCGGCATCGACCCCGACGAAGGGAGGTCCCCATGAACGCGTGGGGTCGCCGCCTTCAGGGTGTTCGATCTTGGTGACGTCGGCTCCGAGATCGGCAAGCGACATGGTTGCGTACGGCCCGGCAAGGATCTTCGACAGATCCAGAACACGGACGCCGGCGAGGGGTGTGGGGCCTGTTGGAGAATTCACCGCTGAACCCCTGCTACGGAGAGGAACTCGGCTACGACGTCACGTGCATCATCCAGCTCGACGTCACCGCCGTCGGTGATCACGTCGAGATTGCCGAGTGCAGCCGACGGCACCTTCCCCGCAAGACCGGCCAGGTAGGAATTCGCCACCAGCAGCGACCGGTACCCATTACCGTGTCGGATGCCGTGATCCGCAAGATCGAAAAGCAGGGTCGCCATGACGGCACGAGCGAGCTCGTCGGCATACTTTGCACTGGCGGCCTGGGCGGCATCGTCAGATCCGGAGATCAGACGATCTCCTTCCTCTACCAGTTCCTCCCAGCGCCGCAACAGAACTCCGGACCCGGCTTCGCAATCCGGTCCGACGGTGGATAAGATGTCCGTCATAGCTCCCGCGACCGTGCGGTGCGAGTTGAACTTGCGTAGGCACCGAAGTACGTCCAGCGCAATGACATTGCTCGAGCCCTCCCAGATCGAGCCCAAGTGGGCATCCCGCACTAGGCGCGCGTTGGCCCATTCCTCGATGTAGCCGTTTCCTCCGCGCACCTCCATGGCCTCGCCGGTGACCACCCGCGCGCGTTTGCAGACAAAGTGTTTGGCGATCGGTGTCAGTACTCTGATCAGTGCGCGCGCCTGTTCGTCGCCGCCGTCTGCTGCCTGAAGACACTGTGCGCTGTACGCGACCAGGGCCAGCGAAGCCTCGGCATCGAGTGCAAGGGGAAGAAGTGTCGCCCGCATCAGCGGCTGGTCGAAGAGCCTCTTACCGAACACGACTCGGCTCTTCGAATGTTCGACGGCTTCACGAACTGCTCGGCGCATGAGAGCGCTCGAACGCATCGCATTGGAGAGGCGAGACGTGTTGACCATTTCAGCCATCTGGCGGAACCCTCGATCGAGTTCACCGACCTGGAGTGCGTGCGCCCGGTTCAGCGTCACCTCGCCGCTCGGCATTGAACGCGTACCCAGCTTGTCCTTGAGACGATCGATCGTGAGGTTGTTGCGCTCGCCGGATCCCAAGGTCTTGGGCACCATGAACATTCCGACTCCACGCGTCGAACCATCCTGTCCGCCCGGGAATCTTGCGAGGGTGATGATCACATCGGCATCCGGGTTGGAGGCGAACCACTTCTTGCCCGTCAGAACCCATCCGTCACCGTCGCGCTCGGCTCGTGTTTCGGTGCAGGCGATGTCGGTGCCTGCCTGAATCTCGGTCATGAACATCGCACCCGTCTTCGCCTGCTCGGGGTCCGTCGACGTCAACGCGTCGATCCAGGGCGAGAACACGGCCGGATCACCGAACATACGCAGGGTCCGCGCAGCAGCATCTGTCATCGACACCGGGCAGGCCAGCCCGAACTCGGCCTGCACGAAGATGTACGACGCGAGGTACTTCGCGAGTGGCGGATGCACGGAGTCCCATCCGTGCAACCCTTTTCGGTGCGACATGGCGGACAGGCCGTACTCGTTGTACGCCGCCCGGCACAGTTCCAAGTAGGCCGGGTGATAGGAAATCCGGTCGACGCGGTCACCGGCCTTGTCGAATTGCTGCAGCACCGGCGGGTTCTTGTCCGCGATGTCGGCAAGCTCGGACAAACGGCCGGCTGCATCTCGGCCCAGCCGGTCGAGCAATCCGTTCAACGTCTCTCGGTCCGCCTTCGCGGTCCATCTGTCCACTACCGCTGTCAGAGCGGGGTCGGTGTGTGCAAAGTTCATCAGTGGTCAACGCCTTTCAGGGTGGAAGCATCGGTCATGTTCGAGGAGCTCGTCGACTCCAGCCCGGGCGCTTGCGCATGCAGCGCACTCCTGCGCAACAAAGCAGTCATACAGACAAGGGAGAGAACGACATACACGAGCCCTAGAGCTACGACCGGCCAGATCGAGTTGGTTCGCGTCAGCAGATACTGGCTGACCATCGGGGCCGTTCCGGCAAATACGGCGGTCGACAATTGGTACGACAGAGAGATGCCGGTATACCGAACATTGGTGGGGAAAACCTGTGCCAGGATGCCGGCCAACGCGGCGTAATACATTGCGTGAGGCGCCGTCGCGAGGACCATCCCCAGAATCGCCAAGGGCACGGAGCCCGTCTGAACCAGCACGAACATCAGTGGTAGGAGCACGATTTCCGGAAGCAGCATCCAACGGACCGCTTTCGACGGATCGATCCGCGTGGCCAGCACAGCACCGAAAGGCTGTACGAGCGCCTGGGCTACCAGTGCCACGGTGATCACGAGGAGGAAGTCACTACGCTCGAAGCCGAGATCCGTTGTCGCCCAAGAGAGCGCAAAGGTTGTCTTGACGTACGTGATGGCAACACCGGCAACCACAGCGCCGACGCCGAGAGCAAGTTCGACGGGATGCGAACGCAACACTTCGACCAGCGGCATCCGTGTACGTTCCTGTGCCGCAACAGCCTTCTTCATCTCAGGTGTCTCGGAGATGTGCAACCTGATGTAGAGAGCGACGATCACCAAAGCTGCGGATCCGAGGAACGGCAGACGCCAACCCCACGACTCGAACACGGAATCCGACATCAACGTCAGGCCGAGGAAGGCCAGCGTCGCGAGCAGGTTGCCGACCGGTGAACCCTGCTGCGCAAACGCGCCGTAGAGCACCTTCTTCTTCGGGGGAGCGAATTCGGTGGCGATCAACACGGCACCGCCCCATTCGCCGCCCATGGCAATGCCCTGGAGAACACGCAGTGCCACAAGCAGTATCGGTGCCCAGATCCCGATCTGGGAGTACGTAGGGAGGAGGCCGACACCGACAGTTCCCAACCCCATGAGCGCGAGGGTGATGATCACGGCGTTCTTGCGACCGAACTTGTCTCCGAAATGACCGAACACCACTCCGCCGACCGGACGAGCCACGAATCCCACGGCAAAAGTCGCGAAGGCTGCGAGTGTCCCCACCGCCGGCGACGCATCCGGGAAGAACAGCGGGCCGAGCACCAAGGCGGATGCGGTTCCGTAGATGTAGAAGTCGAACCATTCGATGGTCGTTCCGACGAACGCCGTGATTCCGGCCTTGCGTGCCTGTTTGGTGTTGTATTCAGGCGGATTGGTGTCTTGACCTGGGTTTTGATCCACGGTTCTCCCTGATTCTCGCGTCGGGCATCACCAAGGGATGCAATGTGAGGCGTGAATCACTATCGTCCGAAATCCATGTAGAGTCCAAGACTTAGTTCGACTCATTTATGTGGGAGAACCACATAATGAAGACCGGGAGGAGCGACATGGAATTGCGTCAGCTGCGCGCGTTTCTCGCAGTCGCCGACGAACTTCATTTCGGCCGGGCCGCCGAGCGACTCCACATCGGGCAGTCCCCGCTCAGCCAGACCATTCGGGCGCTCGAGCGCGAACTCGGCACCGACCTGTTCGTCCGGACCACCAGATCAGTGCAACTGACCGCAGCCGGCGAAGCCTTGGTCACGCCCGCACGAATCATCGAAGCGCAGATCGCCGTGGTACGAGAAATCGCATCGGCCGCGTCGACTGGCGAGACGGGCCGTGTCACAGTGGGTTTCGGCGGAACAGGCGGCTACACCGTCCTATCGGCCCTCACACGGTCCTTGGCCGACTCCCATCCGGGAATCGAACTGGAACTACGGCCGCAGATGTACTCGGGTGAGGTGCTCGACGCTCTCCGACGCGGAGCACTGGACATGGGCATAGTCGGCCTGCCCATTCCGCGCGGATTCGAGACACACACGGTGCGGGAGGAAACCTTGATGGTCGCGGTTCCTGCGAGGCATCACCTCGGTGCGCATGACTCGGTGTCACCGGAAGACCTGGCAACCGAGCGATTCGTGATGTATCCCGCCGAGCACGGCTCGGTGGTGCGCGATGCGACGTTGTCCGTTTGCGCCACAGCAGGTTTCACGCCCACCGTCGCGCACGAAGCCCCCGATCCGTACAGCCTGTTGGCCATGGTCGGAGCGGGGGTCGGGATTGCCGTCGTCGTGGAGTCGACGGCGCATCTGTCCATGGACGGGGTCGTGTACCTGCCGATCGCCGGGGCCACGCCCACGCTGAAAATCGCGATGGCATGGCGACCCAACAATCCGACGCCGGCAGTACACACCGTCACCAGGGTACTGAGGGAGCAGCCTTAGGCTCTCGCGAGAATTCCCGCGAAATCTGTTCCCACAGGCAGAGTTCCGTACTCGTGACCACGGTCGGCGCCGAGGCGAGCGGCAATGAACGCATCGGACGAAGCGGCCGGGGAGTGGCGCACCATGAGCGAAGCCTGCAGCGCCAACGCCATTGCCTCGACGACGGTCCGAGCGCGGAACTGGGCGTCGGCAGGTGCCATCGTGGCGAGCTCACCGAGTTGGCGTCGTACCCGATCGAGGTGCTGATCGAGGACCGGGTTGTTGCCGCGGGCGAGGTTGATCTCGTGGTCGAAGGCGGCAACGGAGTCGGGTTCACGGGTCATCGCGCGCAGGACGTCGAGCGCGATGACGTTGCCCGACCCCTCCCACACGGCCATGACGGGCTGCTCACGGTAGCGACGGGCAAGCGGGAAGTCCTCGGTGTAACCATTGCCGCCCAGGCACTCGAGGGCTTCGTAGGAGTGGTGCGGGCCGCGCTTGCAGATCCAGTACTTCGCAACAGCCGTCGCGAGTCGGCGGAACGCCTTTTCCTGCTCATTCGCGTCCTCGTCCTGCGCACGGGCCAATCGCAGTGCGGTGATGGTCGCGGCTTCGGATTCGAGAGCCAGATCGGCAAGCACCGAGGTCATCGCCGGCTGATCTGCCAGGACGGCACCGAAAGCGCTGCGGTGCCGTGCATGCCACACCGCTTCGGCGACCGACTGACGCATACCTGCCGTGCTGCCGAGGATGCAGTCGAGTCGCGTCTGGGACACCATTTCGATGATGGTCCGCACGCCACGACCCGGTTCGCCGATCATGGTGCCGACGGTGCCGTCGAGTTCGATCTCGGACGACGCGTTGGACTTGTTGCCCAGCTTGTTCTTCAGACGCTGGATACGGAAGACGTTGCGTGTGCCGTCGGGCAGGATGCGGGGGAGAAGGAAGCAGGAAAGTCCCTCGCCGGCAGCACCTTCGGCCTGAGCAAGAACCAGGAAGGCGTCGGACATCGGCGCGGAGCAGAACCACTTGTGTCCGGTGAGGAGGTAGTCCGCACCCGGGCCGCCACGTCCGGCCGGCTTGGCGATGGTCGTGTTGGCTCGCACGTCGGAGCCACCCTGCTTTTCCGTCATCGACATTCCGAAGATCGCGGATGCCTTTCCGGGAGCATCCAACTCGGGGGTGTAACTCCGAGAAAGGGCACGCGGGGTCCAGATGGCGGCTACATCGGGTTGCAGCTCGAGCGAGGGGATCACAGCGTGCGTCATGGAGATCGGGCACGCGTGGCCCGGTTCGACCTGGGAGAAGAGCATGAATGCCGCGGCCCGAGCCACGTTGGCACCCGGCTTGGGGTCAGCCCAGGCAGAGGTGTGAGCACCGTGCGCAACGGCGGCAGAGATGATCCGGTGATACGACGGATGGTATTCGACCTCGTCGATGCGGTTTCCCCAGCGATCGAAGGTCTTCAATTCGGGGATCACCGTGTTGGCCAGCTCGGCGTCGTGCTGGAACCCGGCACTGCCGACCAGTTCACCGATATCGGTGAGTTCACTGGTGGCCCAATCGGCGTCGTGACGCGCGACGCCTTCGACCAGGACCGTATCGAGCACGAACTCGTTGACGTCCGTGCGCGGTACCGACTGGTTGAGCACTGCATGGGTGCGATGCGGAGCCGGGTGGGTGACGGTCTTCTCGGAAATATCAGTCATGACAGGCCTTTCAGCTCGCTGCGCGGATGAGGTGCTTCTGGATCTTGCCGGTCGGTGTACGCGGAAGAATCGTCGCGAACACCACTTCACGCGGAATCTTGTAGCGCGCCAACTTGTCCGAGAGATAGTCCTTGATGTCGTCGGCGCTGATGACATCCGGTTCACGCCAGACGACGTGCGCGACGACGGTCTCGCCCCATTCTTCGTTGGGTTTTCCGACAACGGCGACGTCGACGACGTCCGGGTGGCCGGAGATCACGTCCTCGACCTCCTTGGAGTAGACGTTCTCGCCGCCCGTGATGATCATGTCCTTCGCACGGTCGACGATGAAGAGGTAGCCGTCCGCATCCTTGCGCGCCAGATCGCCGGTGCGATACCAACCGCCGTCGGCAAATGCAGCCTTCGTGGCAGCGGGGTCGTCGAGGTACCCCTGCATGACGGTGTCGGCGCGCAGCCAGATCTCACCGATCTGATCGGGCTCCGCGTCGGTGCCGTCATCGGCAACCAGGCGCAGGTCGACGCCGGCCAGCGCGACGCGGCCGATCGAGCCCGCCTTGCTCAACTGCTCTTCGGGGTACAGCACGGTGCCCACTGGCCCGGTCTCGGTCATGCCGTAGACCTGCCGGAATTCGGTGGTGCCGTACGACTCCACCAGTCGCCGAGCGACATCCGCGCCGATCGGTCCCCCGCCGTACAACCACGCACGAACGCTTCCGAGGTTGTAGTCGGCAAAGTTCGGCACGAGGTTGAGTGCAGTGGTGTAGATGACCGGCGGGCCGAAGCAGAGGGTAATGCGTTGTTCCTGAACTGTTTCCAGGAATTTGACGGGATGGTACTCGCGCAGCAGCACGACGGTTCCGCCCATGTAGAGCGTGGACATGAACCAGTTGTTGAGCGGGGAAGCATGCCAGATCGGCACGGCCATGAGCAGTCGCTCGTCCCGAGTCGTCGACACGGCGAGGGCCGCGGTGACGGCAACACCGACGACGTTGCGGTGGCTGTGGACGCAGCCCTTGGGCGAGCCGGTAGTCCCCGAGGTGTAGAGGATTTCGGCCGGATCGTTCTCGTCGATGTCGATACCGCCGACGCCCTCCTGGCGGGTGATGGCGTCGTCGAAGAAGTCGAAACCGTCTGCGACAGAGTCCGTGCTGATCAGCTTGGCCGTTGTCTCCAGTCGACCGACAACCGGCGCCAACTCACCGTCGAAGACGCACACCGACACCTTCGCGTGCTCCAGCACGTAGGCAACTTCCGGAGTCTGCATCTTGTGATTGATGGGGACCACGACGGCGCCCAAGCGCCAGGCACCGAGCATCGCGTACACGAATCCCGGAGTGTTGTAACACATCAGCGCGACGCGGTCACCCGGCTGCACGCCCAGCGACTGCAAATAGCCCGCGGCACGTCGACTTCCCTCCTGAACCTGGGAGTACGTGTGATCGTGACCGTCGAATATCAGGAAGGGTTTATCCGGGGTCTTGGTGACGTTGCTGTCGAACACGCGAACGATATTCATCGAAGTCCTTGTCGGAGAATCACGCTCGAAGAGAGTTCATTCCATCGAGCTGTTGAGTACGGCGTCGGGTATCTGGAGGGTGGCGAAGATGACGGCAACCGCCTCCTCGAGGGAGTAGCCGAAGCTCTCGCCGGTGGCAGTCTTCTGGATGACGAGGCCGAAGATCGCAGACCAGAAGGCCTTGGACTCGACGTCGATGCCCGCGCGCAGCTGCCAGCCGGTGCGGATCAAGGTACGGAGGAGGGCGGTTTCACCCGAGGAATGCAGAGTGCGAAGCGTCTCGGAGATCAGATCGCGGAGTTCACCACGGCGACCCGTCATCATCATCGCTTCCACGAAGAGTTCGACACTGGGAGCGCCCGAGCCGAGGAGTGATCCGACCAGCTTCTCGGTGTAGTCGCCCACGGTGTCGGCGTCGGCGGCATCGACCTCGGCACGCTTGCCTGCGCGCAGAACGGCCGCGCACGCCACCTCGACGAAGAGCTTTTCTTTGGAGCCGTAGTAGTAGGTCACCTGGTTGGGATGGGCGCCGGCGGCCGTGCAGATCTGCGCGATGGAGACGCTGTCGCCGTGCTCGAGGAAGAGCTCGGTTGCGGCGTTGAACAGCGCCATGCGCGTCTGCTTGCCCGACTCACGCGTCGCGCGCGCTGCGGGAACTGCCTCGGTGGCCATCACGAACTCCTACTTGTTTGTACGACAAACAATAACTCGGCGTTGTTTGTATGGCAAACAATTTCTTCCCGACGCGATGACATGTCGACTTCTATCGACATGTCTGATGTGCGGGATTACTCTCTGAACATCGAGCACCCGAGAACTTCGGCTTTTCTGCGAGGAGGCGCCCTGCAATGCTCGCGCGATCCGGCTTCTCCCTGCCCACACGCACGACTCTCACGGGCGACTGGGCAGATTTGTTGCGTGAACATTTTGTCGCGCTCGACGTATCCGATATCGAAGACGGCGATCGATTCAGCGGGGCCGTCCACTCGGCCCAACTCGCACACGTTCGGGTATCCGCAGTTCAATCGATGGAACAACGAATAGTCCGTAGCAACAGCCTCATCAAAAGCGACGGCGCGGACTATCTGCAGATCGGGATGATCCGCCGCGGTAGCGCGGTCGTGCGCCAAGACGACCGCGAATGCGTCCTGCGACGTGGCGACTACGTCCTGTACGACACCACGCGCCCCTTCGATTGGCAGATCGAGGGACACGCACACGACGGCATCTGGGGCCTTGAGGTGTTCACCTGGCCACGGTCGTACCTGTCGCTCAGCGACGCGGAAGTCACGAGCCTGACCGCCATCGCCTTCGACGGACACGCGGGCCTGAGTGGCCTGCTCGGTCGCTTTCTTCACGATCTTGCCTCCGTCCGCATGACGTCCGACGCAAGCGGAGACGAGGAGGAAGTCGTCAACGAGATCGGCAACCTGGTCAAGTCCGTTCTTCACACAACTGCGCGACCGATCACCTCGCGGCGAACCAGCCTCTACGAATCCGCCCTGTCGGTCATAGACGCCCGCATCGCAGACCCGGCCCTGTCTCCGGTGGACATCGCGGGATCGGTCAAAGTCTCCATTCGCCAGTTGCACCGAGCCTTCGCCGAACACGGCACGACGGTGTCACGGTCGATTCGCAGCCGTCGACTCGACGGTTGCCGTCGTGAGATCGTGCAACGACACGGAGTAGAGCGGTCGCTGACTCAGATTTCTCACCGCTGGGGATTCACCGACCTGGCCGCCTTCAGTCGAGCCTTCAAGGCGGAATTCGGGATCAGCCCGCGGCGATACCGGTCGCAAGCAGCGGCCCCCACAAGTACTACCCGCTGATCTGTAACATCTTCGGACACTTACCCATTGAACATCGTGTTCAAAATTTTCTGTCGCCGAAGCGTATCCACAATTCTTGGCACGGTAGGCCAAGCATCGGGCGCTGACGGCCAAGTTTGCTCGGCTGAGCGGGCGTAGATTTTCGGCACGGCGTTGCCAAGTGCCAGGCACCCGATTCGACCACCTACATCACAGGGAGCACTCATGGAATCTGCAATCGGCGAACACCTTCAATGCCCGCGCACTCTGACCAGGCGGGTTCCGGATACCTATACGCCACCGTTTCCCATGTGGGTCGGGCGCGCAGACGACACATTGCACCAAGTCGTGATGGGCTATCTCGGCGTGCAGTTCCGCGGCGAGGATCAGCGCCCGGCAGCACTGCAGGCGATGCGGGATATCGTCGCCGGCTTCGACTTGCCGGACGGACCGGCACACCACGATCTCACCCATCACATCGACAACCAGGGCTACGAGAACCTGATCGTGGTCGGTTACTGGAAAGATGTTTCTTCCCAACATCGTTGGAGCACATCACCTCCAGTGTCCTCCTGGTGGGAGTCCGAAGACCGCCTGTCGGACGGATTGGGGTTCTTCCGCGAGATCGTGGCACCGAGAGCCGAACAATTCGAAACGCTCTACGCGTTCCAAGACGACCTCCCCGGGGTGGGAGCTGTCATGGACGGTGTCAGCGGCGAAATCAACGAGCACGGCTACTGGGGTTCGATGCGCGAGCGGTTTCCGATCTCCCAAACCGACTGGATGCAGGCCTCGGGCGAACTGCGGGTCGTCGCCGGTGACCCCGCCGTAGGTGGACGCGTAGTAGTGCGGGGACACGACAACATCGCACTGATCAGGTCCGGGCAGGACTGGGCCGACGCGGAAGCAGACGAGCGCAGCCTCTACCTGGACGAAATCCTGCCCACTCTTCAATCGGGCATGGACTTCCTCCGCGACAACGGCCCGGCCGTCGGGTGCTACAGCAACCGATTCGTACGCAATATCGACATCGACGGAAACTTCCTCGACTTGAGCTACAACATCGGCCACTGGGCCTCCCTCGACCAACTCGAACGGTGGTCGGAATCCCACCCGACCCATCTACGGATCTTCACGACGTTCTTCCGGGTGGCCGAGGGCCTGTCGAAATTGCGTCTCTACCATGAGGTCTCGGTATTCGATGCCGCCGATCAGCTCTACGAGTACATCAATTGCCATCCCGGGACCGGAATGCTGCGCGACGCGGTGATCACCGCCGAGCACTGACCGAAGTCACCGGCAATCTTCGGCCACATTCTTTCCCTCGGAGGCAACTCGAGATATGTTGACGGGTGTCGACATATCTCAGTAGAGACCATCGAGGAAGCGCGGACAGCAGACAGTGACTACTCAACGAAACGAAGAGTTGGCGTTTGCTGTGCTGGCCGACCAAGTGCGTCGACAGATTCTCGACACGCTGGCTACCCACGGCGAGTGCAACGCGGGCTTCATCAGCGATCAAATTTCGACGGTCGGTCGCACCACGGTATCCACACATCTCAAGGCGCTGCGGTTGTCCGGCGTGATCGTCGAACGGCGTCAAGGACGTCATCGCCTGTTCTCGATAGATCCATCGGGGCCCGCCAACGATGCACTCCAGTTCCTGCGCGACGTCCTCGGGCGAGCGCTGGAAGCAGGTTCGAACGCCTCCGAGTTGCCGACCACTGCGACTGAGGATTCAGACGTCGCATCGGTGAGTCGCCGAGCGTGATGCCCTGTTGAGCCCCAGCACCTATTTCAGGCAGGAAGTAGAACGTGCCAGGTCTCTCCGTAACGGCACAGATCGTGACGACCGACCCACCAGGGTCAGCCTTCGAGCGCCTCGAAACGGGGCAACTGCTCGAACTCGAATGTGAGCAACTGACGGTCGGGGCCGCTGCCGCCATCTCCCTTCCCGTCGGCGACGGCGCACGCGCAGATCCAGTCGGAATGCCGATCACGCTGTTGGGATACGTCGCCGGCGTGAAGCGGGGCCGATCGGTCGTGATCGTGCACCACCAACCGTGGCGCGGCCGCCTGACGATCCGGTTCTTTCCCGACGGCGCCGGGACCCGGATCGTTCTCGAGTCCAGCCTCGATCAGGACGGCATTTCCTGGCTTGCCAACAAGCGCGGATTCGCTCCACCCGAACCTCCGCGTTCCGACCGACATCGGATCGGGCTGCTGGTCAGCAAATCCGGCCCGGCAGCTGTATTCGCCCAGGCGACAGAAACACTCGCATCCCTGGCCGTGGAAGAAATCAATGCCGACGGCGGCATCGGCGGCGTTCTCGTCGACTTGGTGACAGGCGATGACGCTTCCGACCCGGCGGCCGGAGCGGCGACCGCACTGCGATTGGTGAAAAGCGGATGTCGCGCCGTTTTCGCGTGCGTGACATCGTCGACCTTCAATGCCGCTGCATCTGCATTGCAGAACACCGGTGTGCTGTTGGTGCACACAGTTCTCAACGAGGGAGGTCGATCGCGTCCGGGAGTCCTTCGATTGGGTGAGCGCCCACTCGACCAGACGCGAGCCGGTATACCCGCAATGATGTCCGAGACCGGTTCTCGCACTTGGTTCCTGGTCGGCCAGCAGTATTCGTGGTCGTTCGGAGCGCATTGGGCGGCCCGGCGTGTGATCGCCGAATCCACAGGTTCGGTGGCCGGCGAAGTCTACGTACCGTTGGGGACAACCGACTTCTCACGCATCATCGAGTCGATAGCCGACTCCGGGGCCGAACTGATTCTTTCCACCCTGGTGGGCCATGACGAGGTCTTCTTCGAACGACAATGCGCCCAGCACGGACTGCGGGCCACCACGCGGACGTTTGCATTGGTCCTCGACGAGGCCACTCAGCAGCTCATCGGCAATTCCGATGCCGACGGAGTCTGGGCGGCATTCGGCTACTTTCAATACGCAGCCGGCGATCACGACCTCGAAAAGCGATACAGCGCGAGCTCGAACGAACTCCTGCCTCCGCTCAGTTCCCTGTCGGAGACAACGTACGAAGCGATCGTCGCTTACGCACGCGCCGTCGAACGAACGTCGGCAGGCGATCCGGAAACAGTACTTCGGCAGCTTGTCACGACATCGAAAAGCTCTACGAACAACGGTGTTCCACTGCATCGACCGATTCTGCTCGCTGAATCACGCCGTGGGCGCCTGTACCCCCGCTCTCTCTGAGCGCGCGTAACCCGAACTTAACGAGTCAATATGTCGATACCTATTGACGCAATTATGGATCCGGCCCTAGTCTGAAAGACAAGTGAAGCCGATCACATCAGGAGCACACTTCTCATGGCGACAATCCGACCTGACGACAATGCAATAGACACCGCCGCAAGGCATTACGGCATCACTCTCGACCAATCAGCCCGGCTCGAGTGGCCGGCACTGATCGACGGAGCACTGGGCTCCTACGACGTCGTCGACCAGTTGTACGCCGACGAGGCAACCCCGCCGACCACGTCACGTGAGCACACGGTGCCAACAGCGAGCGAAAATCCTTTGAGCGCTTGGTATGTGACCACAAGCATCCCGCCGACGTCGGACGGCGTCCTGACCGGCCGACGCGTGGCGATCAAGGACAACGTGACCGTGGCCGGAGTTCCGATGATGAACGGGTCTCGGACAGTAGAGGGGTTCACTCCGTCTCGCGACGCGACTGTGGTCACTCGACTACTGGCGGCCGGTGCAACCGTCGCGGGCAAAGCTGTGTGTGAGGACCTGTGTTTCTCCGGTTCGAGCTTCACACCGGCAAGCGGACCGGTCCGCAATCCATGGGACCCACAGCGTGAAGCAGGTGGATCATCCGGTGGCAGTGCGGCTCTCGTCGCAAACGGTGACGTCGATTTTGCCATCGGCGGGGATCAGGGTGGATCGATCCGGATCCCGGCGGCATTCTGCGGCGTCGTCGGACACAAGCCGACGTTCGGGCTCGTCCCGTATACCGGTGCATTTCCCATCGAGCGAACAATCGACCATCTCGGCCCGATCACACGCACGGTCCACGATGCCGCACTGATGCTCTCGGTCATCGCCGGTCGCGACGGTAACGACCCACGCCAAGCCGACAGCGTCGAAGCAGGTGACTATCTGTCCACCCTCGACTCCGATGTGGATGGTCTGCGAATCGGGATCGTTCGAGAAGGTTTCGGGCACGCGGTCTCACAGCCCGAGGTCGACGACGCAGTCCGCGCAGCGGCACACAGTCTGGCCGAAATCGGTTGCACGGTAGAGGAAGTAAACATCCCGTGGCACCTACATGCTTTCCACATCTGGAACGTGATCGCCACGGACGGTGGTGCCTACCAGATGTTGGACGGCAACGGATACGGCATGAACGCCGAAGGTTTGTACGATCCGGAACTGATGGCACACTTTGCTTCTCGACGCCTTCAGCACGCCGACGCTCTGTCCGAAACCGTCAAACTGGTGGCTCTGACCGGCCACCACGGCATCACCACCCTCGGCGGCGCGAGCTACGGCAAAGCCCGGAACCTCGTACCGCTCGCCCGCGCCGCCTACGACACTGCCTTGAGACAATTCGACGTCCTGGTGATGCCCACACTGCCCTACGTCGCATCCGAATTGCCGGCGAACGACGTGGATCGTGCAACCTTCATCACGAAGGCTCTCGGGATGATCGCCAACACAGCACCATTCGACGTGACCGGACACCCGTCCCTGTCCGTTCCCGCCGGCCTGGTGAACGGGCTTCCGGTCGGAATGATGATCACCGGCAAGACCTTCGACGATGCGACGGTCCTCCGGGTCGGGCGCGCATTCGAAAAGCTTCGCGGCGCGTTTCCGACGCCTGCCGACCACATCTCCGACTCTGCACCACAACTCAGCCTCACCTAGTTCTGTATCCGCACTTGCACAACAAATTCCACCGATTCACACATGATCAGCCCGCATAGAAAAGGTGAACCAGATGTCAGTAACGATCGACCACACAACGGAGAACGCCGCACCGGCCCAGGCGCCGGTCTCCGATCGCGCGTGGGCTCTGTTCCGCGCACTCGACGGTAAGGGATTGGTACCCGACGGTTACGTCGAGGGATGGAAGAAGACCTTCGAGGAGGACTTCAGTCCAAGGCGCGGAGCGGAATTGGTCGCGCGGGCTTGGACCGACCCCGATTTCCGGCAACTGCTTCTCACCGACGGTACCGCCGCGGTTGCCCAGTACGGATATCTGGGCCCCCAGGGCGAATACATCGTGGCAGTCGAAGACACCCCGACCCTCAAGAACGTGATCGTGTGCTCGCTGTGTTCATGCACCGCGTGGCCCATCCTCGGTCTGCCGCCGACCTGGTACAAGAGTTTCGAATACCGTGCACGCGTGGTCCGCGAGCCACGGAAGGTTCTCTCCGAGATGGGAACCGAGATCGCGTCGGACGTCGAGATCCGCGTCTACGACACCACCGCCGAAACTCGGTACATGGTCCTACCGCAACGTCCCGCAGGCACCGAAGGCTGGAGCCAGGAACAACTGCAGGAAATCGTCACCAAGGACTGCCTGATCGGCGTCGCAGTCCCGCAGGTCCCCACCGTCTGACCACCCCGACAAGAAAGAAGCACACCATGGATGGAGTACACGATCTTGCCGGAGTTCAAGGCTTCGGCAAAGTCCCGCATACCGTCAACGCCGACATCGGCCCCACCTTCCACGCCGAGTGGGAACACCTGCCGTACAGCCTGATGTTCGCCGGTGTCGCCGAACTCGGGGCATTCAGCGTCGACGAAGTTCGATACGTCGTCGAGCGGATGGAACCACGCCACTACATGATGACCCCGTACTACGAGAGGTACGTCATCGGCGTCGCGACACTGATGGTCGAAAAGGGAATCCTGACGCAGGAAGAACTCGAAAGCCTTGCAGGGGGACCGTTCCCACTGTCGCGGCCCAGCGAATCCGAAGGGCGGCCGGCACCCGTCGAGACGACCACCTTCGAAATCGGTCAGCGAGTACGCGTGCGCGACGAGTACGTTCCGGGGCATATTCGAATGCCTGCGTACTGCCGCGGACGAGTGGGGACCATCTCTCATCGGACTACCGAGAAGTGGCCGTTTCCCGACGCAATCGGCCACGGGCGCAACGACGCCGGCGAAGAACCGACGTACCACGTGAAGTTCGCCGCCGAGGAATTGTTCGGTAGCGACACCGACGGCGGCAGCGTCGTAGTCGACCTTTTCGAGGGTTACCTCGAGCCTGCGGCCTGATCGTCCAACATTCCGGGCGGCGGTCACGCGATCACAGCGTTTCGCGTGACCGCCGCCTGATCACAGCGATTCTCTCATTCGGAAGGACACTGGAAATCATGGTCGACACACGACTTCCGGTCACGGTGCTGTCAGGTTTCCTGGGCGCCGGGAAGACGACACTACTCAACGAGATCCTGCGAAATCGGGAGGGTCGGCGGGTTGCGGTGATCGTCAACGACATGAGCGAAATCAACATCGACAGTGCAGAAGTCGAGCGTGAGATCTCGCTCAGTCGCTCCGAGGAGAAACTGGTCGAGATGACCAACGGCTGCATCTGCTGCACTCTGCGAGAGGATCTTCTCTCCGAGATCAGTGCCTTGGCCGCCGATGGCCGATTCGACTACCTACTCATCGAATCTTCGGGCATCTCCGAACCGCTTCCCGTCGCAGAGACGTTCACATTCATCGATACCGACGGCCACGCCCTCGCCGACGTCGCCCGACTCGACACCATGGTCACCGTCGTCGACGGCCACAGTTTTCTGCGCGACTACACGGCTGGGGGCCGCGTCGAAGCCGATGCCCCGGAAGACGAACGAGACATCGCGGATCTGCTTGTCGATCAGATCGAATTTGCCGACGTCATCCTGGTGAGCAAGGCCGATCTCGTCTCGCACCAGCACCTGGTCGAATTGACCGCAGTCCTGCGCTCTTTGAACGCATCCGCTGCGATAGTTCCGATGACGCTCGGTCGCATCCCACTCGACACGATTCTCGACACCGGTTTGTTCTCACTCGAAAAGGCTGCACAGGCCCCCGGATGGTTACAAGAACTCCAAGGTGAACACATCCCCGAAACCGAAGAGTACGGAATCAGTTCGGTGGTGTACCGCGAGCGCGCACCCTTCCACCCCCAACGGCTGCATGATTTCCTCAGCAGCGAGTGGACCAACGGAAAGTTACTTCGGGCCAAGGGCTACTACTGGAATGCCGGCCGGTTCACCGAGATCGGGAGTATTTCTCAGGCCGGTCATCTCATTCGCCACGGATACGTCGGCCGTTGGTGGAAGTTTCTACCCCGTGACGAGTGGCCGGCCGACGACTACCGTCGTGACGGAATCCTCGACAAGTGGGAAGAACCTGTCGGTGACTGCCGACAAGAACTCGTCTTCATCGGCCAATCCATCGACCCGTCTCGACTGCACCGAGAACTCGACGCGTGTCTACTCACCACAGCCGAGATCGAACTCGGGCCAGACGTGTGGACCACCTGGAGCGACCCCCTGGGCGCCGGCTATACCGACCAGACCGTTTGATATTGGTCCGATTTGCCGTAAGTTGTGCGCAATGGGGCTATCACGCAACCGAACTCGGGCGTTGTTGATCGTCGCGGCAATCGCAGCCGGGACCGCTGCCGCGGCGACGCCGGCGGAGGCAACCTGGACAACCGCGCCGATGTGCGGCGATTGGCAGGTCGAGACCGTAGCCCAGGGGTTGAAACAGCTCGAAAACCTCGAGACCGATGACAACGGCGGGTTCTACCTCTCCGGCGAGTCGAAGATCTATCACGTCGACGCCGAAGGACAGGTACGAACCGTCCTCGACGGCATTGCTGCTCCTGGCGGTTTGCAGCTCGACGGTTCGAGGCTGTCCTTCCTCACCAGACAGGACGGCAAGCTGTGGCAACTGGACACCACGACGGATCAGCTGTCCGCCCCCGCCGACTTCGCGGGCAACGGCCTGCTCCGACTTCCCGACGGCGATCTGCTGACCACGTGGGTCGGAACAGAAGGAGGTCCACCAAAGGGCGTCTCGCGCTATCTGCACGACTCCGGAGCCGTCGTGCCCAATTGGTCGACAGTGCCGCGTTCGGAGGGACTCGCGCTCAGTCCGGATCATCGAGCCGTGTACACCGATGACCTGTTCACCGGTCAGATCATTCGAGTGCCCTTGGATACCCCTGACGCGTGGACAGTTGTAGCGACGGTCCCGAGCCTGATACCCGGCCTCGACGATCTGACCATGTCGCAGGATGGAATGCTCTACGCCGCTGCTCACGTCGAAGGCTCGATCTATCGCGTACACCCTGAAACCGGCACTTCCTGCGTCGTCGCTTCGGGTCTGTCGAATGGGTGGAACGGGCCGAGTTCAGTGCGTATAGGACAGGACGGCGACGGCTGGGCGCTCTACGTCACCGGCTTCGACGGAACGCTGCGTCGCCTGGTACCTCCGTCGGGCGTCGAACTCGCACCCGTCCGCTGACGCCGATCTCTACGGCACGAGATTCCCCCGAACTGGCGATACTTAAAATCACGCTGATTTGAAGGCATGCCCGCAGCGCAACGGCCCCTTGTCCGGAAACTGTCAACAGTTCTACACGGAGAAATGGCTACCCTTAGGTTTACGCTGCACGCATGTTTTCTTCCGTCGCAGCGAAGATCCGCCTGGTGGTGGCACTGCTCCTCACTGCCCTCCTGGCGCTGGCTCTGTCATCGTGCTCGAGTGGCTCGGATTCGTCGGCAGCCCCCACAGACCTGTGTGCACCTCCAGGAGTGGGAGCTGCAACCGCGGCGCCCACCAATCTGGACGCGGCAGCGGGTGCGGGCGCCGAAGACCGCTACACCACGGCCACCGTCACCCCGGTCGATCAGATCGACACCTCGAAGCTGAATCTGATCAAACCCGGGGTCATCACGGTCGGCACGCTCGGTGACGCGCCCCCGAGCATCTGCGTCAACTCCGAGAATCAGTACACCGGATACGACAACGAGTTGCTGAAGGCCGTCGCGGACAAGCTGAGCCTGAAGGTCGAGTTCGTCGGCACCGAGTTCGCCGGGCTTCTCGCCCAGGTTGCCGGTCGACGCTTCGACGTCGGCTCGTCGTCCATCACCACCACGGACGACCGTCGCAACACCGTCGGCTTCACCAACGGTTACGACTTCGGATACTTCTCCCTCGTCGTGCCCAACGGCAGCCCGATCACCGGCTTCGGAGACCTGGATGCCTCCAAGCGCATCGGCGTCGTGCAGGGAACCGTGCAGGACGACTACGTCGTGAACACGCTCAAGCTCGATCCCGTGAAGTTTCCCGACTACGCCACGGCGTACGCGAACCTCAAGTCCGGACAGATCGACGCCTGGGTAGCTCCGTCTCAGCAGGCCGAAGGTGCAATCGCTCCCGGTGATCCGACCTCGATCATCCAGAACACCTTCTCGGTCAACAACTTCGTCGGTTGGGCGGTGAACAAGGAAAACCAGCCGCTGATCGACGCCCTCAACTCCGGCCTCGACGCAGTCATCGACGACGGAACCTGGTCTCAGCTGTACGCCGACTGGGTACCGCGCCAACTCCCTGAAGGCTGGAAGCCCGGATCCAAGGCCGCGGCCACTCCGGAACTGCCCGACTTCGCAGCCATTGCCGCGGAAAACGCAGCAAACGGCGACGGTGGCGATACCGCGTCGTACCAACCGAAGTCGACGCTCGAACAGCTCAAGGACACGTTCTTCGACTGGGATCTGTACAAGAAGGCATTCCCCGATCTCCTCAAGACCGGTCTTCCCAACACCCTGATCCTTGCGCTCGCGTCCGGCATCATCGGCACGATCCTCGGCATGCTGCTCGCTGTCGCCGGTATCTCGCGCACCCGTTGGCTGCGCTGGCCGGCCCGCGTCTACACCGACATCTTCCGTGGCCTGCCCGCAGTCGTCATCATCTTGATCATCGGGCTCGGCGTCGGACCGATCGTCAAGGGAATCACCGGTAGCAATCCGTACTGGCTCGGTGTCGCGGCGCTGTCACTGCTCGCGTCGGCATACATCGGTGAGATCTTCAGATCCGGAATCCAGAGCGTCGAGTCCGGGCAGCTCGAGGCTTCACGTGCCCTCGGTTTCAGCTACCGAAAGTCCATGTCGCTGGTCGTCATCCCGCAGGGTGTACGACGCGTTCTGCCGGCGTTGATGAACCAGTTCATCTCGCTGATCAAGGACTCGTCGCTGATCTACTTCCTCGGTCTGCTCGTCACCCAGCGGGAACTCTTTGCCGTCGGACGTGATCTCAACGCCCAGACCGGCAGCCTGTCCCCGCTCGTTGCGGCAGGCTTGTTCTACCTTGCTCTGACCATCCCGCTGACGCACCTCGTCAACTACATCGACAACCGACTCCGGACCGGACGCGCCGACACTTCAGGCACGTTGGATCCGCTCGAGCAGGCCATCGTCGTGGAAAGGGGCTGAGGACATGACCACCAGCTCTGAACTGAAGTCCGTATCGCTCACCGGCAAGGACCTGCATCTGTCCTTCGGTACCAACAAGGTGCTTCGCGGCGTCAACCTGCACGTCGACGCCGGAAACACCGTCACCGTCATCGGGCCCTCCGGTTCGGGCAAGTCGACGCTCCTGCGCGTGCTGAACCGTCTGCACGAGCCCGAGCAGGGTGACGTGCTGCTCGACGGGAAGTCCGTCCTGAAGGACAACCCCGACGAGCTACGCCAGCGGATCGGCATGGTGTTCCAGCACTTCAACCTGTTCCCACACAAGACCGTCGCCGAGAACATCGCACTCGGGCCGAACAAGCTCAAGGGTTTGTCGAAGGAGCAAGCTCGGGCGCTCGCGCTCGAGCAGCTGGATCTGGTGGGGCTCAGGGAGAAGGCCGACTCGCGGCCCGGCAACCTTTCCGGCGGTCAGCAGCAGCGCGTCGCCATTGCCCGCGCCCTGGCGATGAAGCCCGAGGTCATGTTCTTCGACGAGGCGACGTCAGCTCTCGACCCCGAACTGGTCAAGGGTGTTCTGGCATTGATGGCCGATCTCGCGAAGTCCGGCATGACCATGGTCGTCGTGACGCACGAAATGGGTTTCGCGCGTTCCGTTTCCGACAAGGTGCTGTTCATGGATCGCGGCGCCGTTGTCGAAACCGGTACTCCGGAACAGCTTTTCGACGATCCCGAAACAGATCGACTGCAGGCGTTCCTCTCACAGGTTCTCTGACTCAGGGGCGCTTGCAGGGGATCGACGGGCGTTGATCCTCGACGCCTGAAGCATCAGATGGTCGCGTTCGGCGAGGTTGGATGCCTTGTGCGCTGCATCGGCATACAACCTCGCCGCCGACTCCAGGTCTCCGTCGCGTTCACGCAGATAGGCCTCGACTGCGGCATGGCGTGGAAGTGAATCATCCAGCGCTGCAAGAGCTGCCAATCCGGCGCGTGGTCCGTCTGCCTCGCCGACGGCCACCGCTCGGTTGAGCCGGACAATCGGGCTGTCGGTCAAGGCTGCGAGTTCGTCGTACCACTCCACGATCTGCACCCAGTCGGTCTCGTCTGCTGTGAAAGCGTCGGCATGGAGTGCGGCAATGGCGGCCTGGGCCTGGAACTCACCGAGCCGGTCGCGGGCGAGAGCTGACTGGAGGATTGCGACTCCTTCGGCAATCGAATCGGTGTCCCACCGGCTGCGATCCTGCTCGGCTAGCGGAACCAGACTGCCGTCCGCGGCAGTTCGCGCGGCTCGACGAGCGTGATGGAGCAGCATCAGTGCGAGCAACCCTGCGACTTCGGGGTGATCGATCGCGGCCGCCAACTGCCGGGTGAGCCGGATGGCCTCGGCAGCGAGGTCGACGTCGCCGGAGTACCCCTCGTTGAAGACCAGATAGAGGACACGCAGGACGGTGGCGACATCGCCGGGTTGCTCGAACCGGACGCCGGAGACCGTGCGCTTGGCTCGGCTGATGCGCTGAGCCATAGTCGCCTCGGGCACCAGGTAGGCCCGCGCAATCTGGCGGGTGGTCAGCCCGCCGACAGCGCGCAGCGTGAGTGCGACGGCGGACGACGGCGTCAACGACGGGTGCGCGCACAAAAAGTAGAGCTGGAGTGTGTCGTCCACGCCCGGCACCGACCCGCTGACCGGCCGCTCGCCTGGCTGCTCGTCAACCAGAAACTCCCGCTTGCGACGAGCCGCATCCGACCGGATCCCGTCGAGGAACCGCCGCCAGGCCACCGTGACCAGCCAGCCCTTCGGGTCCCGCGGCGGGTTGTCCGACCAGGTCCTGACCGCCTCGAGCAGAGCGTCCTGCACGGCGTCCTCGGCCGACGCGAAATCTGCTCCGCGGCGGACGAGGATGCCGAGCACGCTCGGAGTCAGACTCCGAAGCAGGGCGTCGTCCATGACAGGTTTCAGTCCGTGATGGTCGGCGGCTCGGTCAGGAACGGGCGCAGTTCGAGCCATTCGTGAATCGGCTTCCCGCCTGCGCCGGGCGCGGCCGAGAGCTCGCCGGCCAATTGGACGGCACGGTCGTAGTTGTCGACGTCGATCACCATCCAGCCGGCAATGAGGTCCTTGGTTTCCGCGAACGGACCGTCGGTGACCGGCGGGCGACCCTCACCGTCGTACCGGACAAAGGTGCCCTCAGGAGCGAGAGCCTGACCGTCGACGAACTCGCCCGCCTTCTCGAGCCGATCCGCGAAGTCCTGCATGTACTTCACGTGGGCAGTGATCTCGTCCGGCGTCCACTGGTCCATCGGCACGTCGTTGACTGCAGCCGGAGCGCCGCGGTAGTGCTTGAGCAGCAAGTACTTGGCCATCGTGAATCTCCTCTGTGTCGGTGCCACCCATTCTGGTCGCACTTCACTACAGGGACGAAGCAAGTCGGGGATTCTCGACATCGCGGGGCCTTCGGCCCTAAATCCACCCCTGCCGGCGGGCGATCACCGCTGCTTCGTGCCGGTTGGCAGCACCGAGTTTGGTGACAGCTGACGACAAATAGTTCCGGGTGGTTCCTGCCGAGAGGTGTGCCCGGGAAGCGATCTGCTCGATGGATGCTCCGTCGGCCGCGTACTCGAGTACGTCCGCCTCGCGCGGAGTAAGCGGTGAGTCGCCGGCGCCGATCGCCTCGGCAGCCAACGACGGATCGACGTACCTCCCGCCGGCATGGACGCTGCGGACCACCTCGGCGAGGGTCGCCGCAGGCGTCGTCTTCGGTAGAAATCCGCGGACACCTGCTGACAGTGCCTTCTTCAAGTACCCGGGACGCCCGTGGCTCGTCACGATGATCGAGACGCACCCCGAGACCGTCTGCGCAATCTGTTGCGCCGTCTCGATGCCGTCGATACCTGCCATTTGAAGGTCGAGCACGGCTACGTCAGGTTGATGTTTTGCAGCAGCGACCACGGCATCCTCGCCCGATTCGGCTTCCGCGACGACAACGATGTCGTCCTCGAGCGACAACATCATGGCCAGAGCCGAGCGGATCAGGTTCTCGTCGTCGGCCAGCAGTACCTTGATCGGCTCGGTCACCGAGACTCCTTCGTTCGGGACGGAAAGTGGGCGGTGAGGGTGAAGCGATCTTCGTCCTGCACGGTTTCGACGGTTCCTCCGACGGCGCCGACGCGCTCGCGCAATCCGTTCAGGCCGGTTCCGTTGTTCGGCTCTGCGATACGTGCGCCGTCGTTGGCGATCACGACGCCGTCCGCGAACACTTCGATGCTGCAATTCTCGGCACTGGAGTGCCGGAGAATGTTGGTGACGCCTTCACGGACGACCCAGGCAGCGGCTTCGGCCAGTTCCACCGGCAGCTGATCTGCCGATCCACGTATCGCGGTGGAGATTCCGGCGGCCTCGAGCAGAGACTGCGCACCGGCCAGCTCGGACGCCAAAGCGATGGACCGGTATCCCCGAACCAACTCGCGCGCTTCGTCGAGTGAATCTTGCGCAAGTTCGCGTACTTCGTCCATCTGCGCGGCGGCACGATCGTCGCCGCGTCGTGAAAGAGTAGCTGCAAGTTCACTTTTCACCGCAATTGCAGACAGTGCCCGCCCGACGACGTCATGGAGGTCGCGTGAAAATCGCAACCGTTCCTCGGCGACGGACAGAGCGGCAGCGGCTCCGCGTGCCTCGTCCAATTCGGTGACCATCCGCAGCAGCCACACCGACATGTAGACGGTCAGCCCCATGAAGGCGGCGACGATTCCGACGGACACGCCGCTTTCCGGACCCGCAAGCAGTCCCAGTACAACCCCGGCGGCCACCGAGCCCACGATCAGCCAGCGCAACGACGTCAACCCCGCAAGGGGCACGACAAGGATTGCCGCCAGCCAGAAGTACGGGCCGTTCTCGCCATTGCTTCCCAAGGCAATTCCCGCCGAGCAGAACGCCGACAACGTCATCACGGCAAGAGGAATCTGGACGGGCTTGGCCACGACTCCGCCCAGATCAGGCATCCGAGACACGGCGATGACGCACGCAACGGCACTGATTCCGAGGAAGACACCCGACAGGTACCGATCCGCAACTATCTCGGTGACCGCACCGAAGCCACCGAAAACCACTGCGACCATGATGAACGATTGCCGCGTGTAGAGGCGAACCTTGTCGACGTTCGACGCGGTTCGCCACGTCCGTCTCGGATTCCAGCGTCCGAAGTTCTGCGCGATCATGCCCACTACCTTCTCAGAGTTCTACGAACGCGGTTCCCAGCGGAAGTGGACGTTCGCGATCAGAACCGAACCGACGATCCACGCCAGCATGACCAACAGCGGTTGCGCAGCCGAACCGAAGGTGTCGACAAATCCCGCTGCCGCACCGGGCGCATCGCCCAGATCAGCCAGTTCGCCAGTGGTCCGCCCCAGCCATCCGAGATTGAGAAGGTCCACTACTGCGGCCAGCGGAGTGAAATCGAGAATGCGAGCAACGTTGTCCGGCACGACATTCCTGATCGAGGACATACCTGCCGTCGCCAGAATCAGAATCGGCATGCAGGTGATCTGCGCCGCCTCTGCATTTCGCGTGACAGCCGAAGTGATCAACGCCAGCGCCGTGAAGAGCGCGGCGCCGCCGATCACCGCGACCAGCACCAGGACCGGATTGACCGGAGCACTACCGCCCAGAACCATCACGGCGATTCCGATCACCACCGTCAACAGGCCGGTGAGAACCCACGACGGCACTGCCGGGCCCGCGAGGATCTCGGCGTCGCTGCATTCCCCTGTCCGTAGTCGCTTGAGAACCAACTCGTCACGACGCGTCGCGTACACCGACAGGAGGTTGTAGAAGACCACGAACACGAGCAGGAAGAGTGCAAACACCTCGAGGCCTGCCGACACCGACTTGTCGGACAACCCGCCATCGCGTGAGAGGTACAGCATCCCCACGGGAAAGATCAACGGGAGGACGATTGCGTTGAAGAGCAACAGTCGATTTCGTCCCAGGAGCGTGAACTCCGAACGAGACAGGGTTGCTATGCGGTTCATGCCGACGCTCCTTCGAGAGTTGCGTGATGATCGAATTGGTCTGCAATGGAGAGGAATACGGTCTCCAGGGATGCCGCGCGGGCATCCAGGCCAGTCAGCAGGATGTTGTTGTGCTGTGCCCACAGCAGCAGTTCCGTCAGCGTCTCCTGCACTGCGCGAGTGGTGATCACCACCAGATCGTTTTCGACGCGTACCTCGGCGCCGGCCAGCGCTGGGAGCGGAAGACCTGGACGGTGCAGTTTGATCTGGGCGGGATGATCCGCGACGACGTCCGCCACGGTTCCGCTGCGCACCACCGATCCTCGGTGCATGATCGCCAATTGGTCGCACAGGGACTCGGCTTCGTCGAGGTAGTGCGTCGTCAACATGATGGTGACGCCCGACGCTTTCAAGTCAGCAATCAATTGCCAAGTGTTACGTCGACTTTCGGGATCCAAACCAGTAGTCGGCTCGTCGAGAAACAGGACGAGTGGCCGGCCGATGATCGCGCACGCCAGATCCAGTCGCCGCGCCTCACCTCCCGAGAGGAACTTCACGCGGGTATCACCACGGTCACGCATGTCCACGCGCTCGAGCACCTCGTCCACGGGCAGCGGATTCGAGCAGGTTCCGGCCCACATCGCCAAACTCTCACGAGCAGTCAGGTCTTGGGGCAAGCCACCCTTCTGGAGCATGATGCCAAGCGACGGGCGAATCTGCTTGCGGTTGCGCACCGGATCCATGCCCAGAACGCGCACCGTTCCGGCACTGGATCGTGAAAGACCCTGAATCACTTCGAGAGTGGACGTCTTGCCGGCACCATTGGTCCCGAGGAGGCCGAACAGCTCGCCCTCCTGAACACTCAGATCCAGATTGCGAACAGCATCGAACGCCTCCTTGCCGGAGCCGTAGCGCCGCGACATTCCGACTACGTCGATCACGGGATCGCCCTTCATCGCTGCGCCTCCGCTCGGTTCCAGCCGCGCAGTCCGATCACGAATCGAATACCCGCATAGACAGCGAGAGCGGCAACAAGAATCCAGAACACGGGATTGGAGCCGATGATCGCGAACACCACTCCGATGATCGCGATATTCACGACGATCACTACAAGTTCGCGGCCCATCGTGGGTGCGGGTCCGATGTCCATCAGGTCCGTCAGGAGGCTTCCCTCATGTGGTTCTCTCATGCATCCAAGCTTCGCGGGAAGTCAGAGCCGAAAACAGTGCACAGCGTCATCACCTGCGGTGACACCGTCACGGATCAGCGATGACAAATGTCATGCGACGTCCCCGCGGGGACGCGTCGTAAACCGCGGGTAAGGGTCACCTCGTTGTTTTGCCGTTCATTTTTACGTTCCTTTACCCTTGCTTCGAGCTTCTACGGTTCCCGAAGTCCGTACATCGAATCTCGGGAGTTCACGGTGGCTATCAAGCCTTTGGCCTTGTTCGTCAAACACGACGGCGTGTCTGCGCGCGCGTCGATCACCTGCCAGTACAAGTGCGGAAACGCGTGCTCTCACGAGGTCCCCAACACCTCGGGAGGCGAATACTTCCGCGACATCGCACGCACGGCGCTGAGTCGTCGCGGCTTGCTCCGGGGCAGCGGCATGGCAGTCCTCGCGGTGGGAGCGGGCAGCGCCCTCGTCGCGTGTTCCGACGAATCCGCAAGTGCGGAACCGGGAACCGGTTCGACGAGCGGCAGCAGCGGCGGATCGACACCAGCGGGGACGAACTTCAGCGCTGTCGCGCCCAACAAGGAAGACAAGGTCACCGTCCCTGACGGATACGATCAAGCCGTCGTGATTCGCTGGGGTGACGCCGTTCTCGCCGGCGCCCCGGCTTTCGACTTCGACAAGCAGACTGCGGCAGCGCAGGAACTGCAGTTCGGATTCAATAACGACTTCGCCGGATTGCTCCCGGTCGACGGGCAGCCCAACACCTACCTACTCGTGGTCAATCACGAATACTCCACCGAGCCGGCGATGTTCCGCGGCTACGATGCGGAGAACCCGACCGAGGAGCAGTTCAAGATCGGCCTGGCCAGCCACGGACTGTCGGTCGTCCAGGTCAAGGGCGAATCCGACAACGGCAAGCTCGTACCGGAGATCGGATCGAACAATCGCCGCATCACCGGAACCACGGAATTTGTCGTGACCGGCCCCGCTGCAGGCAGCGACTTCCTCAAGACGAGTGCCGATCCCACGGGAACCAAAGTGCTCGGCACCCTCAACAATTGCGCCGGCGGCGTCACCCCCTGGGGCACAGTGCTTTCCGGCGAAGAGAACTTCAACCAGTACTTCGCGAACGCCGAGGGTGTCACCGATCCCACGGTGGCAGCACGGCTGAAGCGCTACGGTCTTGCCGGTGCCGCTTCCGAGCGCAAGTGGGAACGCTTCGACAAGCGGTTCGATCTGGTCGCAGAACCCAACGAGGTCAACCGATTCGGATACGTCGTCGAGATCGATCCCTGGGATCCGTCGTCGACTCCGATCAAGCACACAGCGCTCGGACGTTTCAAGCACGAAGCCGCCACCATTTACATCACGTCGGACGGCACCGTCGTCGCCTACAGCGGCGACGACGAGCGCTTCGACTACATGTACAAGTTCGTCTCCAGCCGAAAGATGCAGGACGGCAAGAGTCAAGCAGCCATGCGCCACAACATGACTCTGCTCGACGCCGGAACACTGTACGTCGCAAAGCTCAGCGGAAACTCCGCCGGCGAGATCGACGGCAGCGGCAAGCTTCCGTCGGACGGCAAGTTCGACGGAACCGGCGAGTGGGTAGCCATCCTGCGCACCGGCGAAGACGGCAAGGGCGAATCCTTGGTCGACGGCATGAGCGCCGAAGAGGTCGCCGTCTTCACCCGCCAGGCCGGTGACAAGGTCGGGGCAACGAAGATGGATCGCCCCGAGGACTTCGAGGCAAACCCGAAGAGCGGCAAGGTTTACGTCGCACTGACCAACAACACCAAGCGCGGAGTCGACGGTGGCGCCGCGGCCGACGAGGCGAACCCGAGGAACAACAACAAGAACGGCCAGGTCCTCGAAATCACCGACGACCACGCCGGCACCACCTTCGGCTGGAATCTTCTTCTCGTCTGCGGAGATCCGGCCACAGCCGATACTTACTTCGGTGGGTTCGACAAGAGCAAGGTCAGCCCCATCTCATGCCCGGACAACCTTGCCTTCGACCCGCACGGCAATCTGTGGATCTCCACCGACGGCAACGCACTCAAGTCCAACGACGGGCTGTTCAGCGTTGTCCTCGAAGGCGAAAACCGCGGTGAGACAAAGCAGTTCCTCACCGTTCCCGTCGGCGCCGAAACCTGCGGCCCCATCGTGGACGAGAAGCGCGTCATCGTCTGCGTCCAGCACCCCGGCGAGACCGACGACGCCAGCATCGAAAGCCCCGCATCCCATTGGCCCGACGGTGGTTCCGCCCAGCCTCGCCCCTCGGTAGTTGCAGCCTGGAAGAAGGACGGATCTCGGCTCGGCTCGTAACACACATGAAAACGACGTGGGGCAGATCGCATACTCTGCGATCTGCCCCACGTCGTTTACCTCAGATTCTCAAGAGAATCAGTTGTCACCGTCCTCGCGACGCTTACGCGTCAGGAGAACAACACCCGTTCCCAGCGCCAGCAGCAGAACCAATCCACCTGCTGCGAGCAACCCGGTGTTCACGCCACTCTCACCAGCGCCACCACCCGAGTTGATCGTCCCGCCCTGAGGAGCAGACGGCTTCGGCTGACCCGGCTGACCCGGGTTTGCTGTCGGCGGCTTCGGCTGTCCCGGAACCGTGCTCGGAACCGGCTGACCCGGAACCGTCGGCGGTACGACGATCGGAGGCACAACGACGATCGGGGGAATGATGATCGTCGGTGTAACCGGCACCGTCGTGTTCGGAACCGTCGTGGTCGGCGGAACTGTCGTGACCGGCGGCGTTGTCGTCGGCGGCGTCGTTGTCGTCACGCCACACGGATCCACAATCTCCTCCGCGACAACTTCTTCTGTCGTGGTCTCCTCTGTGGTGGTCTCCTCCGTGGTGGTGGATTCCTCCGCACCGGTCACATCAGCGTCACCGGCAGTGATCGCGCTAGCCGTCGTCGTCGCAACCGTTGTGGTCGGAACCATCCGCGTGGTCGTCGTCGGAGGAACACAGGGCTCCGTCGTGACCGGCGGCGTCGTGGTGGTCGTCGGCGGCACCGTGGTGGTGGTCTCCGGCGGGTCCACCGGGTGTTCGGTGCAGAGAGCGTCGCCCGGGACACAGTCCACCGGCGGGTTCTCGCCACCAACCACCAGGTAGTTGTTCAGGACGCCCGGAGTGAATCCGGGACCTGACAACGTTCCGATCTCAGGATTGACCTTGACGGTGTACGTCACCGTCGCGCTCTCACCCTTGGCCAGCTTTCCGGTGACCGTGAAGACGTTGTCGACGACACCCGAAACAACCAGCGTGGAAGTGGTAGCCGGATTCTTCGTCATTACTGCATCGTCGAGAACATCGGTCAGATCGTCGTAGAAGCTGATCTCACCATCCGCGGTACCCACATTCTTGAACGTGAGCGTGTACGTGATCTCCTGGCCGCCAACCACACGGTTCGTGGTGGAGGGAACAGAGGACTTCAGTACCTCGATCGCGGGTGTGCCATCCACCGGGTGTTCGGTCGTCACGGGCGGAGGAGTGATCTCCGGACCCGTCGGCGGCTTCGCAGTACCGGTGACCTTGTTGTTGATCAACGTGCCACCGGCAACACCGGCATTGACCTTGACCTGGTAGGTCAGAACAACCGACTTACCGGCCTCGAGCACGCCGGTCCACGAGAGCGTCGTCCCCGAGAGTGTCGGAGCAGTCCCGTCGACACCGTCGACCGTTGCTTTCAGCGAACCGTCCACCAACACCGCGTTGTCGAGAACCTTCGACAGATCATCGGTCAACACCACCGGATCAAGAGTCGTGTTACCCGTGTTGGAACCGGTCACCGTGTACGTGATCGTCTGACCAGCAGCAACATTGGTACCCGACGCAGGATCGGCAGCCTTCGCGACCGTGAACCCCGGAACCTTCACCGGATGCTCGGTCGTCACCGGCGGAGGAGTGATCTCCGGACCGGTCGGCGGCTTCGCAGTACCGGTGACCTTGTTGTTGATCAGAACGCCGCCGACAACACCGTCGTTGATCTTCACCTGGTAGGTCAGAACAACCGACTTACCGGCCTCGAGTGCACCGGTCCAGGTGAGCGTGGTGCCCTCGAGGGTCGGAGCAGTCGCGTCGACACCGTCGACCGTTGCCTTGAGCGAACCGTCCACCAACGCCGCGTTGTCGAGAACCTTCGACAGATCATCGGTCAACACCACCGGATCAAGAGTCGTGTTACCCGTGTTGGAACCGGTCACCGTGTACGTGATCGTCTGACCAGCAGCAACATTGGTACCCGACGCAGGATCGGCAGCCTTCGCGACAGTGAACCCCGGAACCTGAACCGGATGCGTCGTGCACAGCTGCGTCGCCGGATCACACACCTCCGAAGGATCAACCGGCGGAGTCGTACCCGGAACAACGAAGTTGAGCACCGTGTTGTCGGCATTCGCCGCAACGCGATCGGCATCAGCCTTGACCGTGACGGTGTACGTCACCGTCTTGCTCTCACCGGCCGCAAGGGATCCCGTCACCGAGAAACCATCCGTGCCGACCATCGCAGCAGTCAACGGAGCATCAGCACTCAAGCTGCCCGCAACCAGATCAGCATCATCGAGCAGACCACGCAGATCATCGAAGTACGCGACCTCACCCGCACCGTTACCGGTGTTCGTGAACGTAAGCGTGTACTTGATGTCCTGACCGGCAACAACATTCGAACCCGATACCGGATCAGAAGACTTCACCACAGCAATCTTCGGAGACACCACCGGATGCTCGGTCGTCACCGGCGGAGGAGTGATCTCCGGACCGGTCGGCGGCTTCGCAGTACCGGTGACCTTGTTGTTGATCAGAACGCCGCCGACAACACCGTCGTTGATCTTCACCTGATAGGTCAGAACAACCGACTTACCGGCCTCGAGTGCACCCGTCCAACTCAACGTCGTACCCGACAGGGTCGGAGCAGCACCGTCGACACCGTCGACAGTTGCCTTGAGCGAACCGTCCACCAACGTCGCGTTGTCGAGAACCTTCGACAGATCATCGGTCAACACCACCGGATCAAGAGTCGTGTTACCCGTGTTGGAACCGGTCACGGTGTACGTGATCGTCTGACCAGCAGCGACATTGGTACCCGACGCAGGATCGGCAGCCTTCGCGACCGTGAACCCCGGAACCTTCACCGGATGCTCGGTCGTCACCGGCGGAGGAGTGATCTCCGGACCGGTCGGCGGCTTCGCAGTACCGGTGACCTTGTTGTTGATCAGAACGCCGCCGACAACACCGTCGTTGATCTTCACCTGATAGGTCAGAACAACCGACTTACCGGCCTCGAGTGCACCCGTCCAACTCAACGTCGTACCCGACAGGGTCGGAGCAGCACCGTCGACACCGTCGACAGTCGCCTTGAGCGAACCGTCCACCAACGTCGCGTTGTCGAGAACCTTCGACAGAT
>NZ_JARJBE010000018.1:0-70234 GCF_029269915.1 Rhodococcus sp. C3V
GATCAGGGCGGAAGGATTCTCATAACTTGCGGCTCACTTGATGGGGGTCATGCCAGTATCGACAAGACCTATTTGCGTTATGTCTGTGAGCTTGGGCCGACCGGACTACACCGCCGTCGCCGTCATACACTGCGCCGCCACAGCCGACGAACCTTCACTGGCGTTTAGTCCGTGTGTCACTTTCGTAATTCGTCCTATTCAAACATCTGTTGGTCATTCCCCGACTCCCATAACTTTGTAATAACGATGCGGGACAGCCACCAGGATCCATCATCTGCACGCTCGGCTTCAAATTTATAGCGGGCGCCGAAGTCATAATGCTCGGATGGTTTGCCTTTCTGTACATGGATCGCAACTAGGTTCGCGAGAATGGTTGCCCTGTTCCCCGCCACATCAGGTACTACATCTGTGTATAGATGCTGGGTAGCTCCCCATACGGGTTTGTCCCCCATCCTGACCAAATTCTCAACGCCGTGAATTACCATGCGCTCATCAATTTCCATGACCACTTCCTCGGAAAGCAAGGAATACAATCCGGTGTAGTTCCCACTGTCAACGGTGAACCCGAACCTGGAAATCAGCTCTCTTAGCGCATCCTTGTCGACAAGCGCCTCATGGTGTGCTGAACTACTGGTCATAATAGAAGCCCTTCGAGCGAGTTGATTTTCGCGGACACCGCAATCATGAATTTATAACGCTAATTTGAACCCGACTCCCCGGATCGTAACTATCGTGTCGGAACTTCCCAGCTTACTGCGGAGGCTACTAATATGTGTATCGACCGTGCGTCCCGACCACGATTCTTTCCACACTTCTTGCATGATATATTCGCGCGTCACCACCCCACCGAAAGAGCGGGCTAGGATCAACAAGAGATCAAACTCTTTTCTGGTAACGGAAATTACTCGTCCGTCCATGACCACATCGCGGGAGTACCGGTCAATATGAAGCGGTCCGCAGTCCACAACGCTATCGGAAGGTCGCGCCAGATCAGGAGTAACTCTACGCATTACCGCTTCAAGTCGCGCGATGAGCTCACGGCGGCCGTAGGGTTTCGTAATGTAGTCGTCGGCGCCGGCCTGTAGCGCCAACACGCAATCCAGTTCTGTGTCGCGCGATGTGACAACGACAATAGGGGTGTCACAAGAAGATCGAATTAGCCGACAGACTTCTAGACCGTCGAGGTCAGGAAGGTCCAGATCCAGAACTATAAGGTCCGCATCGTGATGAACGGCGACCCCGTCCGCACCCGATGTACTGGACCGAACGCTGTGGCCACTTCTGGTGAGCGCCTCAGCCATACACGTGCTGTGCTGTCTGTCGCCGTCAATGATAAGGACACTCCAGCGCCCAATAAGAATTTCACCGCGCCCTGAATCGCCGATACCCCCCGGCCCTTCTCCGGCATCACGGCACTTCGCAACGGATAATACACACTCGGAAGTCACGACACGCCCCCCTTCCTGTCATGCACTCAAGGATTGCCTTACGATTTCTTGAACGCTAGTCTCGGGTCGGTATATCGATATCTGGTTTATTCGATTGCCATACCTGATCAAAAGTGAGGTGCGTCAAGCGCCACCCGTCGCGAGTGCGTGCAGCATTTCCGGTCATGTACGTACCAGAATAGTGGTTAGGACTTTTCACTATTTTGTCCGCAGCCTTCGGAATATGCACTGATAGCAGATTGGCTCTGATGGACGCGCGCTCTGCCACGACTTCGACTATTGGATTCGTGACGATGTGATGAGTCGCCGCCCAGAGCCCTAAGGAAGACGTCTGAAACTTAACTAGTCCATCTAGCCCGCGATGACGACTGACCGGATAGACAATCTCGACGTCGACACTGAAAAGTGACCTAGCCCACTCCTCCGTGATTTCATCGTAATCAATTCCAAGCATGTATCGCTCGATAAGTTGCTGAACCTCGAAGACTGCCTCCTGGGCTACACTCATATCTTATATCTAGTGTAGGAAACTATCATTCGCAACCGAAATTCGGACAAAGTGACTAAGCTCACAAGATGTTGTAATCCCTTGAAGCGCAACACTTTTCGGGAACAGGAAACCAATAAATGCGCATGGCTGAGTGGACATTCTTTAAGAAAAGAATGCCTTAATTTTGCGCTTCAGCGCGCTTTACTTTCGGGCCGTTCGAACAAAAACACAATTCGGAGCAGAGTCGCGGCCTTCTGCCGGCTACTCAAACTCGCCAGCGGCGACGGTGCGTTAGACAGCACTACAGTAGGCGATGCCACCACAAGTATGCAAGTCGACCAAAAATCGACTCACTCCACAATTGCACTCACACCGGATTGGCGGGGCCATCGAGGCGATACTCGGGATGCCGACATAGCTCAGTCACTACACCATGGGTCACCGCGTAGAACATCTTCTGCCCCAGCCTGTTTAGCCGCACGATTTCCGGAGGCAGGGCCTCGGATTGAGGGGACTTCACATGACGCGTGGCCGGTGCAACGTCAGCAAAACTAGTGCCATCGTGCGCGCACAGGAAGTGGTGGACATCCAGATTCAGCGCTAGCGCGATCCCCACGACGTTACGAAAGCTGGGGTTACGTATACGTCCACACCGTATGTGTGAGACTGCGGCCGTACTGAGTGGATACCCAAGAAGAGTCGCACGACAGGCGATCGCCTTGTTCGTATACGTTCGCCCTTCGCGAGCCTCGACTCCCGCAATCAGCTCGTTCAGCCGATCGGCAAGTATCGGATCGCAAGCCGTGCGGGCGACAGGCGGTGTTTCCTGCTGCGAGTGATCCACAATCCCACTCCATTCCGGGCACTCACCCTGCCTCAGCAACATCAGTACCTAAAGTCGTATTAACTACAATTATATAGTAACTACACGTTTAGGCGTGCGCAAAGATCCGGAGAGGTAGCCTGCCGGTCATCGCCCCAAGATCTACGACTCTCTCAGGGACACGCGATGCGTTCGAGGGGTTATTCGCCCCTTGCTGCCCGCTGGGGTCTGTGACGATTGCGCCTTCTTGGACTCTCGGTAGGCCGCTGCGCGAGCGTCACTTGCCAGGTGGATACGGGAGTAGGCGTTGCGCCAGTTGAAGGTGCGGGTTGAATCGTTCGACTTTCCGTTGGTCCACGACCTGTACCGCCGACTCGTTTTTGCCTGACGCTGATGCCTAGGGTTGCGGCGAAGAGCACTAAGCGGCAACAGAGGCACTCAGCTGTCTGCGAGCACTTGTTTGACGACGAGCCAAGGAGAGCGAAGAGGACGTTGGCGCAGATCGAAGAACCGTGCGACGGTCTTGAGTTCGCCGCAGAGAATCTCCGTATACGCCAACTGGCTGTGATGATCCCGCCCGTGGTGCGCTAACGCCACGGGCCTTCCTTGTCTGCGGGCTACCTATCGTGTACTCGAGCATGCGACGTCCCACTACTGACGGGGCTACGGCCGAGATTCTTCATGGTGCCGTGGACCGGATCACCTGGCTCAGGGTGTTCGTAGCGGTGAGGCGCGACCGCCCAACCCATCTCCTGATCCACATGTCGCCACTGGGGCATCAAAGATCGTTCAGGACGGTATCGGGGGTCAGTCGTGGGTCGGCAGGCCCGGCTACCCATCGGCGGGAAGCACAGGACGATGATGTGACGCTCGAGCGGACGTGATCGCCCCCGCGCCGCCCGCCCAGTGGTATCAACCATTTCTTCGCTGTCGTGCCGAACACTGGGATCGCTTGGCAGCGTGTCGGCGCGTCAGCCCTGATCCACGATCGCGCCGAAGCAAGATTCAATCGTGGGCTGCCAGTGTTGTTTCTCGGATGAAATGTGATCAGTCGATGAACTAGTTCTGCGCGAGGCGGCAGTCTTGCACGAAGCCTGACCCGGGTCGGGCACTGAGTGCACAGGATGTCGGCGCTGTATATCTAGCCGCCGCAACGCTATTTCACGGAGCCGGCTGGTTGTTTTGTTGTAGCGGGGCTCGACGTCTTCGCGCGCGGCAGCAGCATGGCCAAGACAACCGGCAGCACAGTGAATGCGATAGTCCACCAGAATGCTGTTCCGAATGCCTGTGCAGTGCCGAGATCAGTCTGCGGTGCGCTCGCCGTGGCGCGAGCAAGGATCACTGCTATGACTGTAGTTCCGAAAGGGGCGCCAATACGCTGAACAATATTGAATGCCGTGGTACCCCGGGCAAGTTGATCCTTTGGAAGGCCCATCATGGCAACAGCATTGAGGGAGGGCGTACTAGCTCCGATACCGACGCCGCGGACGAAGAGAGCGACAATCAATAGCCATGTCATATCGCGCAACTCGGGGAACGCGAAGGGCAAGGTTCCGATCGCCATCAGTATGAAGCCCGCGATGACCTTCGTACGGGCGGATATGTTCTTGGTCAGCTTTTTGCCCCCGACGATTAGTGCTGCCGCGCCGAGACCTTGGGGAACTAGGAACAAGCCTGCCTCGACGATCGAGGAACCATGGACGGCCTGAAAGTACAAGGGCAGCAGAAGCATACCGGCGAACATCGTGAACCCGGATAAGACGCTGAGTCCGTTGGCCACGCTGAAACCACGGTCCGAGTAGAGGCGGACGTCAATGAGGGCTCTGGTGCCGTCGTGTAGCGACCAGCCGATAAATCCGAGGATTCCGATGACACCGAACGCAAGCGGTACCCAAACATTTGCAGGCGCGAGGCCGTGGTCGGCGGTGATGTTGCTCAGTGCGTATACCAGGGCGGCCAGTGACGGCGCGAGTAGCACGAGTCCGACCACGTCGAGTGACCTTTTCTGTGTTGCCCGGTCCCGGGGCGGGAGTATGAGTTGAGCCAAAATTAGCCCCACTACACAGAAGGGGATATTTACGAGGAAAAGCCATCTCCAGTTGGCGCCTTGCACCAGCACGCCGCCGATCACAGGCCCTAGGATGGGCCCGACCTGCACGAGCAGTGAAAAGCTTCCCATCGCTGTCATTAGCCTGGCTGGGCCGGCGACCTGCGTCATGAGTGTCATCAGCACGGGGATGATCAGACCGGCGCCGAGGCCCTGGACAATTCGGAACACAATGAGAGAGTTAAGGTTCCACGCCAGCCCGCAGGCAATTGAACCGGCAAGGAAGGTCGAAAGAGCGATCATCCAGGTGGTGCGACCGCCGAGTCGATCGATCATCCACCCCGACAGCGGAACGATTGCGGCCATCGCCAGCAGAAAACCTGTGATCACCCATTGGGTGTGAGTAAGGCTTGCCCCGAACACCTGCGACAGGTGGTCCACAGCGACGTTGACGATCGTCGAGTCGAGGATGCTGGCGATTGCACCAATTCCTAGAGCCAGGATTGTCAGATTGAGGCTTCGACTACTTGCTTCTTGCGGTGCACTGGGTGCGGCTGTCTGAACGGTCGAGCCCATCAGTGGCCTCCTTCATTCTTGAGTGCGGCATCGCCCACAATCTTCATTCTTGAGTGCGGCATCACCGACAATATCCGTAGTGACTACAATAATGCAATAACTACAGAATTTTGCGCGGGATGCGTATCTCGATGGATTCCGCTCGTGGGATCGGGCCGACAAGGGTGCGACCGGCGAGGTGGTGCGCAGAATTTTGACCCGCTGCCAGACAGGCAGGCCTGGCTTCAGAATGGTCGGATGGCCGCTCCTGAAGCGCGGGCCTGATAGTGGGTTTGGGGGTTTGGTCAGGCTGCAGCGCATTCATCAGCGAAGGCGAGCGCCTTGAGGTGATAAGCACGGGCGGACCACCCTAGGCTGATGTTGTGACCGGCCTGGCGATGGTGCTCGATTTCAACACGAGGAGAAGCAACGAGCAACTCACGTATCTCGCCGATTGCTCTCTCGTCATGCTGCCACCATCCCTCGTGCTCGGCGAAGGTCATACGAACTGGAACACTAAGCCGCGCAGCGATATCGGGTAGCCTCATCGCCCAGCTCGCGGTCTCGTTCAGTTCTCGTGCAGGCGCGAGAGTGACGATTTCCTTGGACGTCGTGAAGGTGTGGGGTGGGTATAGGCGAAGCGGACCCCAGTTGCGTTGCGGCGAGATAGCGGAGTATCCAGAATCGGCGAACCGGTATCCGCACCCCGATATCTCGATTCCCAACAGGTTCGGCACCAGCTGACGTGCACCCATCACCAGCGCGATTTTGCCGCCGAAGGAGTGCGCGACGAGCACTATCCCCCGGCCTTTCGACCGGGACGACAAAAAGTGTTGTACGCCATCCGATATGACATCGGCCTGTTCGTCGATAAGTAGTCCGTCGCTGAATTGGATGGCCGACGCTCCATAGCCTGGGCGGTCGACGCAGAGGACGTTGTAACCCAACTGGGCGGCGAGTGCCATTAACGACTGCCCTGGCAACAAGCGTCCGTGGAAGTATCGCGCGGTCATCCCCGCCCCGTGAAGCGCGACGATAGTTGCGCGGGGCGGACCGGTCGGAGCAACGAACAAAGCGGAAAGTACGCCGGCACTGGTCTGCAGGTGTACACGCTCAACCTCCGCCTCAGATGATGAAACAACAATCCTCTCAGAGCCCGGGGATAGCGGCATGCCAGTGGCTGGGTCGGTAATTGTCATCGCGGATCGCCCACTTGGCGCCAAGTGACCGGCCGACTCACTTCTCCCGAACGCCAGCGGATTTGGCCGACTTCGGCGTACGGACTGCCGTCCGTCGCGGTGCGTACGCTGCGCCGGCGCGATATAACTGCAAACAGGGCAGCAGAGTCCTCAGGTGAGAGCTCGGCACCGATCTGTGAATATGGGCAAGCTGGCATCTCTTGAGGTCCCTTCTACTGCGGCGGGTTTCCGTGTTTACGGGCTGGGAGATCTGTATGTTTGGTACGCAACATGTTCAGGGCGCGGATCACCAGCGGCCGAGTCTCGCCAGGCTCAATGACATCGTCGACCAGTCCCCGTTCGGCGGAGTAGTACGGATGCATAAGGTCGGCGTGATATTGATCGACCAGGCGTTGGCGTTCGGCGGTTGAGTCCTTCGCCGCTGCAATCTGTTTGCGAAACACCACGTTCGCAGCGCCCTCCGCCCCCATCACGGCTATCTCGTTGGACGGCCATGCCAGGGCGACATCGGCGCCCACACTTCGAGAATCCATCACGATGTAAGCGCCGCCATACGCCTTTCGTAGCACTACTGAAACCCTTGGCACCGTGGCATTGCAGTAGACGTACAGCAACTTCGCGCCACGACGAATGATGCCGCTGTGCTCCTGGTCGACACCTGGAAGGAAACCAGGGACATCGACCAGAGTCACCAGCGGGATGTTGAAGGCATCGCACATCTGGACGAATCGGGCGGCCTTCTCGCTAGCGTCGATATTCAGTGCGCCGGCCAGCACCTGCGGTTGGTTGGCGACGAAGCCGACCACGTGTCCGTCCATACGGCCCAGAGCGACGACGATATTTGCCGCCCAATGTTCATGGATTTCCATGAACTCGCCGTTATCAACGATCTCGGAGAGCACAGCGCGTATGTCGTACGGAACAGACCCACTGTCCGGCACGAGCTCGGCGAGTCGTTCGCTGGTACGGTGCGGCGAATCGCCACTAGGAACGCGCGGTGACCGTTCACGATTGTTTTGGGGCAGCATCGCCAGCAGGAAGCGCACATCATCAAGTGCCGTCTGCTCATCTTCGTAGTCAAAGTGAGATACACCAGACTTAGTTGCGTGAATCGCGGCACCGCCCAACTCTTCGGCGGTTACGCTTTGGCCCGTCACAGCAGCAACTACATCGGGTCCGGTAATGAACATTTGCGAAGTATCCCGGACCATGAAGACGAAGTCAGTGAGCGCGGGGGAATACGCTGCGCCACCTGCACAGGGCCCCAGCATTACGCTGATCTGCGGTATCACTCCGGACGCCTTGGTGTTCCGGACGAAAATCCCGCCGTATCCGGCAAGGGCGGTGACGCCCTCTTGGATGCGGGCGCCGGCCCCGTCATTGAGAGAGACCAGAGGTGCGCCAGCAGAGATGGCCAGGTCCATAACCTTGTGAATTTTGGCGGCATGCGCCTCACCTAGTGCACCGCCAAAGATGCGGAAGTCATGGGCATAGACGAAGACAGTCCTGCCGTGGACAGTGCCCCAGCCTGCTACGACGCCGTCGGTATGTGGTCGCCGGGTCTCTAGTCCAAAACCCTGCGCTCTGTGACGGCGTAAACCTCTAGTTCCGTAAATGATTCGGGATCTAAGAGCAAATCTATCCGCTCACGGGCGGTGAGCTTGCCCTTGCCGTGCTGGCGCTCAGTTGCTTCGGCATCACCATCTCGCACTACCTCCTTGAGTAGACGCAACTTCTCAAGCCTGCTGACGCCAGTGTCCGCTACCCCAGCCGGGGTGTTGGCAATAGTCATCGGTCCCCCTCCGCGTGAGCCTTGGCGTGGGCAAGCGTCGCAAGGCTGTTGGTACTCAAGGCATGGTGGACATACTGCTTTGCGGTCTCGATGTCGGTGCCGACACCGAGCACATCTTCGATGGCTTGAGCCCTGATGACGGCAGTGTGCTGTGACGACGCGACGACCTCGTCTGCCTCTTGTTCAAATAGCCATACACCGGTATGCAGCTCCATCAGGGCAGGCAAAGTGCTTTGCTTGTAGGCAATCTTGCTGCGCGGCACAACGACCCGAAGCGACTTGGTCGTGTGAGTCGATCCGTCAGGACTACGCGTGTCCATTTCGAGTGACTGCACCCCCGGAGTCGGCTCACCAAGGCGCACGGTGACTACGTGGGGGAGCCGGTCGGGCCACAGATGTGCGTCGTTCACGAAGTCGAACACGTCGTCAACAGAGCCGCGAATCCGAACGGTGTCGACGAAAGTTATGGTCCGTGATGCGGCGAGCACGTCCCGCTCGATATTGAATTTGAGCGAAGCGAGTTCCGCGCGCGAGTTCGTGTCGACGGCCTCGTCGATCCAGGCCGATGCACTCGTGTCGTCCGCAGTGTAGTCGTGAAGTAAGCGCACCCGCGACGAGCCGTTAGGCAGCGACTCAATGATCCAGCTCCCACCCATGGAGGCAATCGGACTCTGGCTGCGTTCTTGCCGGAAGTCAATCCGCGTATTGGCCGCGTCCAACACGCGCCGCGAGGTCCAGTTTTTGACATCGTCAACAGCCGTCGCCCAGATTTCGATCAGCTCCTCGTGATCTGACTTGGAGATGCGTTCTACGTGCAGGGTTGGTGGAAAAATCCTGGGCCAGTTGGTGACATCGGCGATGAGGGTGTAGATCTGTGCGGCTGGGGCGTCTATGTCGATCGCGTGCTCCGCGTGACGGCGCGTTAATTCTGCGGTCATGGCAGTCCTCTCGAAGAAGGGATCAAAACTCAGGCTCAGAAGTTGCCCAGGCCTCCACAGACATTGAGGGCCTGCGACGTTATCGACGCAGCCGCGTCGGTCGCTAGGTAACCGACCAGGCCGGCGACCTCGTCGGCGGTGCTGTATCGACCGAGGGGTATTTTCGCTTCGAACTTCTCCAACACCTCGTTTTCGGTAATTTCGTAGAGGTTGGCGTAGTTTCTCCGAACCTGCTGTGCCATTGGCGTTTCCACGTAGCCAGGGCAGACCGCATTGACGGTAATTCCGGTGGGGGCAAGTTCGTTGCCGAGTGCCTTCGTGAAGCCGACGACACCGTGCTTCGACGCCGAATAAGGGGCGCCAAGGACGACGCCCTGTTTGCCTGCCGTTGACGCGATGTTGATGATGCGTCCCCACGACTTGTCCCGCATGCCACCAACATTGAGGACGGCATGGGTCAACCGGAATACGCCGTTGAGGTTGGTATCGATGACGTTGTCCCACACATCTTGGGAGAGGTTGGCAGTGACGCCTCCCCCGCTGATGCCGGCACTGTTCAGCAGAACGTCGACGGGGCCGAACGTAGCGACGGCGCTTGCAACGAAGTTGCGAACTGAATCCCCGTCACGGACGTCAACCTCATATCCGGCGACAGAATATCCTTTCTCGCACAGGTCCTTCACTGCCGAGGACACGTTCTCGGCAGTGCGCGCGCCAATGTAGATTTTGGCACCTTGGGTGCCGAATAGTTCTGCGGCCGCTAGTCCAATACCACTAGTGCCACCGGCAATCAACACGACTTTCTCGTCGGTCATGGTTCCTCCGTGCTCGTCGATAGTTTCAGGTCAGGCGGCGGTGGTGTCCAAAGAGCGGACGAGATCGATGAACATTCTCGGCGTCAGGGCGTCGAGAAGCGCTGATTCATCGAGCGATACGCTGTACTCGCGCTCCACTCGTCCAGCAGTTTCCAGGATTGCCAGAGAGTCGTAGCCGAGCGCCTCGAACTCGGTGTCGAGAATGTCGTCGTTAAGGTCGACTGCGTCGTCGACGCCCGAGCCCTCGGTGAGAATGCGGCGAAGATCGTGAATTCCGAACTCGCTTGCGTTCATGGTTTTACCTCTTCATTCGTTGTGGGTGCCGGGACTGGCGCAAATAGGATGAATCGGGCTGTCGCCCAAAAACTCTCAGCGCGGTGCGGTAAGAACGACAGCAGAATTGAATCCCCGATAGCCTCGCGCTATGACGAGGGCGTTGTGCAACCGCGCTGCGCGTGGTTGGCACACGAGGTCAAGGCCGTAGGTATGGTCCGGCTCGACGTTGATCGTTGGCGGGATCGTGCTGTCACCGATCGCTAATAGTGCCGTTGCCACATCAAGTGGTCCGCCACCGGCGCAAAGGCGACCGTACGCTGCTTTGGGTGCAGTGACAGGTACGCGTCTTTTTCCGAAGATGTCAATGATGGCGTCGGCTTCCGCGCGGTCAAGTTCGGGGATGCCTGCCGCGTCGGCGAAAATGACGTCGATGTCGTCCGCCGCGACGTCAGCGTCGGTCAACGCGTTCGAGATCGCCCTGCGCAATCCATCCTTCCGTGGTGGGCCATCGCCCGGATCGAATGTCGCGCCGTAGCCGGAGATAACGCCATATACTTCACGACCGCGCTGGCGAGCGGAGTCTACTGATTCGAGGACGAACATCGATCCGCCTTCGCCCGGCACGTGTCCAGAGGCGTCTCGGTCGAAGGGAAGGTAGGCCCGGTCGGGATCGCCGCAGGTACTGAGCAGTCCGCTGGATTGGATTCCTACCAGTCCCCAGGCGCAGAGCGTCGAGTCAACTGCACCGGTAAGCGCGGTCGTCGTCCCCTTTCGGATCTGCCTACGGGCTTGAGCTATGGCGTCGAGGCCTCCCGCCGCATCCGAGACGACTACGCCGCTGGGGCCTTTTAGGCCGTTGCGGATCGAAATCTGTCCGGTGTTAACCGCGTAGAACCACGCAAACGACTGGTAAGCGCTGACGTACTGTCCGCCTTTACTCCATAACGCTTGGAGTTCACGCTCCGCAAATCCGAAACCGCCCGCGGAGCTGGCCGTAGAGACTCCGATGGTAAACGGATCGAGGGTGGACAGATCGAGATCAGCATCCTGCAAGGCCCAATCTGCTGCCACGAGCGATAGGCGAGTGACTCGATCGGTCTGCGGCTTGAGGCGGCCCGGCAGCAACTGCTCCGGGGCGAAGTCGCGAATTTCGCCGGCGAGGTGGTTCGGATACCGAGTGGTGTCGAAAGTTGTGATCGGGCCGATGCCGCTCTTCCCGATACGGGTCGATGCCCAGTAGTCATGTTTGCCGACCCCGGTGGGAGCCAACACCCCTAGACCAGTCACTCCCACCGCAGTCATCGTGTAACCGCCTTGTCAGGCGCGGCCAGAACCATTGCGCTTTGGAAGCCGCCGAAACCGCTACCCACCGTAAGCGCCACATCGACAACATGATCTCGTGCGGTTACGGGAACATAGTCCAGGTCACATAGTGGATCTGCAGTGTGCAGATTTGCGGTCGGTGGTACGACATTGTGTTTGATTGCCAAAGCGGTGGCGGCTATCTCGATCGACCCGATGGCCCCGAGCGAGTGTCCGACCATTGATTTTATTGAACTGATCGGGGTGCTGTATGCATGTTCGCCTAGGCTGCGTTTGAATGCAGCCGTCTCGTGGCGGTCATTTTGCTTGGTGCCAGACCCATGCGCATTGATGTAGTCAATGACGGTGCCGTCGAGTCTGGCTTCATCGAGAGCACCTGTAATGGCTTCGGCCATCTCCAGTCCGTGCGCACGCAGACCCGTCATATGGTAGGCGTTGCTGCGAGTGGCATAGCCGGCAATCTCGGCATAAATTTGTGCTCCTCGGGCCTTCGCTGCTTCGTAGTCTTCGAGGACGAACATGGCCGATCCTTCGCCGAGAACGAAGCCGTTGCGGGTGTCGTCGAACGGCCGTGAGGCGGTCTCCGGCTCCTCGGTTTGTGGGGTGGTTGCCTTGATGGCGTCGAAGCAAGCCATCGTGATTGGAGAGATTGGAGCATCGGCCGCGCCCGCGATCATGACGTCAGCGGTACCTTCACGGATGAGGTCGACGGCGTAACCCACTGAGTCGAGGCCTGATGTGCAGCCAGCTGAGACAACGGTTGAGGGTCCTCGCGCGCCTGCAGACTCCGCTACCTCGGCGGCGAATGAACTGGGTACGAAGTAGTCGTAGAAGAACTGGTCGGCATAGCGATGGTCGGCACAGTCGAGGGAACCGGAGTCGGTCTGAATGCGGTACTCCTGATCAAGCCGCGTGGTGGCGCCGACTGCACTGCCGACGGCAACCCCAATACGGAACGGGTCGATGGTGTCGACGTCGAGTCCGCTGTCGCGTAGGGCTCCGCGTGCGGTTAACAGCGCGAATTGCGCTGCCCGATCCATCCGCCGCTCTTCTCGGGCGGATATGCCATGTTCGGTGACTGATATGTCGATCTCAGCCGCGACCTGAGATCGAAACGGCGTGGGGTCGAAGAAGGAGATCCGACGCGTGGCAGTTCGTCCGGCCGTCAGTAACGACCAGAATTCGGCGGAACCAACACCGCCGGGTGCGAGCACCTCAAGTCCAGTAATGACTACACGTCGTCTGCTCATTATGTTCCTTCCCGTATTTGTCAGGCAAAACCAGGTAAAGGTGGAGATTCAGCGCATTAATCGCTGGGATCGATTCGGCAGAGCACGCTGCCTCCGCTAATCGTGCTGCCGGTGCGCACGTCCATTCCGGCAATCACGCCGGGGCGGTGAGCTTTTAGGGGTTGCTCCATTTTCATCGCCTCGATGACCGCAACGAGGTCACCTTCAGCGACTGTGTCACCATTTACGACAGCGACTTTCACGACTGTCCCGAGCATCGGTGCGATCAGCGCATCAGCCGATACTGCGCGCACTGTTGTTGATGATGACCGCGGACGACGTGCAGGCGCGCGTCGGTCGACCGAAGCATCCACGGGAATAGTGACCTCGACGCGTCTCCCGTTGACCTCGACGACCAGGGTTTCACTGTCGGGAGCGCTTCCGAGCGCCGTGGACAGTTGTTGGGGCGCAATTGTTTCGGTGAATTCGTCCTCGATCCACCGAGTGTGTACACGCATTGGTGCATTCACGAAGTCTGGTTCAGTGACGATGGCGCGGTGAAATGGGAGCACGGTCGGCACGCCGTCGACGGCGAACTCATGAAGCGCACGCCGCGCACGCCGTAACGCAGTCGCTCGGTCTGGTCCAGAGACGATCAGCTTTGCCAGCAGCGAGTCCCAAGCAGCTCCCAGTTCGTCTCCGACGACGACGCCAGAGTCAATACGTACGCCAGGACCCGACGGTATGTCGAATCTCGTGATGCGCCCTGGTCCTGGCAGGAAACTGCGGCCAGGATCCTCAGCATTGATTCGGAACTCAAACGCATGTCCGTGCGGAGGGGGGTCGGTGTATCCAAGAGGTTCACCCTCCGCGATGCGTAGCTGCTCGTCGACTAGGTCGATGCCGGTGACCTCTTCGGTGACAGGATGTTCAACCTGTAGTCGAGTATTGACTTCCAGGAAGGACAGCGAGCCATCAGATCCGACAAGAAACTCGCAAGTGCCGGCCCCGACGTAACCAGCACGTCGAAGGATGGCTTTGGACGCTGTAGTGATGCGTTCGTTCTGCTCCGCGGTCAGGAACGGCGCCGGCGCCTCCTCAACAAGCTTCTGATGCCGACGTTGCAGCGAACAATCACGTGTCGAGACGACCACTACGTTGGAGTGTTCATCTGCTAAGCACTGAGTTTCGACATGGCGTGGCTTGTCGAGGTAACGCTCTACGAAGCATTCGCCCCGTCCAAAGGTGGCAACCGCCTCGCGGCGAGCAGAGTCGAATAGCTCCGGGATGTCTCCAATTTCCCACGCCACCTTCAGCCCACGTCCTCCCCCGCCGAACGCTGCCTTAATCGCGACTGGAAGGCCGTGTGCATTCGCGAACGCCACAACGTCGTCGGCACACTCGACTGGATCGGCAGTACCAGGTACAAGTGGGGCACCCACTTCGGCAGCAATCTTGCGTGCGGCGACCTTGTCACCCAGCGCCCGGATTGCATTGGGCGATGGGCCGATCCACACAAGCCCCGCGTCGAGAACTGCCTGGGCAAAATCTGCGTTCTCCGAGAGGAAACCATAGCCTGGGTGGACTGAATCTGCCCCTGATGCGGCCGCGGCCTCAATGATCTTGTCGACAGCAAGATAGCTGTCGGACGGCGTAGAGCCGCCAAGCGAATATGCTTCATCGGCAAGCGTGACGTGGCGAGATGCACTGTCCGGCTTCGCGTAGATCGCGACCGACCGGATTCCGCGATCGCGGCACGTACGAATGATGCGTACTGCAATTTCTCCACGGTTCGCTATAAGGAGTTTCGTAATCTTGGACGACACTTGACGGCTCCATGAGAATGTTTAGCGCGAACGAACGGAATGTTCCCTTACTCGTATGCAAGCTTTAATGCCTGAGCTGGACATACGTAGGAGGCACGTTCAGCAGAGTTCAATTTTCCTTCTCCAAGATTGGCATGGAGGATTTTTACGAGCCCATTTTCGTCCTGATCAAATAGGCTTGGGTCGGTGCGCACACATTGCCCCGCACCGATGCATACTCTGTGATCTGCGATGATCCTCATAGTCCCTTTACCACCTCACCGGGAGTTCGTAGAGTCCATATACCAGCGCATCGCTTTTGAATGAGAGCTGCGATTCGTCTACAGCCAACTCCAGGGAAGGAATTCTTCTGAATATAGTCTCGAAAACAATTTGAAGCTCCAACCGCCCAAGATTTTGACCAAGACATTGATGAGGCCCGTAGCCGAAGGCCACGTGATGCCTTGTGTCCCGGTTGATATTTATGTTCTCAGGATTCTCGAATGCTGCGGGGTCACGATTTGCGGAAAATGTTGATGCAATTACAGCTTCACCCTTCATGACGAGAACGTCTCCGACCTGAACATCTGCGGTGGCTAAACGGTGCGCACCGAAGTCAGGAATCGTGTAAAACCGCAGCATCTCGTCGACAAAGGACGCGATCTTTTTGGGGCTCGATTTTATCTCACTAAGCATAGCGGGGTTAGACAGAGCGGTGTAGACGCCAAGGTTGATCATGTTCGCCGTCGTCTCGTGGCCGGCGAGCAATACGAGTAGCGCCAGGCTGGCGAGTTGAGGTCGGTCGATTTCACCGTCGTCGCGAAGTTGCAACTCGATCTGGCGGCTCAGCAAATCATCACCTGGGTTATCGAGCTTCTCTTCGATGAGCTTGTCCATGTAGTTTCTCAGTTTGACCGAGATGGCGATACGTCCCTGTTCATCGGTGGTCCGGCGCAGTAGTACGTCCGCCAGCTCCATGAAGTACTCATGACCCTCGTAGGGCATGCCCAGGATCTCTGACACGACCAAAGACGGAACCGGCAGCGAGAACGCCTGGTTGAGGTCAACGGGCTGTGGCAGGAGAAGCATGTCGTCGATAAATCCGTCGACGATTTCCTGTATGCGAGGTTTCATCGCGGCAACGCGTCGGACTGAGAATTCGCTGATCACTGGCCGCCGAGCAGCTGCGTGCTCGGCGCCGTCGAGAATGATCATGAACGGTGCATGCTTTGCGAGAGCAGCATTCTGCCCTGCGACAACAACGGGGAAGTCCTTATTCCGGCGGTCGGAACTTAGGTTGGGATTGGACATGACGGCTCGGACGTCGTCGTAGCGAGTGACCAACCAGGCCTTCCTTCCATCTGGCAGCACGACTTGGCTTACAGGTTCTTCGTCTCGCAACCGGGTGTATACCGGGGGGATGGCGTACGGGCATTCACGTTGAATCGGAAAGCGAACCTCGTCGTGCGTGTCAGATGTCATTGAGAAGCTCCGTTTCCGTTATGGAAGGTGTCGTTGCTGACCAGTGATAGAAGCGGGTCGCCATGGCGTCTGACGGCGAGCGCCATGTGTCCGGGTCGAAGACCTTGATATAGGGATTTAGGTCTTGACTTATTCGCACGAAGCGTGGGTCGGACTTCGCATCCTCGATACGCGACCCGCCGCGATGGTCATCGAAGTCTTGGACATGGAAATACAGCCCGTCGAGCGAAAACAGCTGACGCCGACGCGTTCCCATACGCTCGGGCAATTCTGTCGTTCGATCGAACTCCGAGAAAAGTCCCTCCACCGTCGATATATCTTCGGCAGCCAGCCTGGCGACGATGATCGTGCTGTGCATCGCCGCCGGCGAGGCGCCGAGGCTTCCCAGCCACTTATAGAACACTGATGCCGATGAATCCGCTGGAGAACTCCATGTTTCAGAATTCAGCGGGGTTACATATGGCGACAGATCTGCTGCGAGTTGACCCATCCTAGGATCCAACTTTACTGTCGCCAATGCCGATTCATCCGCGTCGTCTTCAAAATCGTAGACGTGCACTTGAATATCGTTATAGATAAACAGTTGTCGACGGACCAATCCGATCGCGGCGGGAATTTCTGTGCCGTCGAATTCGGCGAAAATTTCTGCCACACGATCCACAGAGTCGGGTTTCATCCTGGATGCGGTCACCATCGTGCCCATATAAAGCGATCCTCTCGAAGCGTCAGCGGGTTATGACATAGAGCCGATATTGCTTACGCGTGCTCGTACACAGAAAAAGAGTCACATAGCAGCATCACAAGTATCTACACATGATGCGAAAATCTTTCAGGACGTGAAGCTAACCGTGGCTGGTTCGCCTCACAACAGTGCAAAGTTCATGTCAAGATTTCCTGACGGAATGCTGTAAATCCGATACGCGGGGACTTCAGGTTGCTGGGTCACTGCAGGTGTATGCGATTCTTTTGGCGCCAAATCGGAATAATTACAAAAAAAGAGTCACTGTTTTAATGATCGTGCTGTATACTTGCAGTCGACTATCGTGTGGCGACTGGAGGAGTGTGCGTGATGACGGGGCTGCGCGAGAAGAAGAAGGCTCAGACCCGCAAACGCCTGGCCGACGCGGCGCTCTCACTGTTCTGCGAGCGAGGGTTCGACAACGTCACGGTCGCAGAGGTCGCGAGCTCAGTGGACGCTGCTGTCAGCACGCTTTTCTCTTATTTTCCCAGCAAGGAGTCTCTGGTCTTCGACGAGGACGACAGCTACGAGCAGGCGCTGGTTACGGCCGTTCGCGAACGTGACCAAAACGCGTCAATTCTGGACGCACTCGAGGGATTCTTCCTCGCGGTACCCCACCGCGGCAGCGACGAGGCCGCCGCGGCTTTTGTCGGTCTGGTGAATTCCACTCCAGCACTCCTGGACTACGCATCGAGGATGCAACGGCGGTGGGAAGCGTCTCTCGCCGCAGCCCTTGCCGACGCTGCCGGACTGCCACAGGGCGATATTTTGGCAACAGTCTTGGCACGGTACGTGCTAGACGCTGACTTCGTTGTCACCTACGGATCAGAACCGCGATCGACGTTAAGGACGATATTCGCCCGACTGCGAGAAGGTTGGTCGGATTTCGGAACGCCCGCCGAAGCATCAGCCATGCGCGTCACTACTTAGCGCGATTCCTGGGGCACCTATTTTCGCATCCGCCGTACCCTTCGGTGCGGATGTTGCGACAAAGCCTTGCGGGAGCGGCGGTTTCGCTCATCTGGCTGCCTTCCTGAGAGTCGGTGGAGTCACTCTCCTGTCACCATGTCGAGTGCTTCTGCCTCTTTCCGCAACCTCGAACAGGTCTATTCGTTTCCCGCTGTTGGCAATGTGAGCGTCACGGCAACGATGTAAAAACGATCGGCCGTGATGTCGATCCGATGAATCTGCCCGTCGGGGTCGAATGAGATGGTCATCAGGACAAGTAGACGCCCGAACGGGGCGATCGCGACGCCTGGTTCGCCATCGATGAGCACCACTGCTGCCTTCTTCGCGCGCGTGGTGAACTGCCGAGTCTCGTCCGCAACCTCTGCGAACCCACGGATGACCCTCGACGCTCCGGGCGCAACGAGAATTGGATCTACTGTTCGGATCACGTCCGGTGCAAGAAGTTCGAGCAAGGTGGGGATATCGCTTCCGCGTGAGGCGGCGAGGAACACCTTCACGATCTTGGTGTGTTCCGGTATTTGTGAGGACGCAGGGGTGGGTGCGGCGTGAATTTTGGTGCAGGCTCGGCTCGCCAACTTCTTACTTGTCGCCGCAGTGCGATCCAGGATGTTCCCGATTTCGTCGAAGGGCATGGCGAATACGTCGTGCATCGCGAACGCAACCCGCTCGGCCGGGGACAGACGTTCGAGGACCACCAGGAGTGCGCGACTGACAGACTCAGCGAGAAGCACTTCCGCGTCCGGGCCGCTTGTTTCGCCTTCGAGAGGAAGAGCGTCGCCCACCAAGGTTTCGCGGCGCCGGTGACGCGCTTTGAGCGTATCGAGTGCTGTTCGCGTGGTGATCGTGGTGAGCCAACCTGCAAGATTGGCGATCGCACCCGTATCCGATGAGGCAACCTTCAACCGCACGGCCTGGATTACGTCTTCCGCGTCAGGCATGGAGCCGACGAACCTGGAAAGCCACGGACATCAAGTGCGGGCGAAGTTCGTCGAATCGTCGGGCGAGGGTCTCACTGTCCATGAGTCACCTTTTGGGGAGCGGCAGTCGTCAAAGGAATGACCAAGTCCTTTGTCTACCGAAAGCGCATTGCACTTCGGATACACGCTTTCTTCGAGAGGAAAGGCAGTCAGACAAGAGTTTCACAATGGATCATGTGGCTCTATCGGCATAGTTCTTGTCCGATTCGGCGGCGTGGCCGGAGCAGCTTCTGTGTGAGAATTAGGATACCTAATTAATTCGTCGAAATTGCGGACCACGAGGAAAACAGATGAGCTGCACCACCGAGACATATGACCGCGCATGGAATGCGATCGTCGACGACCTGACTCGCCGCCAGTTCGGGATGGGAACAGCCACCGCCGGCATCGCCGCGTTCCTCGCTTCATGTAGTTCAGCGCAAACCTCCGAAGAACGTGACGCGCGGGAAACACGCACAGTGACCACCCCCGACGGGACCTTCGAGATTCCGGCAGCTCCGACTCGGGTCATCGCCATCGATTCCCGTCTCGACCTGGAACCGGCAGTAGCGCTCGAACTGCCCATCGTCGGATACACCTACGCCCCGGCAACACCTTGGGTGCCGGTCGATTCCGCCGCCCCATTCCTCGACGGTGCACCCAACTTGGAACGACTGCTCGCGCTGGCACCAGATCTGATCATCTGCTCGACCGGGTATGCGGAATCGCTGCCCTACTCCGATCTAGCGACCATAGCCCCGGTTCTGACAACGGACTTCACTCTCGACTGGCGCGCAAACCTCGACAGGTTGGCTGGATGGTTGGGACGGACAGCAACATTGGACAAACTGATCGGCGACTACGACACACTCATCGGCGACATCCGCACCCGTCACCGCGCGATGATCGAATCCACGAAAGTCGCCAGCATCTCCTATCTGCCCGACACGAGCATGCTCTACATCACGAGCATCCGGACCTCGCTCAAAGGTGACAAGCCGAGCGATATGTCCCTCTTCGACATCGGTGGAACATCGTTGACCGTTCCCGGAATCGACGGGCAAGGCGGAATCACCGCCGAGAGCATCGACCTCCTCAACGAATGCGACGGCTTCATGGTCACCGAAGAGCCAGACAGCGCCGCATACCGGGCGCTAGCAGAAAACCCTCTCTGGCAACGACTCCCCGCAGTGCAAGCAGGACACGTCACCACACTCGGCGGATCAACCTATTACGGATCGCTCTACACCAACACCTACGTCGCACGCGGATGGGACGCGCTATACACCAAGATGTCGTGAACATTGAAGACGTAACACACCCTGCGATTATCCTGGGCGAGGCTTATGCCACGGCCGCAGGTAACGGGGCCTGATAGAGGGCCCCGTCTCACAGCACATCGCCCACAACACATTGAATCTCCGTCTCGCCAACGCAAGGATAGCCTGCGTATGACGTTTCCCCTCGGCTCGGTTGCGATCGTAGAAAACCTGCGACTGGGCACTGTGCCGGATCTTGCGCTGCGCCGACAGATAGAACGCACGCAACAGCCTTCGGTCACACGCTCTCAACACCCGACCACGGAAACGACTCCAATGGCGAACCACCGCTGAAGCTTGGGACGAACACCTACGATCAATTCAACAGCAACGTGTTGCTTCGACCAGTTGAATCCACCTTGCGATCCGCGGTCGTTGTGGTAAATGAGCCCGGACAGGTCGATAATCTCTTCTCGGCGTCGGGTCCAGATTGCGTGCTCGAACGCGTCGAGCACCCATGGTGTCGTCATCGTCGTCGCGGTGCACCACCCGAGGATTCGGCGTGAATACGCGTCGATGACGAACGCAACGTACACCCAACCCGACCACGTCGAAACGTATGTAAAGTCAGCTACCCACAACATGTTTGGCGCGACCGGGTTGAACTTTCGCTGCACCAGATCGTCCGCACGGCGGCCTTGTGGATCGGCGATGGTGGTGCGCTTGATTTTCCCTCTTCGCGCCCCTTCGAGCCCGACTACACGCATCAATCACTGGACCGTGCACCGTGCCAGGTCGATACCCTCTCGACGCATTTCCAGCCACACCTTGCGGGCGCCGCGGACCGAGTAGTTCTCGGCATGCACACAGCTGATCTCGACCTCCAGTTCTTCGTCGCGCACGGCCCGGCGAGATGCGGCGCGGCCGCGGGCTTCGTAGTAGCTGGACGGCGCGATTGAACAGCCGTGCTCGGTGAGCACCCTGCAGATCGGCTCGACGCCGTACTCGCTTTTGTATCGGTTGATGTAGTCGATGATCACTTTGTTGCTGCGGCCCTGCTCCGCCGCGAAGAAAGCCGATGCCGACTTCAGAATATCGTTGGCACGCTTGAGTTCCCGATTCTCAGCGCGAATCTTGCGCATCTCCGCCACCATTTCGCTCGATCAACCAGCATCGACCAACCGGACACAAATTCGGGCGCACGTTGATCGTCTTATGTTGTCACCCAGAGGTGTTGGTGCGGTGATTGACGAGAATTTGACTTTTCGCAGCATTTTTCGTGAAACCTCACAGATGTGTTGCATCGAATGCGGTAGCCATGTCGAGGAAGTCACAGAGCGTTCGGGACGGGGGCCGATCCCCGCGGTACACCACGGATACGGTCGAGACCGCCTCTGGATCGGCGAGTTCGACATACCTCAGCTCAGACAATCCAAGTGCACGCAGGCTAGCCGGCACGATGGTGACTCCGGTATTGGCCGCCGCAAGTCCGAGCAGCGTGGTGAATTGCACCGCTTCCTGTGCGGCTTCGAGACGGAATCCGGCGTGGTGGCACAGTGCTGCGATGTGATCGTAAAGCCTCGAGACCTCACTCCGAGGAAACGTCAGGAAGGCCTCCTCGGAGAGTTCCGCTAAGTGAACCGATGATCTGTCTGCAAACCGATGCGACTCGTGCACGGCGAGAATCAGTCGCTCGCGCAGAAGCGGCCGCAGAATCAGGCCCGGGGCGCGGTCGACCTCTCGTACGAGACCCACATCGAGAACCCCCTCGGCCACCGCGCGCAGCTGCGGATCGGTGGTCGACTCAGTCAGGTCCACGTGCACTCCGGGATGCACCTGCCGCAGCACCCGCACTATCGCCGGCACGATCCGCAACGCTGCAGAGCTGACAAACCCGATGCGCAGCAGGCCAGCTTGGCCGTGCACCACCCGATCCACGGCCGCACGCGCAGTGTCCGCGTCATTGAGGACGCGTCGCCCCTCCGCCAACAGCGTGCGACCGGCTTCGGTGAGCTCGACCCGCCTGGTCGTTCGCTCGAACAGCGTTGCGTGCAGTTCTCGCTCGAACTTGGTGATCTGCTGGCTCAACGCCGGCTGCGCTATGTGCAGCCGTTCCGCTGCCCGTCTGAAGTTCAGCTCTTCGGCCACGGCCACGAAGTATCGCAATTGGCGGAGTTCCACTCGAGCAACCCGGACGAGTTGATTCGCAGCGTCCGCCGTCCGCTCGGCGTCGTCGCCGCCATCACCCCGTGGAACTTTCCACTCCAGATCCCCGCGTGGAAGCTGGCACCGGCATTGCTCTGCGGAAATGCTGTCGTGTGGAAGCCCGCCAGTGACACAGTCGCCGTCGCCGCGGCCTTCGCCGAAGTACTCGCCGACGCCGGCGTCCCGGCAGGCGTGGTGAACATGATCCTCGGCCCCGGCCACCTCGGCGCCGAACTCGTCGCACGCCCCGAGATCAGCGGCGTCACCTTCACCGGCTCGGTTCCCGTGGGCCGGTCCATTGCGGCCGCAGCCGTGCCGCGAGGCGCGAAGGTGCAGCTCGAGCTCGGCGGGCACAACGCCGCCATCGTCATGCCCGATGTCGATCCCGCAGCCACCGCAGCGATGTTGGTAGCCAGCGCAATGGGCACTACCGGACAGAAGTGCACCGCGACCCGGCGCATCATCGCGGTCGGGTCCGCCTACGACGACTTGTCAGCGGAGCTGATCACACGAGTGTGTGCACTGCAGGTCGGCGACGGCATGAACGACTCGATGAGTGTGGGAACGCTGGTCTCCGCTCGCGCGGCCAAAGAAGTATCGGCGGCGGTCGCTCAGGCCGAGGCCGAGGGCGCGCAGGTGCTCGCCCGTGCAGCGATCCCCGACAACTCCGCTGCGTACAGCGCTCCGACGCTGCTTGCCGGAACCACCGATCTGACCATCTGCTCGGAAGAGGTGTTCGGGCCCGTCACCACCTTGTTGCGGGCGGCAGACATCGACGAGGCGATCACCATTGCCAACAGCACCGCGTTCGGGCTGACCGCAGCAGTGTTCACCTGCGATGAGCGAGTGGTCCGACGATGCGTGAACGAACTCGAGGCCGGCCTGATCAAGGTCAATGCCCCCAACACCGGATCCGAGCTGCACGCCCCGTTCGGTGGTCTGAAGGATTCGTCCTTCCCTGCTCCGCGTGAGCAAAACGGCGCCACCAGCGCTGAGTTCTTCACCTGGAGCAAGACCGCATACGTGCGCACCGGAACCCCCCGGTCGAACTCATGAATATCCGCCCGACAGCGCTGCTCACCCGCGCTCAGGAAAGTGCCCGTGGCGCGGACGTCGCCCTCGACCCCGCCGAGCTCGGCACCTCGCGGTACACCCGGCACAGCTTCGCCAGAAGCTTCCTTCGCACGGCCGCCGAGCAGCGGTGGCAGGTTGGCGTCGAACGTTGGAATCTCGACGACAAGGGATGCGGCACTGCCGTGTTCCGCATCGCGGCGCAGGACCATACCTTCCATTTCGTACTGTTCTCGAAGACCTTGGCCGAATCGGAGCGAACGGATCGGGTGATCGCCAAGTCCTGGGATCTCACTGCCGCTCTCGTCGACGGTGAGATCGACGATCGGCACGTGCAGAAACTGAGCGAGCAGGTACCTCGCCAGGAGCAGGGACGAGCCGACGAACACACACTGATCTGGACACGTGCGAACAGAAGCAGCAGGTATTTCAACTACGTCGTGGACCGACTGGCGTCGGGTGCGCAGCCGGACATCGAGGCGATGGGCGACTCATCCTACGTGCTTCGATCGACCGCCTTCTACAGCAACGGCAAGTTCGGACTCGCCGATTTCGATCGATTCGACAACGACCACCCCTTGCATCTTCCATATCGGGCACACATGCTCGCAGCCTGGTTGCTTCGCGAATTCAGTTTCCGGCTCGTGGAGCATTGCGCTGCAGCACGCAACCCCCAGGCCGCCACTCTCTCGGGTGACTGGCGTCGATTCTTCGGTCTCGGCAACGCAACCGGTCTGGGCATGGTGCCGTACGTTGTCAACCACCCCCAGGTGCTCGACGCATGGTGCGCCGCACGTGAGCTTCCGCTGTCCTATTGCCTCGCGGTCAAGACCGAACCGTCCTGCCCCGGCGTGCGGCGGGTGGCTCAGCTCCTCGAACGGGCTCGCAGGCATTACGGCGAGCAGACTTCGATGGTGACCGAGCCATTCATCGCGGGCCCGCAACTCGCCGAGCAACTTGGCCGTATGTCCGAGCTGGTCGACGAATACGCCACGGCGGGAACCGTTCTCGGAACTTCGACCGATACCGCCTGGCGGGCACTACATGACGCTGCCGCTTCGATCGGCGCCGAGTGTCGCAGCGTAATGGACTCCATCATCGTCGAGGACCATCCCGAAATCGACGGCGACATCGAGAGGCTACTGCGTTGCGATCAGGTACAGAGCGTACATGCGGCGCAGACCTGCGGTCAGTTGCTCGAGTCGTTGCAGAACAACTACCACTGGGTGCGGCGCTACGATTTCAGCGACCCGGCACAGCAAGCCAACTTCTGGTTCTCCTCGGCAGATAACGAGGAGCCGCGACGCGGACGCCGTGGGACAGATCCCGGCGAGAACGTCGAGCACCCGATCGACATCGCCCGGGCGGTGGCCCGACTCTGGGACGATCTTGCCCTGAGCGACTCCGACACCACCGTCGCGGAGTTTCTCCTCGAATACCCCTGGAACCGCGGGGCTGTGGGCCGGGTGCAAGCACTGACAGGTCTCCCGTATTCCGAATGTCGTACCAACCTTTTGGCGGATGACTTCGTTCCACTCAATATCCAGCGTTTTCAACTGGCGCAGTACGGGATGGAGAACTACAGCCCGCAGTCCACCGATTGGCTGCGCGTCGTTCTCTACTCCGGTGCCCCACGCACCGAAGATGTCGCCCGCGGCATCGACGACGACTGGATCTTCAACTGCAAGCCCGGAAAGGACATCTGATGAGCACACTTGCGCATTCGGATCTGCTCGTCATCGACGGGCTGCAAATCAACAACTGGGACCGCAAGGTACTACAGGAATGCCACGAAGGCGGTGTCACCGCCATCAACGCGACCTGCGCGGTATGGGATGGTCCGGCCGAAACCCTTCGCGCGATTGCCGAATGGTATGAACTGGCCGCAGCGAACTCCGACATTGTCGTGCTCGCCGACAGTACCGAACACATTGCGCAGGCCAAGCGTGACAGACGGGTAGCAGTGATGCTGGGCTTCCAGAACACCTCCCCGTTCGGCGACGACTACCGCATGGTGGAGATCTTCCACAAGCTAGGTGTTCGAATTGCACAGCTAACGTACAACATTCAGAACCTGGTCGGCGGCTCCTGCTACGACGAACACGATTCCGGGCTCACCACATTCGGCAAAATAATCATCTCGGAGATGAATCGGGTCGGGATGCTCGTCGATCTCTCACACGTGGGAAACCGGACCTGCCTCGACGCCATCGACAATTCCGCGAGACCCGTAGCGATCACCCACTCGAACCCGACGTCCTTCGTGGACACGGCTCGAAACAAGCCCAACGAGATGATCGACGCTCTCGCCGCGCGCGACGGTGTCATTGGATGTTGCCTGTACCCCAACGTACTCGGCGGCGAACACACCACACGCGAAGAGTTCTGCACCATGGTTGCGCGGCTCGTCGACCGGATAGGCCCGGACCACGTCGCCATCGGAAGTGACTGCACGTGCAACTGGGACGAGAAGTTCGTCGGCTGGCTACGCAACGGACGATGGCGCCCGGCAGCGTCGAATCCGGTTCCACCGACATGGCCGGCGTGGCCACAGTGGTTCGCCGGCCCGGCCGACTTCCCCTCTCTGACAGAGGGACTACAAGAAACCGGACTGGACGACGGAACCATCGTGAAGATTCTCGGAACGAACTGGCTGCGCCTGTTCGAGGACTCAATGAAGCCCCGCACTGCGGAGGAGACACCATGAGCGAGATCGCGTTGGAACTGCCCACTGTCGCTGGCATCACTCCACTGCGTCCGATTCGGGTTACCTTGCGCGAGATACGCGAAGTTTCGTGGCGTGCCTTGTTGTCATCCGGGCTCAGTGCCGGTGAAGCAGCAACCGCCGCCGATCTCGTCACGGCCATGGAGCTCCACGAAGGTACCGGACTGCGGGCTCTCGACGAGCAGCTTCGTAGCGGAGCTCCGGGGCGTGTGTCGATCAACGTGACGCGTGACGCGGTCATCAGGCTCGACGATCCTGCAGAACGCAATTGCATACTTCTGGCACCGCTGGCGGTCGACCTGGCGCTGGCAACCGGTAAGCCGGTGATGACCGCATCGAACAAGCTCGACGCTGCCTACGAGTGGTATTGCGTCGACGCGTTCACTACGGATCAGCCTGCTGTAGCACTGCTCGAGGTCAGCGCCCATGCGGCGATCGGCAGCGCGTCCACCATCGGAGGTGCAACTCTGCAGAGGTCGATCGACATGGCCGCTCTGATCGCTGCCGATCCTTCACTGGCGCAGAGTATTTCAGCGGTGTCGGCGCTCGACGGCGGGGTGCTCGTGCACCCTCTCGCGCAGGCGCCCGGCGCTGCGTGCGTGCGTCGAGGTGAGCACCCTCGACGCACGCACGCAGCGTCGACGCGCGGCACTCTCACTCGGCATCTTCATAGAAGCACATGTATGGCGTCAGGCCCTCGATGCATCCCACAACTTCCTGGTGAAAGAGGACAACCATGCCTGAATCCACATCCCTCGAACCCATGTCACTGGAACCCGCCCTGCACGAGCATCCGTTGGGCCCCGGAAAGCCATACGCGGGCGCCGCGGTCCACGCGGGCACCATCTGGGCGTGCGGCCAGGTACCTACCACTCGCGAGGGCGAGACACCGCCGTCGCTCGGTGATCAGGTGCGCCTGGCACTCGACAACCTCGAGCTGACTCTCCGCAACGCAGGCGGTGGCTTGAATACGCTGCTCAAAATCACCGTGTTCATTGCCGATCTCGACGATTTCGACGAGTACAACACCGCGTACCTGTCGCGGTTGAGCAAGGTTCGGCTTCCGCCGCGTACCACCGTGCAGGTAGCGAGGTTTCGAGGCTCCAAACTCATCGAAATCGACGCCGTAGCAGCCGTATCCGCCATCGCTGATTGATACGCACCACGCAATGAACATTCGACGATAGATACTTCTGCTCAGCGGGTGTCGTTTCGTAGCGTGATCAGCACCACCCCCTGCGACTCTCCCCCGCCAGATAATTCGGATGGATCCTCGACATGACAATTCGCACACCACGCACTACTGCGCCAACGACTAACACTCTCGACTCGGCACACTTGAACGGTTTCCACGTCAAACTCGCCCTGTTCTCCTCCGGAGGACCATTCCTCGACGGCTACATCCTGAGCATCATCGGCATCGCCATGGTTCAGATTCAGTCGCAGTGGGATATGAGCGCGCTGTGGGCCGGTCTCATCGGGTCATCAGCCCTGGTCGGTGTATTCATCGGCGGAGCAGTGTTCGGCGCGGTCACCGATCACATCGGCCGGAAGCTGATGTACATGATCGACCTCTCGGTGATCATCGTCTGCTCTGTTGCGCAATTCTTCGTTCAAGACGAAATGCAACTGTTCATACTTCGGCTCATCATCGGTATCGCGGTAGGCGCCGACTACCCCATCGCGACCGCGCTGGTCACCGAATTCTCTCCAAAGGCATGGCGCGCCAAACTGGTCGGAGGTTTGAACGCGATGTGGTTCGTCGGCGCCACCGCGGCTGCATTCGTCGGCTACGCCCTGCTGAGCAATTCTGACGGCTGGCGTTGGATGCTCTTCTCCTCGGCAATCCCGGCCATCATCATCGTGATCGCCCGCACCAGCATCCCCGAATCTCCGCGGTGGTTGCTGAGCAAGGGCCGCACCGACGAAGCGTTGGCGGTTCTGCGCCAAACCGTAGGCCCGACAGCAACATTCGAAGACATGCCAGAAGAGGAAGAGGCCGGAAAAACCACTATCCGCAAGCTCATCCGCGGCGGCTACCTCAACCGCATCATCTTCATCTCGATCTTCTGGACCTGCACCATCGTCACCCTGTTCGCCATCTACGCATTCGGCCCCCAAATTCTCGAACTCTTCAACCTCGGCTCGGGCAATGCCGCTCACATCGGCTACGGGCTGATCAACGTGTTCTTCCTGATCGGCAACATCGTTGCCCTTCTACTCGTCGACCGCATGGGACGTCGTCCGGTGTTGATCGGCGGCTTCGCACTCTCCGCATTGGGCCAACGGCCACCAATACCGCTTCCGGTCTTTCCACTGCTGGGCTGCGCTGGAGGCGTCGTGAATGGTCGCGTCCTCGGATTTCATCGAGGTCGATCGAATGTGAAGAGGTACAACAAGATGTTTGCCTTCTGCTCATTAGCTTGACTTACGGTCGGTTACATCCGATTTCGCGGCGAAAAAGTTACACGCTCGGCGACATGACGTGACGTGACCCGCACATCTGAGTTCGCCCTCTCGTGCATCTACGCTTCGACATCGCATTCCCGCGTGTTCATCGCGCCTCAGCATTCGTTCTCTGTGGTCGTCGTGTGAGGTTGAGATGTCGGCGCCGCAACACATCAACCTACTGCGCCACTACTGTCCAGTAGTCGATGCCGACCCACGATCAGCACTCGGCCATAACTGCCCATCGGGCGTCGAACCCTCATCGCCCGACGCCCGATGCACTCGTTCTCCAATCTCACTACCCCGTTCTGATACGCGTAGGGATAGAGCCCGTCGGGTTTCGAGAGAGCGAAACCCGACGGGCAGTGTGTGCACCGCGGCCCGGCAGAGGTCAGGTACAACACAGGTGACCCACCGGTAACGAAGTTTGGGGGTTCGGCTACCGGTGGATCGCTCAGTTCCTACCCGGCATCACCTCGAGGCAAACATGTCCTTCGCACAGGTTCGCTGAATCGCGACCGGAAGGCTGACGATACTTATCGGCGCGAAGGTATCTGGCATGCTCGTCGCCTGTTTCCAGATCGTCGTCACCCATCGACGCGAACCCGCCACATGGACCGCTGATACCGGTCTCGATCTTCCCGGATTGAGAGCTGCCGACAACAAGCGGCATGTTGTGTTCGCCGCCGAGCCCAATATCGTATCCGCCCGTCTTCGCTCGCACGACCGATACCTTTGCGGCACTGAACGATCAGGGATTGTCCGACTTCGGTCCTCATCTTGCACGACGTGACGACACGCGAACCCGGCCCGTCCATCAGTAGTCGAGCGGATCGCCGAGTACGTCGCAGCGCCGCTGTCGCACTTCTACAGCCCCGCTGTTCCTTGCAGCGATGACGTGTACGCGGATCGAAACCACGATCACAATGGATCTAAGAAAAGAACGACAGCCTTCGCCGCCACTTTCTTGACGCTCACGGATTGACGACGCCGGGGCTTGGATTCCACACAGTTAAGCAGGCAACGAGGGCTCGTCAGGCCGTCGGGCTTTTCCCGCAACTAGAATCCCGTTTGTCCGCTCAACGCTCGGATGATCTCGGCGGCCACGGTGGTGACACGAATGTTCTGACGCTGCGATTGAGCTGCCAACATCTCGAATGCTTGGTCCTCGGTGATCGCGTGCACGACCATCAGCATTCCTTTCGCCTGTTCGATGTGCCCGCGCGATTTCATCGCTGCCCGCAGACCGGCGATCTCCACTCTCCATTCTTCTCCCCGCCTGGACTTCCACACCGCGCCCTCCACTGCTGCGATGAATACCTGCAGTAACACCCCGTCGATCTCAGCGAAGCCATGGTCGACGAAGCTGTACAGGCTCAGTACCCCGACCTGAACTTCATCGATGGATAGTGGGACGGAGAGATAACTGGAGACACCCATGCTTTCCGCGCAACGCGCGAAGTCAGGCCATTTACTGGCTACGTCCCCGCTGTTGACCCGCATTCGCTGACCAGTGCGCGCGGATTCCACGCCGGGCCCCTCATCCACTCGGTGTTGATCGAGTTCGATCTCGAGAACGCGAGCGTCCGTGCACGCTACCGTCTGTGGCGTCGTGCCTCGCTCGGGGATGAGCGCAACCCCTGCCATATCGACGGTGGGGATTGTTGCGACCATCTGCTCACAGAATGTCTGAATCTGCCCCTCGGGTGCATTCGTGTTCCGCACCAGTGCACTGAATCTGTCCAGCGCCTCGAAGATGTCGTCGGTGACCGGCTGCGCAGAAGATGTGGTGCTGGAGGTGTGAGGTTTGTGCGCCTCAGGTGAATCGTCCACTTTCGGTCCCATCCCGCACAGAACTGCGGGTGAGCATCCTGCGCGTACTCGTCGTCGCGCGGCGCTTTTTTCACCGAGATGCCTATTCTACTCCAGACGTGAACAGATGCGGGGGCGGGGCCGGCACCGACGCGCACATCGGAACCGATCTGAACCGCTTGCGAGACATCCATCGAAAATCGGCCCGCCCCCGGAATTTCCGTCGTCCAGGAGGCGGCCATTCGGGCCCGCCGCACTCGATGATTCGAACGGGCACACATACCGCCGAGCTCTAGCGCGGTACGCGTTCATGGTGGCCCACCGACGGTGTTGTGAGCATCCGGTCGGTGGGCCGTGCGTGCCAGCGACGACGAAGAGGTTGGCACGCAGTATCTGTAAGTCCGGAGCCGGATTCGTCGGGAACGCTGATCAAGCGTGCACTCTCGTGAAGCCTATCGCCCCAACACAAACGGCGCCCGTATGTGGACGAATGACGGTTCTCGGACTTTGTGCCCCGCCCACTGATTATCGAAACACAACTCCGGCATGTACCGACACCACCGAACGATCGTCGTATCCAACAGTGGTCTGCGTCGGTCCACCGGCCCACGGACAACCGGGGGTCTACACCGCCAACGAAACTTTCGAGGAAACCTGACTAAGGTGGTCGAGCCACTGTGCATGGCACCAGTCTTCAGTCTCCGGTAGCGCCGGGCCACCATACTGATCGAGGACCTGATCCGGGCGTCGAGTCAACATAGGGTCGGTCACACGCTCAGCGATCTCGGAATCTTCCCAGCCACACGAACAGTGCGCCCGCCAGCCAATTGTCTCGCTGTCTGCAACAAAAGTACCGTCCGCCAGACCCAGCCCACGGACACTGAATGACACGGCAGCACGGTTTCCTGTCACAATCGTGACAGGCGATCCTTCATGCGCATAATCGCTACTCTCCCAGCACATTCGATCCTCTCTCTGTCGCGGAACATCCGAACTGTCACGATACGAAACAGTCAACTTCTACTCAGAAATACTCGCAAGCCGACCGGCCAAAGTGTCACGGACGAGCCCGCGGTATCCCTGAACGCGCCGCTGCGGTGTGATCGAAAGATAGGGCAGACGCCGTTCTGAGGTAGTGAAGGTGCACCGCCAACAACGCTGATTTCATTCTCGATCGCACCACTTCTACCGGGATGTCGTCTGCCTGAGCGATCTGCCGAAATGTCATGGCACGGTAGTAACTCCGGTAGAGATCGCGCCTTTCCCGATGTTCTGCTGTCGGCCAGAACGGTTGCAACGTTACATCGCTGTCACCGGTGCGAGATTCCTGACCGTCAGCGGAGCCTCCTGCAACCGAAAGGACGTTTTCGCGCGTGTGACTTCTCATTTCTGTCACTGCCAGCCGATGAGCAAGCAGAAGTACCCATGCCGTCGGCGAAAGACATTCGACTCGATATCGACTGGCAGTCCCCCAGACCTCGGCATAAGTCCGGCGTGTGACCTCTTCACTGCGGCGCTGATCGTCGATCATATGAATAATCAGCCCGTACACCCGATCACAGGTGCGATCGTAGAATTCGGCGAACGAATCTCGGTTACCCGATGCCACCGCAATCAGCACCCGGACCAGGTAGCTGTCAGTCTCTGCTGCCACCATCGAGTTCACCGCACTCTAGGATCCGGTGGACTCATACGATAGTCCGAGGGCAACCTCCGCGCGGACTCCGTCCAGCGCACCGGGCAACGGCTGAGACCACCGCGGCCGGCGTGCGCGGCCGAAGTATCGACCAGCGAATCGCTTGTCCAGCAACTATTGTCGATCACGAGTTCGAGCTCGGGTAGCGGCGGAGGATGGCATGTGCTGCCTGCGTAACCGCGGAGCGTTCATACGTTTGTACGAAATCGAAGGTCCGCTCGTAGTCGGGGCCGTTGTCGTGGAGGTCGCGCGCGGACAGCAAGGCAGCGTGATGCGGACCTAATGCCACCACGGTCCACTCGTTGACCAGATCGTCTTCGGGATCGAGGGGAGCATGCTGCACGTTGCCGTCGAGCATCACGGACATGCCAACTCCGTAGACGCCCGCAAAACCCACCGCCTCAGCAAGGTGACGCCACCGAGATGAAGTGGCTGCAGTGAAGTGCTCAGCTTGCTGGAAGGTCCCCAGGACAACCATCGACGAACTCGCATCACGTGCTTGGATCTCGAGGGCTTTGCTGAGCTGAATCAACAACCGCTTCGTGCCGCGACGAACCTGTCCACTAGCGGAGACGATCGAGTACGGAGTGCCTTCGTCCGGAATCGTTGTTGTCCACACCGGTTCACCGGGCATCTCCACCACCGGTTCGGACAACAACGAACTCGCATCGTCGACGGCCGGGTACAGGTCACCGGTACCGTATGTGGCGCCAATGGTAATTGCCGCCAAGCGAGCGGATTCCGTGTCGACGCCCTCCGCGAGGATGACGGCATGTGTCCGCTCGACGTAGGCGCTGAGTGCATGCACGACCGCCCCCACCTCGAAAGTTGCTTGCTCGACAAGCATTTCACGAGCAGTGATGATGATATCGGGCTCGATGAGCGGCAGCAGCGTTGCCGAGTGCCTGTCGAGGCCGACGCCGTCGAGAGCGATCAGGTGGCGGTTCGCGCGGGCAGAGTGTATCCGCGGCAGGTAGCGGTGGGGATCGGCAAGGACGGTCGCACTATCGACGGTGACGACGATCCGCTGCAAACTGGTTGCCTCCCCGCCTTCGTCTGCGGCCTCGAGAGCTAGACGTGACCCGGAATCAATCGCTACCACGAGAGGGAGAATGTCGGCGACGTTTCCGGCGAGGGTCGTACGCGACATCGACACTTTGTGATGATCGAATTCTGATTGTTGCTGCATCAATTGTGCGGCATGGCGCAGTGCAGAAGCAGCATGCAATGGAGAACTCTCGGGTCCGCATAGTTGCAGTTCAACACCCGCGAGGGCGTGGTCGTCAAGGCGGCGAATCGGAGCGAACCGCATACTTACCTCCAGGCCGATTGCCTCGGAGAACAACGCCTTTGGAAAGCTCGATGCCTCTGTGTTGGTGGTGAGGTCATGTGCCATGAAGTGGCTCCCTCATGAGAGTTGGGGGCCACGTGGCGTTTGGTGACCGAACGCGTCAATGGCGGCGCCGGCTGCTCGACACTGAAACCCTACCCCAGGCAATCCCCGACGGCACGACGTCACACGGATCCGACGAGCGCCAAGCGGCGTAGTGAACGTCACCCGGCGGGGCGTTTACCTCACGAAGATGTCTCGCGACCGTTCAGTGCAACACGTCATCATGAAGCCGCCCATTGCGCCGAGCCGGCGCTAGAAAGCTCACGATCAGGTGCGATGCGAGGAGGGTCAGGTGCCAACTCGGTCAACGATAGTCGGCGCACCGTCCACGATCAGTTCGGGTGCCCCATGAACGCCGAAGATCATCGACGCCGCGGCAGTCGGTGTGAAAGCCGAATTCTGTTGTCGGAGCGCGCTGCCGCATCGAGGACCGCGTTCTCAATCCCCGACGGCATAAGGGTGACTCCGGAGAGTTTGATGTAGACATCGGTGCCCAGCCGAACTAGCCGGCCGAGCGTGCCTCCGATGCCTTGCCCATGTCTAACCTAACTCCCCGTCAGACGCAGCACCGCGCATTGAGTCCGTACAACTCAATATCAATTCTGTAGCGATGACTCTGTAGCGATGACCGGAGGGACCCTCCCCGATTAATCGATAACACTTGCAGGTGAAATTCGTTCACCAAGAAAGGTCATCAAAACCTAACGTCTGGAGAAAGCCATGATTTTCGTCTGCTGGCGTCGGCGAACACGAACAGCAGCACCCAAAAACCCGATTGCTCACCGCTCTCCCACGAACTGTGACACCTCGACATTTCGCCACCCCATACCCTTCAACGAAAGTCTCCGATATGGATCTTGCTTCGTTCCGCTCAGGAGTCGGGTTGCACCGCCGTACTCCGGACGTGTTTCGACGGCTCTTCCCCGGCGACGCAGGGAGACAGCTGTAACCAGCACTGCTGGTTGGGGAGTTCGAGTGCGGTCCATCCGCTCCTAGACCATCGATACCTGCCGATGAACTTTGCATGTTGGGGTGTCTTCACGGCCATTGCGGACTTCATGTGAGTACGTGCACATACGAACCAACGCCAAGTGGGTACACAGCGCGGCGCTGGTGAACGGCATTGGTGTCGCGGCGTTCGACATGCCCATGGAACTCTCGGCCGGCGCCCACATCCGCAGGTGGATGAGAGGGGCAGTGCGTGGTCGAATTGCACGCTGGGCACGAACTGTTCGAAAGACGCACTGTCTCGATCATTCGTACTCCGCACCCTCCGGGGTCTGCTCCAAGAAGGTCAGTCGTTCCAGGATGCCCGGATCCGTCATGTCGTGGCCCTCTTCCATGAGTTCCTGGAAAAGTGCGACCGACCGGTTGTAACTGTTCGTCCATGTTTCGGTACTGGACCAATATGCGCCGGCTTTGAGGTCGGTCAGGCTGACATGGCGATCGAGTATCACGGCTCTAAACTGTTGCGCGTATTCAGTTTCGGTGGCGACCCACCCTTGCCACCTGCCGGATGGCAACGACAGTAGTTTCACCTCGTTGAGCAAGGACTCGTGATCGGTGAGCCACCGCACATCCCAGTGAATCTGCGTACGGAGCAGGCCACGATCACCGTCCTGCGGTAGAGCCAACAAAGCTGTGACGGAGTCTGATTGATCGAGGCTGTCGAAAATGGTTGCCACAGCCGGAGCGGCGCTGGCGTCGCCCACGAACAGATAGCCGTCCACGTCGTCGGAGCGGTAGAACTCTGGACGCCGACCGGTGAACGAGACGCGCCGACCGGTATCCAGGCTCGACAGCCAACGTGCGCCGAGACCGATACCGTGGTCGTAAATGTCGAGTACCACCGTCAACTCGTCCGCGTCGAAGCCGCGAATCGTGTACACACGGTGCTCTCCCGGGATGAGATGAAGTTTGAGTGCATCTGCCGGCCGCGGATCGTGGTACTTCTCGAAGTCTTCGCTCCTCAACGTGACACGCACATAGCTGGCTCCCACGCGTGAGATGTCCGCAACCTCAGCTTCACCCTCGAAGGGCACCTCCGTCGGACTGGCAAGCAGTTGGTGCAACGCCTGGCGGATCGATGTCATTTACTCGCCTCGGTCGAGAGCTACGACAATTGGGGTCAACCGATCCAGAAGGTATTCGGAGGTCGCGGGGTTCGGAAAGAGCAGAGTGCTCGACAGTTCCTGATCGATCACCTCGAGGTTTCCTCGGGTCGTCAAAGCCAGACTCGCCACCGTGGGGAGCCCTCGAAATTCTTCTTCGGATCCTTCCCCGTATGTGCTGATCAACGCTACGTCGGCACTGTCGAGGACTCCGAAGTTCTCGGGCGAGAACTTCACGAACGCGGAGCTCGGGTCAGCGGTTGCTGCCGTGGCCACCTCGTCCGCGACCTTCAGCCCCAGGCGGGACAGGAATTCGACCGACGGATTGGTTGGTTGCCCGAGCAGATACAAAACGCCGCCCGCGTATTGGCCGTACGCGTAGGTTTTTCCGTTCAGGGCCTGGTGAGTGGTTCGGAATTGCCCGATTGCTTCGTTCGACCGGGCGGTCAGTTCTCTGGCTCGATCGCCTTTTCCGAGGGCGATGCCGATCAACTCCGTCAGCTCTTCGCCGGAATCTTGCAGCAATGCAGTCTTGTAGGAGACAACTGGTGCGATGCGACTGAGCACGTCATACGATTTGTCGTACTCAGCTTGCGCAGTCGTGGCGAGGATGACGTCGGGATTCAGTGCAGCGATCGCCTCGATGTCCGGTTTCGTCGAGTCCAAGGCGAGCACGGAGTCCGGAAGCGTTGTCCCTGTCCAGTTGCCGTCCGCAGAAGACGGATTACGCACTGCTCCAACGATGTCGGCACCTAACGCCGACGCGATCTGTGTATCTGCCGAGCCTAAGGTCACCACTCGCGTGGGAGCGGAATCGATGGTGACTGTTCCGTGCGCATGGATCACACTCACGGGAAATGTTGAGGAGGAATCGATTTCGCTCGGTTGGGTGGAAGCTTCGCCTCCACTTCCACAGCCCGCCACGACCGCTGCCGTGGCAACGGCAGCGAAGAGAACCCACAGCCGACGAGCCCGGGTGGGCGGCCGCGTCGGTGACACTTTGATCCCGTTTTCAATTACATCCATGGTCATTCGCTGAGGGTACCCTATTAATGAGGAATGCTCATAAACTATGGTACGGCTACGACGAGCACAAATGCTTCGACGAACAACGCCGGCTGTGGCCAGTGACAAGCATGGCGTGTATCTTGCATAGACTGGTTTCGTGGGTTCACCGCCGAGCAGACCTGGGAAACGCCCCGTGGGGCGTCCCCGCAGACTCGACATCGACACTCTTCTCGCTACTGCTCGCCACTTGGGGCTCGAGACTTTCACGATGTCCCAGGTCTCGGATCATCTCCAGGTCAGCGAAGGCACGATCTACAACTATGTACGGAGCAGGGAAGAGCTTCGAGGACGTGCTGCAGCGCAGGCAATGGAAAGTATCGACACCGCCCAGACAGCTCTCGACGACTGGGTCGATTACCTGATCGCAGTCAATGGTCAGCTACGCGAGATCGCCCAAGCCCATCCCGGAGTCAGTGTCTACTACCTGCACGGCCCGTACCGACCTCAGACCCTCGTTTATTTCAATCAGGTCATTTCCGGACTCGTCAGCAGGATGCCGGGCGCCGATGCCGACCTCGGTTTCGTGTTGGCCTCTCATGCCTCCAATACCACTCTGTCCTTTCTGTCTCTTGCTGACGAGCACGTGTTCCGTCGTGTGCTGACTGCGACGCTTCCGGCTCTGCACCATGCCTTGCACGGATCCGCTCCCACCGGGGTGAGCTGGGACAGTGTTGTGGAATCCGTTTCGCTCTCGATGGAAACCGAAGATTGCCGGGAATAGTCGGGTGTGAGGACCCGTGATAGCGCCGCACACGTCTCTAATTCGCCCTCAACTGAGTTCGCCTCTGTTCCTGGATGGAACCCCCGCCCGCGCCGTGCTGAGAGGCGCCGCGGCGATGGCGAGCAGCGCGTAGGTGTAGCTTCCAGTCTCGGTCTCGACGGCACCGGTGACATACGGGCCCACGAAACCGCTGAGGTTGCTCACCGAATTGATCAGTCCGATGCCAGTGGCCGCAGCGGCGCCGGTCAACGATAGAGCTGGAATGCGCCAGAACTGCGGCATGGCGGTGTAAATGCCAGAGATGCTGACACATACAGCGATGATGAACAGCACACCGTTCTGGGTGAACGTCGCGCAAACCAACCCGACGGCACCGAACGCCATGGGGATGGTGGTGGAGAAAACCGCCGACCGCCGCAATGCAATCCGCGACCACAGCACCATGACCACGATCGCCGCCACCGACGGTAAGGCCGCGAGAAGGACACTCGAGACGTTCGCCGCCGATCCGATAGTGGAAGAAAGGTTTTCGGTCATGGTCGGCAAGAAGAACGCCAACGGGTAGAGACCGAACACGATTGCGAAAAAGGCGACCGCGAGCGCCCATGTACGGCCGTTGGTCAACGCCTCACGCATACCGGTCATGGCGCCGTGGTCGACCTGAGAGCGCCTCGGCATCCAAAACCTCCTCCAGATAAGACTTTTCCTCCGAGGTCAACCATTCAGGAGCTCGGTGTCTCACAATTTTTCCTCTTGCCAATGCAAGCCGATTGCACACGAAGTGACCGAACCAGGTCAGAGCTTCGCGGCCGTCCCAGTTGAACCGCGCGCGCCCGATTTACCAACGCTGAGGACACGCGGTTTCGGGGCAGTCCGCTCCGGGCCGCACGCCGAACGGAGCGCGCCGATCGCGACGCGCGCCCAAGTGCCCACCGACGCTGAGCGTGACCGCAGCTCGGTGGGCGGCGCGCACGAACTGTCGGGGACGAACGCGCAGTCCTGGCGATCCACCGGGGAACAGGTGGGGGTTCATCCCGGCGGACCCGAATCACTATTGCCCCGTGCGTTTACTTTGCAAACATAGGTGGTCCGCTCAGTCGCTCGTCAGTAACGACCGAGCGGACCTTGCGCGCGCCTGTGGAATCGGTGGCACGCGATCACGCGCCCCCTCGGGTTCACGTGGTGACGTTTGCCCGAAGGTCCGATCCGATGCTGCCCGCGACTTCAGGGTGCTAAACATCAACGCCGCGCGGCTGTGGCCGATTAGTTGTTGCAGGGGGTATGGGGCAGCAATCAACCGATTACGATCGCAGGTTCATAGGCGCAGAGCACCACACGTTACTCATCTCCGTTGCCGAGAACGACCCAGTTGTTTCCGATTCGTGCCGCGAACACGATCATTACTCGGAAATGATGCAGCGCAGTGGCGACGACGCGAACACCGCCTACACAGCGGCAGGGATCAAGGTGAGGCTTTCGAACGCACCCGAGCTGACTTCAGGGTGGGAAGCACGATCAATCACCGACGACGGAGTTTCGAGGAAAACTCCACGGCTCGCTGATCCCCACACGTGTGCCCGTTGCGTGCCTGAAATTCGCTTCGGGAAGAAGCGAGGCCCGTTGAAGTACAGACATAGCACCACAACCGCGCCGGTATCTAGTGTTGCGGACGGCAACACTACGTCGCCACCGCAGTACCACCTATTATCCCAGCGAATTGTCCACTCGCACAACGTGATACGATATTGAACGCTCGGATCCGTGCTCTCCGGCCGCGTTCAGGCTGCAGCGACTGGATAAAGCGAAGGGCTCGCGATTCGCATGTTTTCGGCATTGCCGAAAGATCACAGCTTCGCGGCTCTCTCGCCGCAGTTCTCAGGCGAGCTCGTACGCTAGCTCATGCTGCGACCGTGCCCGGTTTGAGTGCAAAGGAGGGGGAGGTTCGGAGTTTTTCGAGTGTTTGGGCGAGGAGTCTTGAGACGTGCATCTGGGATAGGCCGATCTTCTCCGCGATCTCCGCCTGGGTCAGCTCCCCGAAGAACCGGTAAATCAGGATGGTGCGTTCACGTTCGGGCAGAGCGAGGAGCGCCGGCCGGAGCGTTTCGTGGTTGTCGATGCCGTCGAGTGCAGAGTCGAACTCCCCCAACGTATCTGCGATCGATCGCCCGTCGCCGATAGTGGCTGCATCGAGAGAAGCCGCGTGATAGGAATCGCCGGCGGCGACAATCTCCGGCGGGTTCGACTCCGAGCTCTTTCGCCAGCTCCGGCACCGCCGGCTCACGCCCGAGATCGTGCGTCAGTGCGGAGCGCGCTTTGGTGAGAGCAAGATAGTTTTCCTGCAACGAGCGCGGAACACGCACGTCCCAGCCACGATCCCGGAAGTGCTTGCGCACCTCCCCCATCATCGTCGGGACCGCAAAAGCGAGGAAGTCTTTGCCCTTGGCAAGATCAAACCGGTTCACCGCACTGACCAGACCAACGCTGGCGGCTTGAACGAGGTCCTCGTGCGCCTGTCCGCGGCCGCGGTACCGCAAGGCGATATGGCGGGCCAGCGGCAAACACGTCTCGATGATCTGCCTGCGCAGACGCTCGCAGCGTGCGTCGTCTCCCGGCAGAGACGCCAACTCTTCGAACATGACCGCAACCTGTGCATACTCTGCATCATTCATGTGCCTGCTCACAGGACTACCAACTTCTGTCGGTTGGTCGATGCTCGTACGCCTCGCACTGCGTGCACCATCGTCTCCTTCACGTTCATGTTCAGGCGTTGATCGCCTGCAGGACTACGCGGAATGCGGCGGCTGAGGCTAGGGCGAATACCACTCCGGTCAGCGGTCCTACAACGACGGAACCTACTCCGCCCAGGATCCCGGCGATCACGATCAGTAGGACGAGATCGATCGTCACCTGCCGCCACCACCTCCGCGGGGCCTCAGCCGTGATGGTCGGCGACCGCCGCTGCACACGGACGCCTGTGGGGGTCATGGCAGTAGTCATTCGCGCTCCCGAAGTCCAAGTCCTGACACACGCTGCTGTTCGATCCGATGCCGTAAATCTATATCAGCTAATGCAGATAAGCGACAATTCAAACGGCAGAGAATGTGGTATCCAGGCCTCCGCGAGCGAGCTACACCCAATCCACCTGCGCACTGAGGCATATTTTCGCCCTTTCCCAGGTAGCGACACCCAAGCCGTGACGACTAGAGATCACCACAAAATCTAACGTCATGGCTATCATATTTGTGACACCACAGCGCGAAGACATGGTGACAAGCCGTGTTAAAGTCGAGTGATATCCGGTTGGGCTGAAGGAGAAGTGCTGTGGCAGTGGACGAAGCAGCGCGCGCCCACCGCGGGGTGTACGGAATCTCTGTGATGTCGGAACTGTCCGGCGTCGGCCCGCAAACCTTGAGACTCTACGAACGTCGCGGACTGCTCGCCCCATCTCGTACCGGCGGAGGAACCCGCCGCTACAGCGAAGCAGACCTCGCCAGACTGCGACGAATCAGCGCGCTGATCAGCGACGGCATCAACCTGACCGGGATCGGTGTCATCCTCGACCTGGAAACCCAGAACGCGATCCTGGCCGAACGAATCGCGCAGCTAACTCAAATACCTGCAGAGGGGCCCTCTTCTGAAAGCGTCCCGGCCGGTGATCGCTCGTCGGTGCGATGAATCGCGCCGAAATCCGCATCCGCAGTGATCACATGCCCCTCTAATTCGAGTCGGTCGATCGCCGCATCGAAAGCATCAATGAGCCACGGCTTCTGAACCTGCGCGAGCAGCGTTTCCCTACCGCCGTCACCGGTCTGCACGATCCGCACCATCCACGTTCCGCTCGCGTCGGGTTCGTCCCACAAACCTCGCGGAGAATTGGTGGCCAGGACATAGCGGCCGTACTCGAGATCCACCCGAATGGCGTAGTGCTCGTCCACATTCACCACAGCAGCGGGCCGTTGCGACGCCGCAGCCATAGCGACCAGCGCATCGTCGTACATATCCGAGAACTTCTTCGTCAGAGGCATTGCCGTCCCTACTCATTCGAGGCCGCCATGCAGCACGCACAGCGGAAAGAGAGTCCGTTGCCACTGCCTATGACGAAGAACTGACATCCACCCTAACCCCACGGGGCGCAAATCACGGGAAAGCATTCCACTCCGCGATCACCTACTGTCAGGCCGGAAGCCAGTAGAGGACCGCACTCTGTCGAACTGCAGACCGATCTCGTAGCGTAGCTCCTCATCGCTGACGCCGGGGTCCCCGAAGACGATCGCATGCACCGGAGTCCCGCCGATGACAACCTTGTCCACGACACCGACAACCGAACCGTCGCCGCGACAAGCGATCTCCCGCCCTGCCTGGATCACCTGCTCGATCACCGACTCCCGGTCAAACCCTGCACCGCCGCGATAGCGGTGGACGCCGGTTTCCTCGTCCCTCACCGATATGAACCAGTCCACCTGCATCTTCCCTACATTCCTCCCCTGCACCCCTCAGCTACTTCTACCGCGTGGTGAGCGTATTCACCACTTCGTCAGCACGCATGTCACTCGAATGCTGCGCTGCTGAGACTGGGTGACCAACACCACGAACGCCGATCCGCCCTGATACCGTGCCACGAGCATTACCTTGGCCTGCTCGATCCGCGCGGGACGTCATCGCATTCTGCAACCCTACGACCCCGGCGCGCCACTGCTCCGCACGGCACGCATTCCAGATCGGGGTACCGAGTCCATATCTTCAGTCAATTCCCGTAATCGGGAACGTTCGCGAACACGAACCATCCTGATGTATTTTCGCCGACAAAACCCCTTCACATCTATCCAGGGCGCCGATTCCAACGAAACATTCCCTCGGTGCCCGTGGAGCGACGACGCTGCCCGCTCTGTGACACACCGAGCCCTTGCAGATGCGGGGTGCGGTCGAACGGCATCTTCAAGTGTTCGGAAAGACTCGACGCCGTCCAAAGTCACATGGCTGGTTCGGACCGCGGGAACAAGCGCGAGAGAACATCGGAGAGGGTGATGATGCCGACCGTTGTTCGTTCGTCTGTGACTACGGCGAGGTGATTTCGGCTCTCTCTCATCGAGGCGAGTGCGAGGTGGACGGGGGTATCGGACGCAAGGGTGAACGCCGGTCGCATGATGTCCTCGGCGCGGGTGTGGTCGGGTTGGAGCAGGGTGTCGCGAACGTGCACGATCCCGAGCGGAACACCGTTGTCGCGAACGAGGATTCGTAGGTGCCCTGATTGTTTCGATACCGATCGAACGTGGTTCATGGTCGCGGATGTGGTGACGGAGGTCGGAGCTTTGTTGCTCGGAAGCAGATCGCGGACGGTCAGGGTCTGCATGTCGAGGGCGCCGGAGAGTTGCGCGGAGTACCCGGCGTCGAGGGCTCCGACGTTGGTGGAGTGCTCGACCAGGTGCCGCAAGGCGTCGGGGTCCTGTCCACTGCCGACGTGATCGACCGGTTGCACACCGACTTTGACCAGAAGCCAGTTGGCCATCGAGTTCAGCGATTGCAATAGAGGTCGGGTGAGCCACATGAATCCGCGCATCGGGATGGCGAGCAGTGTGGCTGATTTCTCGGGGTGGGCGATCGCCCAGGATTTCGGTGCCATTTCGCCGACGACCAGATGCAGGAAAGTCACGATGATCAGCGCGAGAACGAACCCGGAGACGTCGGCGATCCACAGCGGCATACCCCAATTCGAGAAGGCAGGCGTGAGCCAGTGGTGGACGGCGGGTTTGGTGATCGCGCCGAGTGCGAGGGTGCAGACGGTGATGCCGAGTTGGGAGCCGGCGAGGAGCACGGTTAGTTCGGAAGCACTGCGCAGTGCAGCTCGGGCGGAGCGGCTGTTGGGGGCGGCGTCTTCGAGGCGGTGCCGTTTGGCGGAAATGAGGGCGAATTCGACGGCGACGAAGAAGGCGCTCGATGCGATGAGGCCGACGGTGATCGCAATGACGATCCAGGGATTGCTCATCGGTTCTCCTCCGCGGCTTCTGTCTCGGCTACCTCGGTGAGGTCGAGTTGTAGTCGTAGTGATGCCGGGACGTGCCGCTCGACGGACAGGACATCGATGACCAGTGAATGTCGGGGTTGTTCGCCGTCGGAAATCAGGTCGGCGGGATCAGGTGGCAATTCGACGCGGATTCGGGTTCCTTCGGGCGGAAGTTCGCCATGATGAGCGATGGTGAAGCCGGCGATCGTCTCGTAGTCACCGCTCGGGAGGTCGTGTCCGATGGTGCGTTCGATCTCGTCGAGGTGCACGCCACCGTCGACGGTCCACGATCCGTCCTCGCTGGGTAGTTCGAGTGGCAGATCGGGGTCGTGTTCGTCGGTGATTTCGCCGACGAGTTCTTCGGCGATGTCCTCGAGGGTGATAATTCCGGCGAATCCACCGTATTCGTCGATGACGCAGGCAAGTTGGTTCTTGCTGTCGGTGAGTTCGGCCAGGGCCTTCGGCAGAGGAAGTGTCGTCGGGAGGATCAGGGCGGAGCGGGTGAGTGCGCGCACAGTCAGATCAGTGGTCGGCGTCAGGCCGAGAACATCCTGAAGGTGGATGACGCCGACGATGTCCTCGGAATCTGCCCCCACGACGGGATATCTGGAGTGCCCTCGCCCCATGAGAGTCATGACGTGGTCGAGGGAGTCGTCAGCGCGGACGGTGTCGACATGGGTGCGCGGGATCATCGCGTGCTCCACCGGACGAGTGGGGAAATCGAGAATGCGATCGAGCATCGTCGACAACTCGGGCGGCAGAGTCCCAGTTTCGCGGGACTCGGCGACGATGTGCTCGAGGTCGCGGGCGGAGGCGGAGTGTTCGACGTCGTGCACCGGCTCGATCTTCAGGGCGCGAAGCAGCAGGTTCGACGCTTGGTCGAAGATCCAGATCAGCCAGCCGAACAGTTTGAGATAGAGGGTGGTCGAGCGAGCTAGCCACCGGGCCACCAGTTCGGGACGGGCGATGGCCAGGTTCTTCGGAAAGAGCTCACCGAGGAGCATCTGGACCAGAGTGGAGAACAGCAAAGCGAAGACAGCACCGATCGCGAGCCCGACGGCGGTGGGAATGCCGATGCCACCGAAGATCGTTCCCAGCGATTCACCGATGAGAGGTTCGGCGATGTAACCGACGAGCAGACCGGTGACCGTGATACCCAGCTGGGCGCCGGAGAGCATGAACGAGGTGCGTCGCGTCACCGCCAGAGCCCGCTGCGCCCCCGAATCGCCGGCCTGGGCGAGTGAATTGAGCCGGGATCGGTCCACGGCCATGTAGGCGAACTCTTGGGCAACGAAGTAGCCGGTCACTGCGGTGATCAGCAGAACGACCAGCACGCCGAGCAGCAGTGTCAGGGCGATCATCATGAGCCGGACACCTCGCCATCACATGCGTTCACGTAGTGGGGTGTGTCCGGCCTGGGTCTGTGGCTGTCCATGGGTCTCTCTGTCGATGCGAAAGAAGCTTTGTTCTTTACTCTACGTTTACCCTGCCGGAAAAGTTCCCACCGCTGAACGGTTTCCTCCGAGAAGCGACATCGGTAGCCGCGTCCGCGGGACCACGAGAGAACACACTGCCGTCATAGTTCATCTCCGTTCATCTCCGATCCGGTGGCCCGACCGTCCCTCGGGGTTTCTCAACAGTGCAGGGTTAAAGTCCTCACGATTGGTCGGCACCACGCAATATGCAGAGCATAACTGCGCTCCGGCTCAAAGGTTTCGAACCACGACAGCCCTCGAACAGTAGATGCGACAAGCGGACATGAAACCGAGAACGATTGCACCGCAGACTCTTCGAGATTGTAAGCCACCATCCCGCCTGAAACATCACGCAGCGTTCACCAAAGAGCCCAGCGAACTCAGTATGCCGTTCTCACCCTACGGGTGAAGCGACCCAGCTGCTGAGAAAGCGCGGATGGCCCGCCGAACGAATTGCGAAAGATGTTGGACTCCGGAAAGCGCGGGCACTATTACACCGACTTCCGCCGCACCATTACCTACCACTCACCCACTTTGTCGGCCTCTACACCAACGAGCTGATCAGGCGGTTTTCGGTGCCCGCGACTGCAAGTGCAAGCTTTTCGAGGCCGGCGATGCTGTAGGCAGCGTAGGTCTCGTACGGCCCACGGCCGGAGAAGTAAGACGAGAGCTGGCCACCGAGCTCTTCGACGGTGAACGCGGATCCGGCTGCGTCGAAACGATTCTCGACCTTGGGTGCTTCCATCAACGCCACCATCTTGCCGTAGACGACGAAGACCTGTCCGTTGATCTCGTCGGAATCGGGGGATGCGAGGTAGCTGACCAGGGTCGCGACGCGCTCGGGTGCAAGCGGATCGAGGCCGACGACGCCGGTGTTGTTCTCGCCGAAGGCTTCTGCCGTCATGGCGGTGCGCGCACGAGGGCAGATCGCGTTCGTGCGGACGCCATAACGGGAGAGACCTGCAGCGCTCGAGAGCGTCAGAGCGGTGATGCCGGCCTTGGCTGCCGAGTAGTTGGGCTGTCCGGCGCTGCCGAAGAGGAAAGCCTCGGAAGAGGTGTTGATGATGCGGCCGTAGACCGGTGCGTCGGCTGCCTTGCTGGCCGCGCGCCAGTGGACGGCGGCTGCGTGCGAGGTGGCGGCGTGGCCCTTGAGGTGCACACGGATGACGTCGTCCCAATCGGATTCGGTCAGGTTGAAGATCACCTTGTCGCGCAGGATGCCTGCATTGTTGACGAGGATGTCGAAGGATCCGAAGTTCTTGACAGCCTCTTCGATGATGCGCCCGCCGAGCGACCAGTCGGAGACGTCGCCGGTGATCGCGAGTGCCTGTCCACCTGCGGCCTTGATCTCGTCGACCACGTCGTTGGCCGCTGCACCCATGTCGTTGACGATGACGGCTGCACCGGCAGCCGCGAGTCCGAGTGCTTCGGCGCGACCCAGGCCGGCGCCGGCGCCGGTGACGGCGGCAACTTTGCCTTCCAAGCTCAGTGATTGCGTCATGTCGTGCTCCTTAGAATCCAGTTCATCCAGCGCGTCCACGGCCGAGGACCATGTGTCTACGTAAAACACCTTCGACGAAAGTGCCATCACCAACTTGCTCCGTACCGCGAGGACTACAAAAACGATGCGTAACGACCGAATCTGAGGATGGTTCGGGCACGACTTCGCCGGAGTGGCTTGCGTGCGGCGGGTCGGCTAATCCTCATCCCGTCTACCTCCTCGGGCTCGGCGGGAATGACGACCACTTGCCAAGAACTGTAATCTAGTTCTAGTATCCGGACATGGCAAATCTTGCGACATTCCCAGCAACGGGACACGCGCTACCCACACTTGCCCAGGCCCCGTCCATCCGCGAACGCGCATCAGTTTTACGAAGCAGTCAGCGAAACGGCTTACTGGCCCGTCACATACCAATCGATAGTGGACTCAAACTCCAACCATCTGCGTGACATCTCGAATCAATGACGTTTCCGAACAGTCATCTGAGACGAAGTAAACGTGCACAGGCCGGTTCGAGTTCACGGAACTCTTCAGGTGTGACCACAACCGATTCGGGCGCGATCTCCAGATGTTCGGATTCACCCAAGTATTACTCGTTGACCGCCTCACGCGGCCCTGCTGAAGCAATCGATCGTGACGAAAAGATCATGTCCACCATGCGATCAACCAACCGGTGCACCTCACTGATCTCCCGGCGGCCCAGACCGTACAACTCCATCTCGTGTGCCAACACCGATGTCGAGATCCGGATGATGTCAGCCGCATCGTCGGGTTCGAGATCGGACAATACCGCTCGATACGAGCGAACAGCCTGATCGGAGAACCCGAGGAAGAGTCCGAGCACTGTGGGATCTGTCGACTGCCGCAGCACGCTTTGCAATCGAAGGAAGGTCGGGAACTCATGGAGCCTGTCGACCGTGTAGTGAAGCCTGCTTCGAATCCGTTCGGCCGGAACAAGATTCATATCGGCTTTTTCGCCCCTCTTGATCGGATCGGCCGCCGACCAGTCGGCCATCACAGCCGCGTAGAGATGCTCTTTGGATGTGAAGTACCGATAGACCGTCCCGAGGGCGACACCCGAACGCTCTGCCACATCGCGAATTTGAATATTTTCGAATTCATTGGACAACAACAACTCCGACGCCGCGTCGACAACACGCTGGCGTCGCTGCTGCTGCGCCTTCGGCAAGGCCGAGGGATGGAGCTCCGCCACCTTCTCCGGGACCCCTCGTTGCACATCCACACCTTTCATGTCGCGCCCGCCCCTGCTCAGGACTACCACGCTGGTCACCTCAATCCTACTGACATCATCGCGAACGCCACGGAAGCTCGACACAAGAGGCACCCCTTGCACACAAAAGAGAGTTGCACAGAACTTTCGAACAACGCTCCCGATCGAGGATGGAGGCTCCCCGATCGAGGCCATGCTTCTGCACCAATCAGCGTGCCCAGCAGCTACTTCGGAGTCTCCAGTCCACGACCAAGGAACCAGGACCGAGCAGAAATTATTGCAAGTCGAGACAGCATAACCATTGCACGAATAAGGAAACGGACTTAAATTGGACTGACTCGTCAGAACAATCCTCTCACCTCCGGTGAAGTATCCCGTTGTGAGATTCACGGTTGCGAACAGCTCCCATGACAGTCATCGATCAGCACCAATCGAGAGAGACGACAATGTATCCCGGCACATATGCATCCTCAGCTCCCGACCGCCCCGCAGTGATCCGCAGCGGCAGTGGCCGTGGCGACATCGTGACGTATCGGGAGTTGGAGGATCGTTCCAACCAGCTCGCGCAACTGTGGTGGTCCCTGGGGATCCGACCCGGTGATCATGTGGCGATTCTTGCCGAGAACCACACTCGATATTTCGAGGTGTACTGGGCAGCAATGCGATCGGGGCTATATCTCACGTGCGTCAACAGACATTCGACGCCGGAAGAAATAGCCTACGTGGTCAACGACTGTGCAGCGCAGTGCCTGGTAACCACCCATTTGTTGGCTGAATGCGTATCCGATGCTGTGACCAGGCTGGTCGGGACGCCGCTGCGTTTCATGATGGACGGCGTTGTCGACGGATTCGAATCGTACGAAACTGCAATGGAGAATCGGCCCATCACGCCGCTCGAGCACCAACCCCGCGGCGACGTCATGCTCTACTCCTCGGGGACCACCGGCACCCCGAAGGGAATTCGCCGCGCTCTGACCGGACTTGAAATCGACGATCCCAGAGGAATGGGAACCGGGTATTTTGCCAGTGAATTATTGTGCATCAACGAATCGTCGGTGTACCTGGTTCCAGCACCGATGTACCATTCGGCGGCACTGCAATGGTCGGCCGGTGCACAGGCGCTCGGTGCAACAGTCGTGTTGATGGACAGATTCGACGCACGCGAATTTTTGAGTTCGATAGCACGCCATTCGGTGACCCATACACAGGTGGTACCGACGATGTTCGTCCGGCTCTTGCAACTGCCCGAATCTGAGCGGGCCGAATATGATCTGTCGAGTCTGCGCTCAGTTTTGCATGCGGCGGCGCCGTGCCCTCCTTCCGTCAAGAACGACATGATCGCATGGTTCGGCCCCATCGTGTCCGAGCTGTATTCGGGCACGGAAGGTTTGGGGATCACCTTCATCACAGCCCCGGAATGGCTCGAACGCCCCGGATCAGTTGGGCGCGCAGTCCTCGGCATCCCGCACATCTGCGACGACCACGGCGAGCCCCTTGCCGCAGGAGAAGTCGGAACCGTGTACTTCGAACGTGACACGATGCCGTTCGAATACCACAACGACGCCGAGAAAACGACGGACTCTCAGCACCCGAAGCGGTCCGGGTGGTCCACCATCGGCAATGTCGGATACCTGGACACCGATGGATATCTCTATCTGACGGACCGGAAAGCCTTCATGATCATCTCCGGTGGAGTTAACGTCTATCCCGCAGAAATCGAAGCATGTCTCATGTCGCACCCGCAGGTGGCGGACGTTGCAGTCTTCGGGCTACCGGATCCCGAGATGGGCGAATGCGTGCACGCCGTGGTCGAACCACATTCTTTCCTTGCCGGCGATGACGATCTCGTCATCGAGCTCAGAACATACTTGCGCGAACGGCTTGCAGGATACAAAGTGCCCCGCTCCATCGAATTCGCACGCGAATTACCTCGATTGGAATCGGGGAAAGTCAAGAAAAACGACCTCCGCGCGGCATGTCTCGGCAGCACGACAATGACGACACTGCGGTAGCACCCTCTCCCCGGAAGGGGACTACACATCGATCACGCCACCAGGTCCCGAGACGGCAGCGTCGATCGAAAAACTTTGGAGAACCACCATGCAACAACATCTCTCGCGCGTGACGCCAATCCCCGCGAAACGGATGTATATCAACGGAACAGTGCGAACGATGGCCGACGACACCCGCAGCGATCCGGTCCCGACCGCATTTGCTGTCACCGACGGTGTATTCGTAGCAGTCGGCAGTGATGACGACGTGCGTCAATACCTCGACCCCGACACCGAGATCGTCAATCTGTGTGGACGGACTGTACTGCCGGGATTCATCGAAACCCATCTGCACCCGCACATGCTCGAAACCGATATGGCAGTCGTCGACGCCGGCATCAAGACAAGTCCGACCATCGACATCCTGCTGTCTGCGCTCCGCGAGCGCGCAGACAGCACCGATATGAACACCGCCGTGATCGCCGCAGGTTTCGACGACAGTCTGGTAGCGGAGGATCGCGGACTCACCACCGCAGATCTCGATCAAGTCAGCATCGAGCGACCTGTCATCGTGCGACATCTGTCCGGGCACGGCGTGTACGTCAACTCTTTCGTTCTGCACGAGCAGTCCATCGACAAAACGACCCCCGATCCCGTGGGCGGCGTGATCGTGCGGGATTCCGATGGCAACCCCAGCGGCGAGTTTCGGGAAATCCCCGCGATGAATCTCGTGGTGCGCCCGGACCAGACGATGCAGGCCGATGCTTTACTCGACGACGCACTACGGCGCGCATTGGAAACGATGTCGGCTGTAGGGGTGACCAGCTTTCACGACATGTTCGTCGCACCGGTCATGGTGAACTCCTATCGCCGCTTGCTCGCGGCGAACGAGCTGACCGCGCGGGCGCGGCTGTACGTGGGCTTCGGAGCCGCAACATCCGCCGAGGCGAGTGAAGAAAATGCCGACTTGTTCGACACACCTGATGACGACATGTTGACGGTAGGGGGCGTGAAGATCATCTCGGACGGCTCGATCCAGTTGCATACCGGTGCACTCACCGAGCCCTATTCCGATCTCGAGGACTGCAGTTGTGGCGGCATGGCGATCCCCGAGGCGAACTTGAACGAGATGGTCGCTCATCATCATTCGCGGGGCCGACAGGTTGCGATACACACCAATGGCGATCTGGCCATCGATCGAGCCCTCGATGCAATCGAGAATGCTGCCTCTTCAGGTCCAGAGGCCTGTCGAACCCTTGTCCACCGCCTCGAACACGTCCAAACCCTTCGCGAGGATCAAATCCATCGCATCGCCAGGCTGGGGGTTGCGGTCTCCGTCTTCGTCAATCACGTCTACTACTGGGGAGACCGGCACCACGATCGCTATCTCGGCCATGAGCGCGGCAACCGGATCAGCCCAATCGCGTCGATCAACCGGGCCGCGGTTCCCTTCGCTCTGCATTGCGACAGCCCCGTCACACCCGTCGACCCACTTTTCACCATGGGCACCGCCGTCAATCGCCTCACCCGCAGTGGACGCGTCCTCGGACCGGCCGAAGGTGTCAAGCCGTGGGTTGCATTGTCCGGGTACACATTCTCGGCTGCTCGACTGAGCGACGAGACAGCAGTGAAAGGCCGTATCACCCCGGGACTCTTCGCCGATTTCGTGATCCTCGATGACGCCCCTCTGACCGTCGATCCCACTTCCATCAAATCCATTTCAGTACTCGCCACCGTGGTCGGTGGGCGGGTTGTCCACTCCTCGGAGTTCGATCCGCACTCGGAGGCATCGGCATGAGTCGTAGTTCCCGCCGCGGAAGTCGCAGATTGGCTGCGGCTGCGCTGGCGATCATCGCAAGTATGTTCCCGGCGTCATACGGCGCATCGGCTCGAGAAATCGTTGCCGTAATCACCACCGATGATCTCGCGGGCGATCACAGCGATACGGCCTTCAAGCAAAGACACACACCCCGACTGGTCCAAGCCCGAGTTGTAAAGTAATTACGCGGGTTTCGGGTGATCCGCTCCGGACCGTAGGGCGAACGGAGCGGACCGAGCGCGCACAAGTGCCCACCGATGCTGAGCGTGACCGCAGCGGTGGGCGGCGCGCACGAACTGTCAGGGACGAGCGCGCAGTCTTGACGGGCCACCGCGCCCACCCTCACCTGGACCGGATCGCTTACAGCGGAGGACTTCCCGGTGAACTGTGCATCGCACGCTGTTAGAACGGGTGGCAGACGCGGTCCCTGGCACGTCCGACCCTACTTACTGCCACTGTCCCGTATCGGACCCGCCGGGCGAATCGACAGCGTTGCAGTAGAACTGGGGTATTACGTCGTCTGGCCCGGCGGGCGTGATTGCCACACCGTTCTTCTAACTCCACGACAAATACCCGGACGATGCTTTTGCTCCGGAGGTGACGCAGATCAACGGCAGCGACTCAGGTGCCAGAAATCGGACCCGATTCGCGCTACGGTTCTGGGTTATGGGGACAAGCTTCCACGGACCGAACCCGTGGCCACACATCACTCGCGCGATCCGCACACGCGGTCCGCGCTATGCCGCTGTCCCCTATCTTGGACACCTTGCGCCCGAACTACTTCCACTTCGTAGTGGAGACCTTCTTGTAGTCAATGCTTCTACCGCGGCGGTACGCGCCCACGCCACCTCTCCAGTCGTTCTTTCGCACTACCTCAGCAAGGGCGTTCGCATCCTCTCGTCGTCAACCCTGCACGCCAAGGTCATTGTGACGAACCAACGAGCTGTAATCGGCTCGGCGAATGCTTCCGAAAACTCCATATTCACCCATGAAGCGGTCATCATTTCCGATGATCCCCAAGTGGTCGCCGACAGTCGCGCATTCATCAACAATATCGATGAAACCACCGCGGTAGACCAGATATTCATCGACAATGCCGAACGCGAGTGGGCAAGCGGGCGAGCCGTACCCATCCCCGGCATCACCGGACGAACGCAGATCCTCGACAACGACTTTCTTCCAACTCCGACCAACAGAGTATTCATCAGGCAAGACAGCGACTACGAGAGCCATCCTCTCGTGCCCACCACACCCGTAAAAAGTACTCAACCGCAGAATTTTTCGGTCAACCCCACCGTGAGATACCGACTCGAAACGCTCAGAAGCGGGAAGCCACGCAGCATTACACGCGGGGACGTAATCATCCGCATCTCCAGGGATAATGAATTGCTGCTACCACCCGCTGTCGTGATATCCAATCAGGAAAGAACACCTCTCTCCCCCAGAGCATTTCACTGCTTTCTCCGCGTTCGCAACGACCTGCAACCGCTTCCTGTTGCAGACGCCGAAAAGCATCTCTCCGTCGTCGGACATCCCAGCACACAACTGAGGTCCAACCATTCCGTTCGCTCCTCTAGCCTTCGGGCCGAACTCCTGGCGCTGTGGAGCCTTTGACACCGAGGAACGAATGTTGACGAGGTGCGCAACATCCTTCGAGCGCAGGAGTCCTTCGCTCCCGATATGTCGATTCGAACACCGCCCTAGCGGAAGTCGAGTAGCACGCGACTCTGCTGCCCCACCTGTCGAACGAAATCCTTTGCGTAACTGCGATGAAGAGCGCCAACTCTGACATCACACGCAGACCAACCTCGCCTCAACCGGAATCACGTCACGACTCGCCCGCGAACACGAAGTGCAAAGTTCTCCCCGTTCGGGGCCCACGTTCGGCGACAGGCCATCTCGAGTCGCCTTTCCGGATCTCCTCCGACGCTCCTCTTACACATGCAAGGTCTACGGGGCCCTCTCCGGCGTCACACGACAGTGCACTGCACAAGCCAGCATCTCACACATGGGCCGCCCACCCCTCGTGTAATCACACATGATTGCACCAGACATTTCACAGCAGGGAGCTAAGCATCTCCATCCGCACCTGAAGTTCGATCCGACTCCGACACGAGAACGCCATTGAACGAACCAACGCCGACCCACCCAGGATCCGCCTTCGGTGGAGCCTTAGAAACGCCCCGTCGAGTTCGTCGTTGTACGGGCCGGCGGCGGCCTGCGATGCGGACCGCCGCGAAATCCCACAGAACTCCATGGCAACATCAACCACACGCGACACACCGAACAAGCGCGCCTACCCGTATCAGTTACAGATTGGTTCTAGTCTTTCCTCATGGCACAGCACAACAAGGGACCTCGCGGACACATCGCGACTCGTGCTCCCCTCAAGCAGCACAAGGTGTACGAGGATCGGGCCGCCGAACTCGGAATCCCTGCTGGGGACTACTCCGTGCTCATACTGGCCATCACACACGGACTGGACATACCGGACTACATCAGCGACAAGCTGCATCCGGAGCAGCTAAGACTTCTCGAAGTCGAAGCGGCCGGATCGTTGCGTCGCATCGAGCAGCTTGCGGTCGGCGCATGAACTATCCCTAGACAGCGAACAACCCCCAGGGCTTGGCGGCATCGGGGGCTGTCCGTTTATGCGGTTGTGGAAGCTTCCCAGCTTCCTGACCACCACTAACCCAGTGAAGGAAGAGGCGGTGACCACCACTACCTCGAAAGGAAGAGGCGGTGCTTACTCGATGATATCGCAGAAACGCAATTCCGCCATACCCGCGGACGTGTTCTCGGTGTCATTTCTGGCACGTCCAGATCACATTTCAGCTTTTGCGACGCCAGGATCACACCTCGGCATCCCGAATGTCCCATCCGAGCAGACCAGCACCGTACCCACAGCGGTACCGATGTGCGGCCGCCGGATCGAACAGACCTCTCGAACGACCGCGGCCGCAACGCACGTACTGCGGATCCGCAGACAGGGAGGGCGCCCCTAGCCGGCAGCGAGCGAAGTACCCCGATTCCTAACTAAACAGCGCAGACCTCTTGAAAAGTACAAAGGCCCCCGAAGGGGGTGATTGGGAGCGGACCGCATCGCGGCGAAATAGGACTGGCAGGTCCTTGACGTCGACTGAGAACTGGCAGGTTCTCCGACATCTGTTCTCGAACATTCTCGAGAGGTGAGCTTCGAAAGTTGGTGCTTTCTCTGCTCGTACTGCATCCCCTGGAAGGGACTTACCTATGGCAGGTATGTCTCAGGGTAGCGCATACCCTGAATACACCCCAACTCATTCCATATCACCAACCGTCGGCGTGTCGCGCATCGGCACCCGATCCGCTGTCCTTCAATCGACAGAAGTCGACGAATGGCAAGCAGCAGTCAACGGCGCTCTCACACGCGTGGCTCGTATCGAAGCCGCTGCACGACAACTCAACGAGAGCACTGACCAGCGTGGACGCTCTTGGTCCCTACCCGTCGAACCAAAGGAACAAGCACGCGTTCCGGTCTGGACGTCACGCAGGGAATGGCTCCGCCAGTTCCGGCACCACACCACCACTCCGGCCGGCAAGGCATTGTGCGCGCGCAACCTGATCAAGCCCGACAAGGCTTACGTCGTGGCACAAGCTCACGCGTATTTCGCCGAATCCCACACAGGCCGCGGGGTCTGCGCAGCAAAATCAACAATCGCTGCCCGGGCCAAAGTCAGTGAATCCTCGGTCAACCGCACCAGGAGAGTGCTCATCGCTCTTGGAATGGGCATCGAACACGTCCGGGGGCGGAACCTTAGAACCCTGGAATTTTTCGCTGCCGAGGCCCACCACGGGGGTCAACAGCACCGCGCTGCATCGACTTGGTCACTGTCATCTCCTCGAACGGTCGTAGCAACGACACCACCTCGAAACGTCGCCAAGACACGGCTGCCTCGTGCCTCCGAAAGGGTTCCCCGCCGCAGGGATCGCAGCCCTCATAAGGACGGCGTCAACCGAGTCAACCGGCCCCACAACGGTCGACCAGGGCCGATAGGAGCTGACACCCTATCTAGTGTTGGTTTTTTATCTTCTGAAGTTCTTCCGTTAGGAAGAACTCACCAACGCGTACACGCGCGAACTGTGCCCACACCAAAAAAACGAAGCACCTCCCGGAGCTCACCAAGACCTCTGGCACTTCAAAGGACTGCGGCTGAACTCGTCAGCCATGCCCCGGCCCTCAGACCACCCGGACATATCGGGGCGATCTGTGACCTTCTCCGCGATGTCGAAATCGATACGACGCGGTGGACTGGCCGTGACATCGCACTGACACTCTCCCGAGACACAGCAGACCGAGGATGGATCTGGCCGACGAGATCCAGCCTGAGTTCGCCGTTGGGGTACCTCAAACGAAGGCTCGACGGCATCGACTGGACAGGAGAATCCCCCAGCGAACAGCGCAAGGCGGCTGACCTGGCGAGAAAGAGGGAACAACAACTACTTGAAAACTCACACGTGCACCGCACGAAAATGGCAGCGGGCCCGGACCACCGCGCGAAGATTCTCGCCAGCATTCGTGCGCACTTGAGGAAGATTCAGCGTTGAGGCTTGAACGGCCCATTCCAGGGCTGCAATGCGCATCCAGGACCGGCGCAGGGCAGAAGGGCGACATGAACGCTCGCGAGAAGGATTTGAGCTTGGATTCAGCCCGTGCTGCCCCGGCCTGAAGACACATGAGTAGTTGCATGTGCACCGAGAATCAGGAGGACGGTATTTGGGTCTATGCACTGCTCTCGACCCCTATTTTCGAAAAAACTGATGCCGCCCAAACAGTGAATAGTGGACCCTCGGGTCTCGCATGGTCATGTCGAGAATGGGCGTCGGATCCAGTTCTGCATCTGGGGGGTGATCGAACGACTGCCGTCCCACAATGTCGACGCGTCCGTACACGGGATGGACTGTTTTGCCTCCCTCGATGCTTTGATGCGGTGCGTCTGACCCCGCAACTCGATTTTCGCAGGTAGAGGCTATTTTGCCCGGAAGAAGCGCCTTGCGATCACTGCACGTGACGCACGCGTTGCGAGGCATTCTGATCGCGCATGCCATACACGCAATGCGTGCGTTGCAAGGCGTGCATGGCATGTATGGCACTACTGTCGCGGAAACTGCGGGTCACCTTAGTGGCGTTCATATTCGCGGACGCTGCGGAGTGGGCATCCTGCATGGGATCCTTGTAAACCTCGGACGCACTTTTCCATCGCCACCGCTCCCCCACTCGGTCGAAAGAATGCGTGTTTGGGCGTCGCGAACTACGTGCCGCTGCGTGTGATTACCCGCTACGCGAAACTTCTGGTCTCAAAGCAGCGAAAATCGCCCCTGGCAGTACTGAATTTGCCTACCCTGTTCCCTCACCTCGTTTCGTCACAGTGACGATTAATTGATGAATTGATGCCTGCCTTGATTCGCTTCGATGAGCACTCCTCGACCGAACTTCGTCCCAATCGGATTTCTGAATGTCGCTTGCCCTGTACCTCCGGATTCACACACTCGACGTGCATTTCGCGCGGAAGTTTTGTTGGGCACGCGCCCCGCGGTGCCTGAGATGGTTCAACAATGGTGTTCGCGAGTCAGATGACCACGCCGCTTGGCAGTGAAATCAGCTGTAGCTGCAACTCTCAATGGACTTAGGTTTCCCTCCCGCCTCCAGAAATGGGGGATCCAGTGTGGTTGCTCCCACCTCCCCCGCGTGCCGGACTCCACCTTGAGAGCACTCATGCAGTTCATCTGTTCGCTTCTTGCGGCCTTGGTCCTCGGAGTCCGATGAGATGAAATGGATTTCGGCTCCGAACGGCGGCATGTGCAGCTGTCGGCATACCAGCGCCGGCGGGAGGTGTCAGGGGGTATCTGAAGTGGCAATCCGTTCTCTCCCGTCTCCGAAGTGTGGCCTGTGGTGCGGATAGCTGAAATTTTCCCCCTCGCGACTGCTGAACAATCCGTGCCGCTCACGCCCGAAATTGCCGAATCTTCCCTGATTTCGGGCCTTGAGTCGGTTAGCAGCCGGGGAATTTTTGTTCGATCACCTCGACAATCTCACGGCAGCCATCTGCGGCTCGGTCGAATTCGCTGTTTGTGACATTTCGTGGGCGGGAGATTGCGGCAGTCAAGCTGCTCTGAGCCGGCCGGAATTTTCCACTAATGCCTGCTGCTCGTGGCGAATTCTCTTTATCGTGCGATCCTGACAAAGCTTTGACCTGCAATTTTGCGCGTGCATGCGCTGCGTGTATGCGCGCTCTGCATGCATTGCACGCCCACTATGCAATGCATGTGGAGCATGAACTGCATGCAAGCCACGCATAACGCGCGTTGCGGTGAGTGCGCGCAGTGCGTGGTGGGCATGCACCGCGCGGAATGCATGCGATGTGATCATCGCAAGTAGCGCACGCTAGGCACGCCGTGCATAACTTGCGAAGCGTGCAGGCCATGCGGTGAATGCGTTGCAAGCAGCTCAAGCGTGTAGTGCGTTGTATGCACGAAGAGCGTGGCTCGCAAGGCGCGCATAACGTGCTGGGCTTGCATGGAGTGCGTGGTTAGCACAGCGTGCGTGTAATGCAATGGATGCATGAAATGCACGACAGGCACAGCGCGCAAAGCGTGTACCGCGTGCAACACATGCGTGTTATGCTACGCGCGCACGTAGTGCACAGTGTGCGTGTCTAGCGGGCGGGGCAGTCAAAGCATGCAATGCATGCGGTGCTCAGATCGCGTGTGACGCACAGTTTGCGTGTAATCCACGTACAGCGTGAACTGCGCACACGGCAAGCAGTGCACATATTGCATGCAGCGCGTGGTCCCCACGCACTGCACGCCTCGCAAGCGTCCATGCTCTCGACGAAAGGTCCGCAATGCAGCCACGCAAAATCGCACTCGGCAACCAGAAGGGCGGCGTAGGCAAGACAGCCTCCACACTCGGGCTTGCCAGCGCCATCACGGCGGTCGGCGGAAAAGTACTTGTCGTCGATATGGACCAGCAGGGCAATACCACCGGCGGCCTCGGCGTCGCGCTCGAAGAGGGCATGATGACGGCCTACCACCTCATGAACCAGACCAGGGAAGGCATTGCAGCGGAGGCGATCATCGCTACTCCATGGGATGGCGTAGACCTCATTCCCGCGGACGAAGAGCTCGGAAAAATCGAATCGGATGGGTCGAATGACCTGGTTTTTCGCCTAGACGTTGCGTTCGAAGGGCTCGACCTTTCTCCGTATGACGCCGTGCTGTTCGACTGCCCTCCTAATATGGGCAAGGTGCTGTTCGCGGTTCTCATCGCAGCAGATGGCGTTGTCGCCATCACGGAACCCACAATCGACAGCGTCGGTGGCGTTCAGAAGCTCGAAGAGACGATCGACACCGTTCGTAAACGCGCAAATCCCAAGCTGGCGTTCGACAAGATCGTGATCAGTCGTAAACGCTCCACCGGCGAACATGAGTTCCGAGAGAGCGAGTTACGGGAGACCTACGGAGCTCTTGTCGCCAAGACGTCGATCCCGGAACTCGCGGCTCGTCAGGATGCGCATTCGAATCGCACTCCGATTCACCAGTTCAAGGGCGGGAAGGCCTTGACATTGCAACTTGCATACAGCGACTTGCTCGCTGAGTTGCCCATCGTGATCGGAGCGCCGGCATGAGCGTGAAGCGGGAACCTGCCATTCGTAAGACCCACCCGGCTGAACTCATCCCGGAACGTCCGCCCAGGGGAGACGCGACCCCTGCGACAACTGCACCTGCACCATCGTCGCCTTTAGTGGACCCCGGCGGCCGCAAAGATGAGGAGGAGAAGCTGTCGATGACGCACAACACGCGCATCAAACCTTCGACCAAAGATCGCCTCCGGCGCGGTGTCGACAAATTGCGGTACGAGACAGGCGACCGCGAAATCAGCGAGGCGTCGATGACCGAGGCTGCGCTAGACGAATATTTGAAGGCCAGGGGACTGTAGAACGATGCGTGCACGGCATGCACTGCGTGCATGCATCCGTAGGTTGTCCTGATTGTGAATTTCGGTCAAGAGCAAGGGCATCATGTGCTTCGGCTGGATGACCTACGCAGCGGCGCTTAGCGCGCCCGCCGAACGGTTTTGCACGCGGGAAGCATTCCACGGACTTCAGACTTTCGAGTGGTCAGCCGGTGGGTGCGGGAACACGCGAACCCGCCCCGGAGGGGGAGTCCTTGCTGGGGCGTGCAATGCCATGTTTCCTTCATTTGCTGACATTCGGCTTTTTAGCTCTTGAACGCTATGGCAGTGCAAAGCGGCGAGCAATTTGCGTGAGCAGTCCGCTGCAGTCACGCAAAATCGCAGATCGCCCGACATGCCTCTGGAGTAAACAGGCGGGCAGCTGGCACGACATCGCCGACGTGCTTTGAGTACCACGCAAAAACAACATCAGTCGCCTCTTGTATGTGACCGCCACAAATCGCTACGAGCCCGCACCGCAGGCAAAGCGGACCAAACACAGGAGTTCCACCACAAGAAATCTTCCGAAAACAAGAGGAGCCCCGCCGGCGGCAACCAGCGAGGCTCCAGACCGAGAACACCCCTTGTAGGAAGGAAAACCCGATCATGGGTGATTTTAGTCTGCGCGCCGCGCGGATCCAGCTTGGAGCACTGATCGCCGCACTTCTCATCGCGATCTTCATCGCGATCGGGATCACCGCCGGCGCGTTTGTCCTCTCCTTCGCAGTCCAACGGGACCTCGCGCGCCAAGGAACCATCCCCGAAAATCTCGCATGGATCTTTCCTGTCATCGTTGACAGTGCAATCTTCGGATCCACCGTAGCCATCGTCATTCTGAGCAAACTGAAGATGCATCGACGCGACAAGTACTTCTACGTTGCTGTTGCTGTTTCAGTGGTCGCGATCAGCATCCTCGGGAACGCCTACCACGCGTTCCACTCCGCAACAGCTGCGCAACAAGTCGTTGCGGCAGGTCAGAGTATCGGCTACACGCCTCTCGCCCCAGCCGTCGCTGCCATGATCGCGGTCATCCCGCCGGTGCTCGTACTCGCCTTCACGCACGGACTGGGAATCCTGATCAAAGCAACGGGTATTGCATATTCCGACTACAAGATCGAGATCGACAATGCTTCTGCAGGTGTGGGTGCGGTCGATGCCCAAAGCGTCGTCACTCGGAACGAAACAGGTGAAGGCGTCCAACACTCTTTAGGTGTCGTAGAAACGCGTGACGCGCCGAAAGGCGCTCCGTATCCGATCCCCTCCAGACAAACGGAGTCCTCAGTGAAGCCGGGGCCGTCGAACGTAGAGGCGGTGGCGCACGCCGAACTCGAATGGTTCATTGCAACGTCGGACCTGCCCGACGCTGTCAAGGACACCGCACGGCGCAAGCTTGCAGACCCGACTCTCACCTGGGAGATGATCGCTCAGACGTCCAACCCTCCTGTCGCAACATCGACCTCGTGGCGCCGATACGAAAAGTTCGATACCGCCGCCCGCGCAGCTGGCTTCGACAACCCGCCGCTTATCGACATGAGAGCATCGGACAACCAGTTCACCGACCAACTCGTCACTACAACGTGAGTAGCGCCGCCACCCGCCAACGCCAAGGTCTCCGAGCGCCAGGAATCGCGTCATCATGGGAGCGGCAGCAGAGGCCACACAGATTGCAGATAAGGAACCAGCATTGACCGACCCCGACGACCGTCACCCCGTGATCATTCCACCAAAACCGCACCAGCGACCACGGCAACAGCGAGCGCACGACACAAAGGCAAAGATCCTCAAAGCAGCTGCGCGCTCCTTCTCGATCGATGGGTACGCCGCCACCTCCATGAACGACATCGTCGCGGAGGCTGCCTCCACGAAAGGGGCCGTGTACTTCCACTTCGACTCCAAGGAAGCCATCGCGCGAGAACTCATCAACCACTGGTTGACCGCGCTCCGAGAAATTCGACAATCAACCGACGAATCAGCAATACCAGCGATCGAGCAATTGGCGGCCTTCTTCAACGGTTCAGCGGCACTTATAGCTGACGATGCCCTGGCCCGAGCCGGTCTCAGGCTCACCACAGAAGCAGGTCTTGATACCGCCCCACCCGCATTCCGCAAGTGGATGGAACTAGTGAGCAGGCTCGTCGATACTGCGATCGCAGACGGACAGCTCCCCGCCTCCGCCGCGCAGCGCCTGGCAGTGAATCTGTGCGCGGGATTTATCGGCGCAATTCAAGTCATACAGGTACTCGGCGACCCGGGAGATTTCGCTTCGCGCATCGACGACTTGGTGAACGCGTATTTGATCTCAGATGCGTAGTCCGCGCGTGGCGAGGGCGTCAGTAGGGGAGAGGAACCGGACTCACTTCGCGGCGACGTCGTCAACCGTGTAGACGGTGTACACCTCAATCCTCGACGGCAGCGAGGCAGTCGCGTCGTAGAGAGGGCCGATAACGTGCCAGGCTTCCCGAGCCGAATCTCCGAGACGCTTTGTCCATAGCGAACATTTCAGCTATACGGGCCGTGCCGGCGTGAAGACGCGCCGACGGGACCATCACTGAGACTGGAGAACACCAGATTGAGATCCACCCGATGAAGACAGCGGAAACCACGTGTGTGGGAAGGTGTGCCGCGTCGGTGCTGCCGAGTACTTCACCGACCCTCGCCGCCCGTTGAATGAGTTCCACAACTCGCACATGAGAGTGGTATCAAAACGAATCCCATATCGGTACCATCAGCATATGAGCACGCAGATCGCGGTACGACTACCGGACGAGATCGTGGAATTTCTCGACGACGAAGTCAGGGAACATCGCGCGACCTCAAGGGCCTCGCTAGTGTTGCGCGCTCTCGAACGCGAGCGTCGCCGACAGATTGCCGCACGTGACGCGGAGATCCTCTCGGCCACAACATCCGAACATGATCTGAGTTCTCTCGCGCACCACGCGGTGAATCGACAACCAACGGGCTTGACCTGATGCGACCGATCCACGAAGCCAGCCTCGACACAGTCCGCCCGGTCGTCGTACTCACCCGAGAGGTGGTCCGTCCACACCTCAAGACCGTCACGGTAGCTCCCATCACCGACGAGATCCGAGGACTGTCCACTGAGGTGCCCGTCAGTGCCGCGAACGGAATATCCACCGACGCGGTGGTCAGTTGCGACCACATCACCACTCTTCCCGTCAGTGCACTCGGCAACATCATCGGTTATCTTCTGCCAGCACAAGAAGAATCACTGTCCACAGCCGTGCGCGCCGCATTCGATCTCGAATGAGGACGACAGTGAACGGAAAGGAGGAATCATGGTGTTGAAGAAAGGGGAGCAGTTCGCGCTATTCGAGCTCGAAACGCCAGAATCCGCTACTCGTTCGGACGAAGTTCCCGAACCGGACCAGCCTTCTTTGTTCGACGTTGACGACACCAATTCTCTCGCAACGGATTCCGGTGCTGCGGAGCGCCCCCGCACCGACGACATCGTCGCCCCACCGGATGAGCGCTCCAGCGAAGTGGCACCAGAACCCACCCAGGCGTCCGAGGTCGACGCAACCGAACCGGCCGCCCTCCCCCCCGCTGGCGAGTCAGCAGACGGCCACGCTGTCATTGTCACGGCAGCCGGCACCTACACACCATCCGGCCACACGCTCACCGGCCCAGTAGATTCCATCGAAAAACTCGACAAACTCATCAGATGGGCAACGCTCACCCCACTGGGCGCACCGGCACAGATCTGGATAGTTGGAATCGAAGCCTGCGAAATGCTCGGATGGATCATCGACCCGGGCAGCGAAGACGACGTCGATGACATGGAAATCCTGCGCACCCGCGCTGCCGAAGAACTCACCGCGATCCTCCATGCCACGCTGACCCCGATGCTGACCGCAGGATGGGAACTCCGCGGAGAACCCGGCCACGTTGTTCACCTCTCCCGCACCACCGGGAACTTCACATCCATGGTCGACATTTTCATCGAACCCTACGTGTGGACCTACTGGAACAAAGACTTCGGATGGGGCAACCGCGTGGGGGACATGGGGATCCTGGGATCACCCACCGCTGGAACCTACCTCCCCGACGACGACCTCCCCGCCGCACAGGAACTGGGACGCCGACTCGCGTGGTGCGCACAACACCTCGGCGTGCTACCCGGCCCCACCCCAGCACGCACCGGCGCCGCCATCGTCGACAAGATCAAGCGCGACCGCACCCGCAGCGGTAAAGGAATCGTCGTCACCGTCGGTGGACCCGTCCCGCCGCTGGATGGCGAACCGCGCGGAGATCTCGAACCTGCAGTCGGATGGACCCGCATCCCGGACCTCGAAGAACTCTCCGACGCAACACAACTGGTATCGATTGACCAACGAGCGGCGTACCTCGCTTCCGCCGGCATGCTCGAATTCGGCTACGGAAAACCTCGACATCTTCGCAGCGAGGACGCGCTCGATGCGGCAGGGCAATCGAAAACCCCGTTCGGACTCTGGCGTGTAACCCTCCCACCCGGTGACATGCTGGCGCTCCCACCCGCTCTACCGTTGCCTCACCCACACATGCTCGCCGACCAATCTGTCCAGACCTGGATCAGCTCCGTCAGCCTCGATGCACTTCAAACGTCCATCGCAGATGGCGGGATCGGTGCAGAGCTCGACGATCTCGACATCATCGAAGCATGGGTCTACCCGCAGCAAGGTCGGGCCCTCGACAAGTGGGCGAAAATCTTGAGAGAAGCCCGCAAAGTTGCCGTCGACACCGGCGACACAGCAATGAAACGGTTCATCGGCTCCTCCTACAAGGGCTACATCGGTCGAATGGTCAACCCCGACATGTGGACCGCCAAACAAATGCAACACCACCACCAACCGCTCTGGCGAGCAGCGATCATCGCGCACTGCCGCTGGAGAGGCCGCCGCGTCGCGATGCGCATCGCGCGCGAAACCGGGCGTTGGCCACTGCGTACGGTCACCGACTCCTGGGTCTACCCCCTGCCCCCGGGCATCGACATCGCAGATGACAGTGACGCACTCGGGAAAATGACTCTGGAAAAGCGTGCCCCGCTCACCGAGGACATCGCCGTCATGCTGACCGATGCCCGCGACACCCACGAGATCAACCTCGCACTCAAAGCTGCATTCACCGGCGAAGATGAAGGAAACATATAGTGGCCCTGCATCTTCCGAAACCGCGGTCAACGAAACCCGCACAGAAGACCGTCGGCTTGGACGGACTCAACGTATCTGTCTCGACAGCAGCAACAAGCGGTATCGAAAAATCGAAATCGGTCAAAAGCGGGGGGTTGGCCGGACTCACCAGCAAAGTCTCCGTTCGCCAGCTGCGTACCGAAATCGGCAAAGAAGGCCTACGGCAAGCAGCTGTCGACGCCGGAAGGAAACCCCCATCCGACCGAACACTGCGCCGCTGGGCCCAACACGGACGAATCCCCCACCCCGACGTCACCGAACGCGCACAACGGCGAGCCGCCATCGAACGACTCGGCGGAATCGATGCAGTCGCAAAGAAAATTGGACGTTCACGATCAGCGGTCTCTCGCTACCGCTCCGGGGAAACCAACGAACTGCGCGCCGATGCGAAAAAGAAGCTCAAAAACGTCAAAGCACGCGACATCATGGACCGTGCCGGCGTGCTACGACCCGACGGACAACCCAAAAAGGCCACCATCCGAGTCCGCGGGGGAGTGTCCGTCCGCAACGGCTCTGAAGAGGGCTACGACTACCGAGTGCGAACCCTGGACTTCGCGAACTCCGACAGCCCCTTCAGCCTTGACGAAACACGAGAACTCGCCATGGCTTTGGCCAACGACGATCATGCCCGGGTGGTTGCCATCCTCGAACGTCACGCCACGATGGACTACCCCGAAAACAAGGGATTCGACCAGTACGGCGACACTTTCGGCTTCCACTTCGATTCCATCGAATCCGTACACATCGACTGGACGTAGGGCCCGTCCTGGCTCTCGGTGTGCCGGATAGGACGGGAATTCCGTTCGCAGACCCCGGAATCGAACATCGCCTCGATCGGTCCGGGGATTCGCTGGCCAGGTCGGAGACGTATGGCGCTCAGCGGGGGTTGTCAGGTTTGGCAGGCTGGTGGGAGTCGAGTTCGGAGACGGTGGCTTCCACAGCTGCCGCGATCTCGTCGTCGGTAGGAACGAGATCGCGAACCTGGGAAGGGAGAGTCTCATAGGTATAGTCGGCCACCGCGAGAGGTGCAGTTGTCCCGGCAAGCGAATACCGGACGACGTTGTCGTTGCGGCCCGCGCAGAGCAAAATTCCCACAGTCGGCGCGTGGATGTCCTTGTTGCGGAGGTTGTCGTCGATCCACGAAACGTAGAACCCGAGCTTCCCGACATACTCCGGCTCAAACCTGCCCACCTTCAGCTCGACGACAACAAACCTCGCTTGCACCCAGTTGAAGAACAGCAAATCGATATAGAAATCCTGATCACCGACCTCGAAATGGTACTGACGTCCGACAAAAGCGAACCCATGTCCCAACTCGAGGAGGAACTGCTCCAGCCGACGCATCAGCGCGGACTCCAGCTCCCGCTCCGCGACACGTTCGGTGATATCGAGAAAATCGAAGACATACGGGTCACGCACCAACTGTTGAGCGAGATCAGAATCCTCGGCAGGAAGATGGTCCTGAAAATTCGACGGTGCCGCACCAATCCTGCGACGTAAACCGCTGTTGATCTGATTTTGCAGCACATTGCGCGACCACCCGTGTTCAGCAGCCGTTGATGCATACCAGTCGCGGTCGGACTGGTTATCCAGCTTGTCGAGCAATACCGTCACATGACCCCATGGCAATTGGCCAACAGGTTGTTGGCCAATTGCATCGCGACCCCAGATGCTCGCCATCTGCCGCATGTACTTCAGATTGGTCCGCGACAACCCGCGCATGTCGGGGAAGGCTGACCGAAGATCGACAGCGAGCCTGTCGATCACCTTTGAACCCCAGCCCTCGGCCTCCTGACGCTGCACGATTGCGTGCCCTATGTCCCAATAGAGGGTGAGCAGTTCGGTGTTGACGATGCGGGTGGCGCGAACTCGCGCTTGCCGAACTTGCGACTTGAGATGATCGAGGAGTTGGGCATAGTCGGCGGGCAGTTCGGCTGGAGCATTCACCCATCCATTTTCACCTAGCACTGCTGGGAATGCCCACCGGACATGCCCCGTCGGACAACGCAGCCCGCAGAAGCGGCGACTCGGGAGTGGATGAGCACTCGACACTGGATCGCCCTGCCTTCGCACAGCTTTGTTCTGCACAGGGCGCATTGATCGGAGTCGATCCGTCCAGCACCATGACGGCCCTCACCTGAAATCGGGCGCTTCAGAGCAGCCCGCGCGCAGGCAGGTACATCGTGTCCCCTGGTAGCGAAAGGTTCTCATGCCGTTCCTAGGTTCGACCGTGCACCGTCCGGTGTGCATGCTGATGACGGCAACAGTCGTCGCAACCTCCGTCGCTTTGATGTCGCCGGGCATCGCGTCGGCCCAATCGAATGGATGCTCGAAGACTTTCAACCTGGTTATCCCCGGAACCTGGGAAACCGCAGAAGACGCCGATCCCTCGATCCCGGTCGGTATGCTCAAACCGGTCGCTGACAGCCTCGCGGACAAGCACGGTAGCGCGGTACAGATCTATACGCTGCCGTACATGGCCCGAGCCTTCGACAACGGAAAAACCTACGCAGACAGCAAATCTGATGGTTTAGCGAGGGCGAAGGACGCTCTCTCCGAGATTGCAACGAAGTGCTCTGGCATCAAGTTCACCATCACCGGCTATTCCCAGGGTGCGGACATCGCAGGTGATCTCGCCTCTGAAATCGGCAATGGCTCCGGCCCCATCAAAGCAGAGCAAGTCCTCGCGGTCGGGCTTCTCGCCGATCCAGGTTCCGGGACGAACGGTGAAGCAGTCATCGGACCGAAGCCATCAGGAAAGGGGATCGCTGATCCGCGACCGCAGGGCATGGGGAAGCTGTCGGGCCGGGTCGCGTCGATCTGCGATCCGAAAGACCTCTACTGCTCGATCCAAAAAGGTTCGAGTCCGCTGCTTGGGGCGCTGGGTTCAGTGCTCACCAAGGCTGCGAGTGCTGGAGGTGATGGCGAGGTAGGCGACAATTCATACCTGGCCACCGCGCTGGCGTCGGATTTCTCCCAAGCCGACCTCCCCGGCCTCGCCACAGCCACAGGCAATCTGACCAGTGAACTATCGAAGACGGACGGCACAATCGACCTTAAGAAGGTCGCCTTCAGCGCGACAACTCTGGCGAACGCCATCAGCCCGCTCGCGGAACTACTCGGCTCCGGTGCCGCCAATGCTGCGGCGAACGGAAAGCTCGCTGCATCACCCGTCGGAACAGCCGAAAATAATGCCGGCCACGTTCTCGACAGGGCCAGCCAATCCGATCTCAGCAGTGCGCTCTCAACAGTGACCGCGATCGCCGACACCGCGAGCAAGCTCGCCAGCAAGGGCTCCACGACGCTGCCGGCCTCATCTCCGGACCTGACCCCCCTATCGACCGCCGCTGGCACCCTCGACAGCCAGATCGCGCCGCTCCTGGCGACACCGAGCGACGTCCTCGGGTCAGCCTCCGGAGCCCTCGCCTTGCTCAAGCCCACGGTGGTTGTCAACCAAGTCCTAGGCGTCGTCACCGGGCTCACCTCCCTGGATATGCCTGCGATCCTGGCGAATCTGAATCTTCTCCCGCAGAAGGTCGCAGCGCTCGACGCACAGGGTGCCCACAAGATCGCAGGGGATCTGAACAACCAGTTCTCCCCGTTGGTGAAGATGGCCGCTGGTGTCGATCTGAAGTGGGTCTCGCAGGTCCTGTCGGCAATCCCGGATCCGTCCGGCTATTCGCAGGTCGCGGGGCTCGTCGCGTCGATCCTGGGAGGCGTCGACATCACCAAACTCGCGAACCTCGTCGGCCAGGTACAGGAAATCGCTTGGGCCGCAGTCGAGAAGCTGCTCCCGCCGCCCGGACAGCTCGCCGACCCGACCGGGGCCGGCGCTGTCATGACGGGCCTCGTCCCGGTCGGACTCGAGCTCACTTCGATCGCGGTCGACATGCTCGGAGGCAAAGCTACGAAGACTGGTCCGACATTGCTCGGCAAGCAGGCCGCGACGGCCGCGACCATCAATACCGTTCAGGCGCAGGACATGGAACTTCCAGCACTGGCTAATTCGTTAACCGCCATGTCCAACTCACAGGGCGCCAACGACCTTGCCTCTCTGGTAGGGGAGGGGCTCGAAGCAGCGTCCTTCTTCGCCTCCGGAGCGCACCTGAACTACAACTCTCTCGTCGTCGACAACGCCGGCCGCAACGCGATCCAGTGGATCTCGGACTGGCTCAATCTGCAGATCGGACACGCGTGATGAGAAGACGATGCTTCGCATGAGTGAATATCTAGGTCTGCACAGCGCTGCCTCAGATTAGCTTTCGTTAATTTCCTGAACTGATTGGGGCTCTCGGGCTTGATCATAATCGATAAATTTGGACGCAAGGATTCGTATTCGTTTGGTCAACAGGATGCGGCTGTGGTAGGATCACGCCTGATTAGCCACTCGCTATCAGAGAATCAATGCGTGTGAATGCAGATGGCAGCGTACTCATTTGGGGTGCGGTACACCAGAGGCGAATGTCGGTGTCGATTGTAGTAATCCTCCTTCCAGCCCTCGATGACCACCCGGGCTTCGAGGACGCTGTGGAAATCGTCCATGTTCAAGCATTCGTCACGGACACGATTGTTGAAGGATTCGATGTACCCGTTCTTCCACGGCTGACCAGGCGGAACGTAACCGATACCGACCTGATCCGCGCAGAACGCCCTCAGTGATTCGGAGATGAACTCCGGGCCGTTGTCGCACCGAGGTATCTGTGGCGGGCCGCCCCAGAGCGCGAACGCCTTCTCCAAGGCTGCGACGAGATCCTCTGCCGGGATAGATCTCTCGACCACGTTGAACACCCAATGACGGGTGTGTTCGTCGACCATCGACGCGATCTTGAACTTCCTCCGGTCCGTCGTCGAATCGAACTGGGAGTCGATCGCCCAGACAACCTTCAGTGCATTGGCCTCGGTGATCGGAGTGGTCGAGGCGCCGGCACGTTTCCGGATCTTCACCCGCAATCCTTCCTCGCGCCAGAGGCGCTGCACCTTCTTCTTGTTGATCACCCAGCCGGGGGCACGTAGATCCGCCCACGCTCGTCGGAACCCTTTTCGTTGGTTGGCTTTGGCCCAGTCTCGCAACCATTTCCGTAGATCGGCGTCCGGGTCGTCCGGGGTGTTTTTCGCAAGCTCTTTCCGTTGGGTCGATCGCGGTTGCCCGACGATTTTGCAGGCGAAACGCTGTGAGAGCCCCATCGTTTCCTGGAGCATCGTCACGGCGTTTCGTCTGGCGGTCGGGCTCAGAATTTTCCCCGAGCGATCTCCTTGAGCGTGGCCTTTTCGAGTTCGGCTTCGGCGAGGAGCTTCTTGAGCAGCGCATTTTCGTTCTTGAGTTCCTTGAACTCTTTGGCGTCGTCGGCTTTCATGCCGCCGTACTGCTTACGCCAGTTGTATAGCGTCGGAACCGATACGTCGAGTTGTCGGGCGATTTGCTCGATGTCGGCGCCTGAGGCGGCGAGTTCGTCGCCTTGGCACAGTTTTCGGATGATCTGTTGAGGCGTATGCCGTTTACATCCTGCCACGAGATGAAGCCTTTCATGCCCTTGATCAGGGCGGAAGGATTCTCATAACCTGCGGGCCACTTCATGGGGGTCATGCCAGATGTATTCGCGAGTAGAGCAACTCTTCGGCGAGGATGCGGTTGTACCGTTCGACCT
>NZ_JARJBE010000079.1:0-411 GCF_029269915.1 Rhodococcus sp. C3V
ACCAAACCGCGCAGCAGCATCATCGAACCACGCCGACAACGTCGAATCCACACCACTGTCGACACCCGTGTCGCTCCATGACAGAACGCGATCCAACTCACCGGCGCTCATAACATCCACGTCGCCAACGGCAGCGGCCGGATTCGCGACAACGCAACGGAGGACGGACACGAACCGATCAGCGAACTCGGCCGCTGTCGACGCGTCGAACAGATCCGTCGCGTAGGTCAGGGTGCCGGACATACCGGCGTCAGCGACGTCTTCAAGTGTGAATTGCAGATCGAACTTGGCCAGTGCTGCGTCGAATTCCACAGCAGCGGCGGTGAGTCCGGGCAGTTCGAGAGCACTCTGTCCAAGGTTCTGGAACGTCAACGCCACCTGGAACAACGGATGACGAGCCTGCGAACGAAC
>NZ_JARJBE010000019.1:0-64356 GCF_029269915.1 Rhodococcus sp. C3V
CTGCGGCGGCGGCGGACAAGGCGACGCACTCATCGTCCGCGTCCCCAAGGCCTGAGTGTCTAAATACACCTGAACGAGCACTCTCGCTCTGCGACGCCCCGTGGTTTTCCTCACACAACTACGGGGCGTCGTAGTTGTTCGGGCACAATGGCCTCATGGCGAACATCTTTGACGTATCCACTCCCGCGAAACGCTTCCGTCTGGTGGCGTGGTGGGAAGCTGTGACCTGGGCGGCCTTGCTGGTTGCCATGTTCTTCAAGTGGGTCCTCGGACACGAAGAAGCGATTCGCATCCCCGGAATGGTCCACGGAACCGCCGGCTTCCTGGTGTTCATCGTTGTTGCACTCCTGACCGCGTGGTCGCTCAAGTGGGACGTCAAGACCACGATCCTTGCGCTGATCTCGAGCGTTCCGCCCTTCGGCACCGTCATCTTCGAACGCTGGGCAGTGCGAAACGGCAAGCTCGGTGAGCTGTCCACGGAGTTCGAGGCGTCCAAGGGCAACGCGGCGCTCGTCTGAGTGCTGCATCCCTCTACGTAGCTTCTCGCAACTCGTGACAAACTGGGAGCCGTGACTCGACCAGGTTCCAGGCCCCCCGCGCGTTCGTCCGCAGTTGCTGCCGCCATGAGCGGCGCAGTCGACTTGTCCGCCTTCAAAGAGCGGGCCACGGCCCCACCACCGCCGCGTAACACCAGCGGCGACGGGGCCGTTTCTGCTGTCTCCGGGGCAGTGATCGAGGTCACCGAGGAGAACTTCGAAAGCGAAGTCCTGCTGAAGTCGAGCCAGGTGCCGGTGATCGTCAACATCGGTGGCCGCGCATACGAGCCCTCGGTCGTATTCACCGAAGTTCTCGAATCATTTGCAGCGCGAGCCGGCGGCAAGTGGATTCTTGCCAACGTCGACGTCGACGTGAGCCCTCGTATCGCGCAGGCATTCGGTGTCCAGTCGGTTCCGACGGTTGTTGCTGTCGCGGCTGGTCAGCCGTTGGCCGATTTTCAGGGCGCTCAGCCAGAGGCGCAGCTCAGCCAGTGGTTCGACGCAGTCCTCCAAGCTGTCGAGGGCAAGTTGAGTGGGCCGGTCTCCGACGCGGACGAACCGGTGGAGGAGGTCGAGGATCCTCGCTTCGTGGCCGCTGAAACCGCGCTGGACGAGGGCGATCTCGACGCCGCCATCGCTGCGTACCAGGTGATTCTCGACGCCGAACCCAACAATGCGGAGGCCAAGAGCGCTGTCCGCCAGGTGAAGTTCATGGCTCGGGTTCAGGGTGTCGATCCCGAGTCGATTGCGGCCGCGGATGCTGATCCGTCCGATCTCGAACTGCAGTTCGCTGCGGCCGACCTGGAAATGTTCGCCCAGCAACCCGAGGCGTCGTTCGCCCGCTTGATCTCGGTGGTCTCGCGAACTGCCGGCGACGACAAGGCTGCCGCTCGGACGCGCCTGCTCGAACTGTTCGAACTGTTCGACCCGGCAGAACCGATCGTCATCGCGGCCCGTCGTAAGTTGGCTTCCGCTCTCTACTGACGTGTGGACCGGCGGTCGCTACTCCGTGTAGCGGCTGTCGCACACTTCCCGGCCACCGAGAACGCCGGTCCGGAACGCGTCGACACGTGCGAACCCGCTCGGAACCGTCTCACCGTTGACGTCACTGGCAGCCAGGCCGTCGGTCAGCAGCCCCGATACGGCTTCGTCGAGGTCGCCGGGGGAGAGTGTGACCTGTGCTCCGGACGCCGCGGCGTTGGTGGGACTGAGCGCTGCGGTGATGACGCCGGACAGGCAGGCGGCGCGCAAGGCAGTCTGCGGAGTGTCGAGCGATTGGCCGTTCTCCTTCTGCATCGCGAGGGTGTACCTCGACGCGAGCAGGACATAGGCGTTGTAGTCACCGGTGATGTTGGTCTGGATCAACTCGCGTCGCCCGACGCGACCCGGCGTGCCGCGCTCGGCAAGGTCGTCGACGCTGATTCCGATGGTGTTCGTCGACGGGCAGTACGAGACGGGTTCGGTCGCAACGGCATCGCTGCACCCGGTGTCTGCGCCGGTGAACACGACCTTCGGTGGCTGCGGTAGATCGAAGATCGCTTGGAAGGTCGTCACGAACTCGTCGAGAGTTGCCTCGGTGACGGGCAGTTCTCCGGAATCGTTGCCCTCGGCGAACTGCTGCGGGAGGTCTGCACGTCGTGACTCGATTTCGTCGGCGTCCATCTTCGCGCACGCACCGGCGCCGTCGGTGAAGCCGATCTGAGTGGCGGTGACGCGCTCGAACGCCGAACCATGGTGGCTCTCAGGATCATTAGGGTCTTCGTCGCGGATGGCGACCGCCGACGCCAACACCTTGTTGAGTCCGTCGGAGGTGTTCATCGTGAAGTGCGCGGCCTTGTCCTCGGCGACGTGCCGCAAGAAGGCGCCACCGAAACAGTCGGCTTGCTGTTCTCGCACCAGGGCTGCGTCTCGTTTACCGCCGACGATCCCGGCCTTGCGTTGAACGGCATGGCCGTACTCGTGCGCAAAGATGAACGCGACGGCCACTTCACCGAACTTCTCCCGCACCTCGGGCAGCAGCAATTCACGATCCCAACCGATGGTGTGATCGATGCTGCAGTACCCGGCGTTGATGAGTTCTTCGGTGGTCTCCTCACAGAAGTCCGGGCCGTTCGATTCGGTGGGGTCCCACGAGATCAGCTCGTCGACCGGTTCGAAGGGCTTGTCGAACAGAGCCGGGTACTCGGCGGCCCAGTAGGTTTCGATGTCTGTGATGGCGTTGGCTGCCAGCGCGTCGATGTCCCCGCCGTCGGTGCCGGTGATTGCTCGGTCGGCGTTGGGGGCTCCCGGACGCAACCCACTTGGTCCTGCCGTTGCGTCGAGTCCGGCGACGCGGAAGGGATCGTGATAAATCGAGACGGCGTGGCCACTCGTTCCCTGGGCACAACCGGCGAGCAGTGCGGCCACTGCCAACAGTGACGACGTGACAATGACTACTCGCCGGCCGACCATCAACGCTCCAGACTTATCCAAATCGCTCCAGCAGCTGGCAGCGCCACCTGTGCGGAGGCTGGCCGACCGTGCCACGAATGCGACGTTGCTGTGACCGCTCCGAGGTTCCCGACTCCGGAGCCGCCGTACACCTCGGCATCGGTGTTGAGAATTTCCACCCATCGGCCGGGCTCTGGTAGCCCGACGCGGTAGCTCGAGTGCTCACTGCCCGAGAAGTTGAACAGGCAGGCGACAATCGAACCGTCAGTACCGTAACGCAGAAAACTGAGGACGTTGTTCTCGGTGTCGTTGGCGTCGATCCAGGAGTATCCACCGGGCGAGGTGTCGAGGGTCCACATGGCCGGATGACGTCGGTACGCGGAGTTGAGATCGCCGACCAGTCGCTGGACGCCGCGATGGAGAGTGCCGGTGTACTGATCGTCGAGCTGCCACCAGTCGAGGCCGCGTTCTTCCGACCATTCCGCACTCTGACCGAACTCCTGTCCCATGAACAGCAGTTGCTTGCCTGGATGCGCCCACATGTATGCAAGCAGTGAGCGCAGGCCGGACGCCTTGGCGAAGTCGTTCCCGGGCATCCGGGTCCACAGAGTTCCTTTGCCGTGCACCACTTCGTCATGGCTGATCGGTAGCAGGTAGTTCTCACTCCACGCGTACATCAGTGAGAACGTGATCTCGTGATGGTGGTAGGTCCGGTGTACCGGGTCGTGACCGAGGAACCCGAGGGTGTCGTGCATCCACCCCATGTTCCACTTCATGTTGAATCCGAGGCCGCCGACATTGGTCGCCCGAGTGACTCCGGGCCACGCCGTCGACTCCTCGGCGACGGTGACGACTCCTCGATGGTTCTTGTGGACGGTGGCGTTCATCTCCTGCAGGAACGCAACGGCTTCGAGATTCTCGCGGCCGCCGTGAATGTTGGGAGTCCATCCACCTTCCGGGCGTGAGTAGTCCAGGTACAGCATCGATGCGACAGCGTCGACGCGAAGTCCGTCGATGTGGAACTCCTCGAGCCAGAAGAGTGCATTGGCGACGAGGAAGTTCCGCACCTCGCGGCGACCGAAGTCGAATACGTATGTGCCCCAGTCCAACTGCTCGCCGCGACGCGGATCGGCGTGCTCGTACAGGGGAGTTCCGTCGAAACGAGCCAGGGCCCACTCGTCTTTGGGGAAGTGTGCAGGCACCCAGTCGACGATGACACCTATCCCTGCGGCGTGCAGGTGGTCGACGAACCAGCGGAAGTCGTCCGGGGTGCCGAAGCGGGAGGTCGGTGCGTAGTACGAGGTGACCTGGTATCCCCACGAACCACCGAACGGATGCTCGGAGACGGGCAGCAGTTCGACGTGGGTGAATCCGGTTTCGGTGACGTAGACGGCGAGTTGCTCGGCCATCTGCCGGTAGTCGAGTCCCGGACGCCACGATCCGAGGTGCACCTCGTACACGCTCATCGGGGACTGCGAAGGATCGACACCGGCGCGGGTTTCGAGCCAGGCCGCGTCGTTCCACTCATGCGAACTGGTGGTCACTCGCGATGCAGTCGCCGGCGGGACCTCGGTACCGAATGCCATGGGATCGGCCTTGTCGCGAACGGAGCCGTCGTGGCCGTGGACCCGGAACTTGTACAGCGAACCGACTGCGATGTCGGGCAGGAAGAGTTCCCAGACCCCAGTGGATCCGAGGACTCGCATGGGGGCGAATTGCCCACTCCACCCGTCGAAGTCGCCGACGACGGTCACGCCGCGGGCGGCCGGAGCCCAGACGGCGAACGAGGTGCCGTCGACGGGTCCATCCGGTGTCTCGTAAGAACGCGGATGTGCACCGAGGATGTCCCACAGTCGTTCGTGCCGACCTTCGCCGAACAGGTGTAGGTCGAGTTCACCGAGAGTAGGCAGGAACCGGTAAGGGTCGGCTGCGAGAACCGTGTGTCCACCCGGGTACGTCACGGAATAGCGATAGTCGATCAGGTCGGGGTAGGGGACCAGAGCCGCGAAGATTCCGTTCGAAACATGTTCGAGAGGAAAGTTTTTGCCGCCGATGACGGCACTGACGGACTCGGCGTTGGGACGCAACGCACGCAGAACGGTGCCGTCGGCGTGGGGATGGGCGCCGAGGACACTGTGCGGATCGTGATGTTCACCGCGCGCCAACAGCTCCAGATCGTGATTGTCCGGTGCGATACCCGAAGGGAACTTCTCGGTTGACATCACTTGCCTCCACCTGCGCGGTGCGCATTGCGTGCTTGGTAGGCCAGAGAGATCCGGGCCGGATACGGAACGGGTGGGAGCGCGAGGATGTGCGCCACCGAACGCCAGGGCTCGAGGCGGACGAAATTGGCTTGGCCCCAATTGAACTGCTCACCGGTTACCTCGTCGAGCACGGTCATGTGGTCGTGCCATTCGCGTCCGAGCGCCGGCATGTCCAACCAGACGGTGCCCTCTTCTGCAGCGAACGGGTTGAGGTTGATCACCGTCAGGACGGCGTCACCGGTCGAGGCGTCGAACTTCGAGTAGGCGATCAACGCGTCGTTGTCGATGTGGTGAAAGTGCAGGTTCCGCAACTGTTGCAGGGCCGGATGTGCACGCCGGATGCGGTTGAGCGCGGTGATCCACGGCTCGAGAGACTCGCCTCGCGCTGCTGCTTCGGCGAAACGGCGCGGCCGAAGTTCGTACTTCTCGGAGTCGAGGTATTCCTCGCTGCCGGGGCGAACGGCTTGGTGTTCGTAGAGTTCGTAACCGGAGTAGACGCCCCACGTCGGCGCCAGGGTGGCGGCGAGAGCTGCTCGCAGTGCAAACATTCCGGGCCCACCGTGCTGGAGGGACTCGTGCAGGATGTCCGGCGTGTTCACGAAGAGGTTCGGTCGGGCTTCGTCGGCCTTCGCCGCCAGCTCGTTACCGAATTCGGTGAGCTCCCACTTCGCAACTCGCCAGGTGAAGTACGTGTACGACTGTGTGAACCCGCGCCGGGCAAGGCCGTACATGCGCGCCGGACGAGTGAAAGCCTCGGCGAGGAACAAGACGTCGGGGTCAGTTTTCTTGACCTCCGAGATGAGTGTCTCCCAGAAGTTGGGCGGCTTGGTGTGCGGGTTGTCGACACGAAAGATCTTGACGCCGGCACTGATCCAGTGTCGGACGACTCGCAAGATTTCCTTGTCCAGACCGCGAGGATCGGTGTCGAAGTTGATCGGGTAGATGTCCTGATACTTCTTGGGCGGGTTCTCGGCGTAGGCGATGGTGCCGTCGGGAAGGACGTTGAACCACTCCGGATGCTTCTTGGCCCATGGATGATCCGGGGCACACTGCAGCGCGAGATCCAGTGCCACTTCGAGATCGAGCTTGCGGGCCGCAGCGACGAAGGCCTTGAAGTCCTTGAGCGTGCCGAGTTGCGGGTGAACAGCGTCGTGCCCGCCGTCGACCGAGCCGATGGCCCACGGCGAGCCGACGTCACCGGGTTCGGGAGTGAGAGTGTTGTTGCGTCCCTTGCGGTTGATCTCGCCGATGGGATGGATCGGCGGAAGGTAGACGACGTCGAAACCCATTGCGGCGATGCGGGGTAGTTCTTCGGCCGAGGTTCGGAAAGTACCGTGTTGCGGCACCCCGTTCTCGTCCCAACCGCCCGTCGAGCGGGGGAAGAACTCGTACCACGATCCGAACAGTGCACGGTTGCGATCGACGACGACAGGGTGGGACTCGCCCTTGGTGACCAGTTCACGGAGCGGAGTGGCGCGGAGCAGTTCGGCGACGTCGGAGGCGAAGGCCGGCGCGACGCGAGCAGTCAGCGCCTGATCGCTGCGCAGCGACGCCGTGACGGCCTCGAGCCTGGACCTGTTGCCCCGCGGTACCTCGTGCGCGGCCTGTTCGAACAGGCGCGCACCGATTTCCAGGTCGTTGGCCAACTCGGCCGCCCCTTGCCCGACGGCGAGCTTTGCTTCCACGGCGTGCTTCCAGGTGGCGATGGGATCGCTCCACGCCTCGATCCGGAACGACCACATGCCTTCGGCGGACGGCGTGAACACCGCGTCGACGGTGTCCGGTTCGGTGCCGGGGTCCATCGGAATGCGCAGCGGCTTGGTACCGCGCGGACCACGCACGACCAAAGTGGCGGAAATGGCGTCGTGGCCTTCTCGCCACACGGTTGCGTGCACTGGGAAGACTTCACCGACCACGGCCTTTGCCGGATAGTTACCCGAGATCTCGGGTACCACGTCGTCGATACCGAGGCGTCCTGACACGGGAAGCTCCATTTCTGGTGATGGATCGCGGTAAAACTTTCTTTCGCCGGGTTCAACCGTAGTGGGTGCGGCGCTGGAGTGCTGATAACGACGAATTCGGGTCTGTCGGTGGTCAGGTCGGCTCGGGCGTTCGGTTCCACCGGACAGAGTGCGAGGAACTCGACTAGGGTTCGCGGGGTGAAAGCCTTGCGTCGGTTCACTGTCCGAGCCCACCTTCCGGAGCGCCTCGCCGCGCTCGGCCCCCTGTCCACCAACCTTCGGTGGTCGTGGCATCCCGAGACACAGGATCTGTTCTCGCGACTCGACCCCGAACTCTGGCAAGCAGTCCAGTTCGATCCGGTCCGCATGCTCGGGGAAGTCGACCCCACCCGTCTCGACGAACTCAGCAGTGACGAGGCATTTCTCGGTGACCTCGACACTGCAGCAGCCGATCTCGATGCTTATCTGAGCACCCCGCGTTGGTATCAGTCCCAGCAGGCCAAGGGCACATCGTTAGCCGGCGGAATTGCGTACTTCTCCATGGAGTTCGGAGTCAGCGAAGTTCTGCCCAACTACTCCGGCGGATTGGGCATCCTCGCGGGCGATCACCTCAAGGCCGCGTCCGACCTCGGACTGCCGCTCATCGGCGTCGGACTGCTCTACCGATCCGGCTACTTCCGCCAGTCACTGACTGCCGACGGTTGGCAGGCCGAGCACTACCCGCCGCACGACCCTCAAGGGTTGCCTCTTCGTTTGCTGACGGACGCAGGCCCGGCTTCCGAAGACGGATCGCCGGTCGTCATTCACGTCGCCATGCCCGGTGGCCGGGTGCTGCGTGCGCGAGTGTGGATCGCTCAGGTCGGACGAGTGCCGTTGCTGCTGCTCGATTCCGACATCGCCGAGAACGACGCGGATCTGCGCGGCGTCACGGACCGTCTCTACGGCGGGGACCAGGATCACCGCATCAAGCAGGAGATCCTCGCGGGTATCGGCGGCGTCCGCGCGGTGCGCGCCTACACCGCGGCGTACGGATTGCCCGATCCCGAGGTGTTCCACATGAACGAGGGGCATGCCGGATTCCTCGGCATCGAACGGATTCGGGAACTTGTCACCACCAGCGGTCTGGACTTCGATTCGGCTCTGGCCGCGGTCCGTGCCGGAACGGTCTTCACGACGCACACTCCGGTTCCCGCCGGAATCGACCGCTTCCCGGCGGATCTGGTCCGTCACTACTTCGGCGGAGCGAACGGCGAGAACGAGTCGAGTTTGCTTCCCGGCCTGACCGTCGACCGCATCGTCGGGATGGGGCGTGAAGCCGATCCGTCGATCTTCAACATGGCGCACATGGGTCTTCGCCTGGGCCAGCGAGCGAACGGCGTCTCGAAGTTGCACGGCATCGTCAGCCGCGACATGTTCAACGGTCTCTGGCCGGGCTTCGACGCCGACGAGGTGCCGATCGGTTCGGTCACCAACGGTGTTCACGCGCCGACGTGGGCGGCGCCGGAGTGGATGGACGTGGCCAGGCGGATCGTCGGTCAGGAGCAACTCGAAGAAGCACGCGGGTGGGAGCGCCTGCACGAGTTGTCGGCAACCGAACTGTGGGAAACACGTAATGCGTTGCGCGGCAAGTTGGTCGACGAAGTCCGTCGTCGCGTCCGAGCGTCCTGGCTCGAACGCGGCGCGACCGAGGCCGAACTCGGCTGGACCACTGGAGTTTTCGATCCCAACGTCTTGACAGTCGGATTCGCGAGGCGCGTTCCGACGTACAAGCGGTTGACGCTGATGCTGCGTGATCCCGAGCGTCTGCGTGCGATGTTGCTCGACGAGAAACGTCCGGTGCAGTTGGTGGTGGCCGGCAAGTCGCACCCCGCCGACGACGGCGGTAAGGCACTCATCCAGCAGGTCGTGCGGTTCGCAGACGAAGCGGATGTGCGTCACCGCATCGTCTTCCTGCCTGATTACGACATGTCGATGGCCCGCTACTTGTACTGGGGCTGCGACGTGTGGCTCAACAACCCGCTTCGCCCCCTCGAGGCGTGCGGTACTTCCGGCATGAAATCCGCGCTCAACGGCGGCCTCAACCTCTCCATTCGCGACGGATGGTGGGACGAGATGTACGACGGCGAGAACGGGTGGGCCATTCCGACGGCCGACGGTGTTCTCGACGACGTGCGGCGTGACGATCTGGAAGCCAGCGCCCTCTACGAACTTCTCGAGCACGCGGTACTGCCGACGTTCTACGACCGTGATGCAGCCGATCTGCCGACGCGCTGGGTCGAGAGGGTTCGCCACACCCTCGAGAATCTGGGCCCGAAGGTGTTGGCATCACGCATGGTTCGTGACTACGCCGTCGACTACTACGCCCCTTCGGCAGAATCAGCTCGAGCGGTAGTGGCGGACGATTTTGCCGGCGCGCGTGAGGTGGCCGGGTTCCGTCGTCGCATCGAATCGCAGTGGCCGTCCGTCGCCGTCGAGCAGGTGGACGGTTCCGGCTTGCCGGACACTCCGGAGATCGGTGCGACCATCTCTTTGAAGGCCAAGGTCCGCCTCGGCGGCTTGTCGGTCTCGGATGTGGAGGTTCAGGCAGTCCTGGGACGCGTCAGCCCAGGCGAGGAACTCACCGACGTGGTGACGTTCCCGATGACACACTTCGGCGCCGAGGACGGAACCGAGATCTTCGAAGCCGAGGTTGCGCTTCCGGTCTCCGGCTCCGTGGGATACACCGTGCGGGTGCTGCCGCATCACCGGTTGTTGGTCGATGCGTCCGAACTCGGGTTGGTGACCACTCCGAGCGTCTGACGTAATACATTCTGCCCCGGTCCGTTCGGTCGGTACCGGGGCAGAATTGTGCCCGCGTGAGAACCGGCTCAGGGACGTGAGTCGCGGATGCGGGTGAGCGCCTTGCGGACGACTTCGGGGTTGGTCGTCTCCCAGAACGGAGGCAGCGATGCGCGAAGGTAACCCGCGTATCTCGCCGTGGCCAGACGCGGATCGAGCACGGCCACCACGCCCTTGTCGTCGGTGCTACGAAGCAGACGGCCGACGCCCTGTGCCAGGAGCAGCGCCGCGTGATTGGCCGAGACGCTGAGAAAGCCGTTACCGCCATGGGATTCGATAGCCTGCTGGCGAGCCATCAAGAGTGGGTCGTCCGGGCGCGGGAACGGAATCCGGTCCAAGATGACGAGGCTCAGTGACGGACCCGGAACATCGACGCCCTGCCACAGGGACAACGTGCCGAACAGTGACGTGGGTTCGTCCTTGGCGAAGGCCTTGACGAGGGTGCCGGTGGCGTCGTCGCCCTGGCACAGGATGGGGGTGTCGAGGCGTTCACGCATCGCCTCCGAGGCGGCTTTGGCGGCGCGCATCGACGAGAACAGGCCGAGGGCGCGTCCGCCCGCAGCCTCGACGAGTTCGGCGATCTCGTCGAGATAGACCGGGGAGAGGCCGTCGCGGCCGGGCGTGGGGAGGTGGCGGGCAATGTAGATGATGCCGGCCTTTGCATGGTCGAAGGGCGACCCGACGTCGAGTGAGTTCCAGCGGAAAGCCGAAGCGTCAGAAGGTGCTTCGGTGCCGATGGCGGTACCCGAGTCGGGGCGCGCGGACGATTCCGCAGGAAGACCCCAGTTGACGGCGAGACCGTCGAACGATCCGCCGACGGTCAGTGTCGCGGAAGTGAGAACGACGGTGGATTCGGCGAACAGTCGCGAGCGCAGCAATCCGCCGACGGAGAGCGGAGCCATCCGGACGGAGCGCCGCACCGATCCGCGGAACTCGTCCGAGGACAGCCAGACGACGTCCTTGCGTTTTGCCGGGTCTGGTTCGTCGAAAGCGGTGAGAATACGCACGGCACTGTCGTGGACGTCGTCGACGGACGAGAGCGCAGCGTTGCGGGCCGCAGCGGCTTCGGGGTCTGCGGCTGCCATGCCCGGTTTGGCCGGACCGATCGCGGTGCGCAGCGACCAGGCCGCGTCGCGTATCGCGGCCAGTGCGGGCGCCGCACCGTCCGGGAGGCCTTCCCATCGACCTGGGCGCAATTCCTCGAGGAGTCCAGCCCAACCCTCGCCGGCAGCTTCGAGTCGGTCGGCGTCCTGCTCTTCGGCGATCTTGCCGCAACGCCTGGCCGCGGCACTGATCGAGGCGGCAGTGAGATCGGCCGTGGCGACGCCGGTGACGCGGTCGACCAACTCGTGGGCCTCGTCGATCACCACGACGTCGTGGTCAGGCAGGATCTGGATGCCGGTGATGGCGTCGATAGCGAGCAGTGCGTGGTTGGTGACCACTACGTCGGCCTTCGACGCCTCGACTCGGGCGCGCTCGGCGAAGCAGTCCTCACCGACCGGGCACTGGTTCTTACCGATGCATTCGCGGGAGGTGACACTGACCTGCCGCCACGCCTGATCGGATACGCCCGGCACCAATTCGTCCCGATCACCTGTTTCGGTGTCGGAGGACCATTCGGTGAGGCGGACGACCTCCCGGCCGAGACGCGAGACCGTGAACGGATCGAACAACTCGTCCTCGGGTGGCTGTTCGGACGCGCCTGTGTGGATCTTGTTCATGCACAGGTAGTTGTTGCGGCCCTTGAGGATTGCGAACTCTGCGCGTCGGCCGAGTGGCTTCTTCAGGGCATCGGCGAGCCGAGGCAGATCTCGGTCGACGAGCTGACGCTGCAGCGCGATGGTGGCGGTGGACACGACCACGGTGCGTCCCGATTCGACCGCGTGGCGCAGGCTCGGAACGAGATAGGCGAGCGACTTACCGGTACCGGTGCCGGCCTGGACGGCCAGATGCTCGCCGGTGTCGATCGAGTGCGCCACGGCGGACGCCATCGTCAGCTGACTGGTTCGTTCGGCACCGCCGAGCGACCGCACCGCTGTCTGGAGCAGTTCGGGAACGTTCGGGAGTTGATCGGCCACCCACGAAGGTTAATGGATCCCTACGTCAGAAACGTCCACGGATGATTCCCGGGGTAGTTCCCCGGCATTCGAGTCTTCTTCCGACGAGGCCTCGTCTCGCCCGATCAGCTGCACTCCCGCCTCCCGCATCTGCACCAATGCCGACTCGATCGTGGCGGTCGACACACCAGCGGTGAAGGGGAGAAGGACAGTCGTGGCGAATCCCGCGCGCGCGGCATCGACGGCCGTGGCCTTGACACAGTGATCCGTGGCAATTCCGATCACGTCGACGTCGGTGATCTCGTGGGCGCGGAGCCAGTCCTCGAGCGTCGTTCCGTCCTCGGCTGCTCCTTCGAAACCGGAGTAGGCCGCGCTGTAGGCGCCCTTGGAGAAGATCGCCGACCCGGCGACGGAAGCATCGAACGCCGGATGGAACTCGGCGCCGGCTGTCCCGACGACGCAGTGAACCGGCCAGCTGTCGATGAAGTCGGGATTCTCGGAGAAGTGCGCCCCAGGGTCGATGTGGAAATCGCGAGTCGCGACTACGGCGTCGTACTCGTGGGAGTTGACGAAATCGTTGACGGCTCCCGCAACCGCAGCACCGCCGTCGACTGCAAGAGCGCCACCTTCGCAGAAATCGTTCTGAACGTCGACAATTATCAGTGCTTTTGCGCTCACTGGTGCTCACCTCCGGTGAATCGAACGGGCACAGCCGAGTCTCCGCGCGAGAGTTTGAGGCCTTCCCACGGCAGGCTCACGAGCCCTGCCTTCAGAACTGCTCTGCTCTCTTCGAGCGTCGGCGCGCTGTCGACGACCTTGCCTTCGCGAACCAGCGGGATCAGCAGTTCGGTCGCTCCGTCCGCCTCGGAGACAGGTGACGGTGATCCGGCGGGGTAGATGACTTCTTCGACGATCGTGCCGGTCGGACGCACTACGCGCAGTGCCTTCTTTGCGCCGCCTCGAGATGCCTTGTTGGTGCTTCTCTTCTCGACCGCGATTCCGTCGACCTCGACCAGCTTGTAAACCATGCCTGCGGTGGGTGCGCCCGATCCGGTGACCAGTGAAGTACCGACGCCGTACGAGTCGACGGGTTCGGCGCGCAGAGCCGCGATCGCGTACTCGTCCAGGTCGCCTGAGACGACGATACGTGTCTTGGTAGCGCCGAGATCGTCGAGTTGTTGGCGTACCTGACGAGCAAGAACGCCGAGATCGCCGGAGTCGATGCGAACTCCACCCAGTTCGGGACCGGCAACGGCGACAGCCGTTTTCACGCCCTCGGTGATGTCGTAGGTGTCGACCAACAAGGTGGTGGATACGCCCAGAGCGGCGACCTGACCGCGGAATGCCGCGGCTTCGTCCGGACCGTCCTCGGTGGTGTGCAGGAGCGTGAAGGCGTGCGCGCTGGTACCTGCGCTGGGTACGTCGTGACGCCGCGCGGCTTCGAGGTTGGAGGTGGCGTCGAAACCGGCGAGATAGGCGGCACGTGAAGCGGCGACGGCGGCCTGTTCGTGTGTACGACGCGAGCCCATCTCGATCATCCGTCGACCGCCCGCTGCGCTCACCATGCGGGCTGCGGCCGAAGCGATCGCGCTGTCGTGGTTGAGGATCGAGAGAATCAAGGTTTCGAGGATGACGCACTCGGCGAATGTTCCGCGGACCGAGAGGATCGGTGAGCCGGGGAAGTAGAAGTCGCCCTCGCGGTAGCCGTCGATGTCACCGGAGAATCGATAGTTGCGCAGCCACTCGACGGTCGTGTCGTCGAGAAATTTTGCAACGATCGCCAGTTCCGGTTCACCGAACCGGAACTGCTCGAGTGCGTCGAGAAGGCGTTCGGTACCGGCGACGACGCCGTAGCGACGACCGTCTGGCAGCCGCCGTGCGAATACCTCGAAACTGCAGTTGCGGAAGGCAGATCCGTCGGCGAGAGCCGCCGAGAGCATGGTCAGTTCGTACTGATCGGTGAGCAGTGCGGTGCTGGCACCGGCGTCGCGGATGTCGGAAATTTGCGTAGGCACGCACACAACTCTATGCGCGAGACGACGTGGGTGGGTGTTGTCGCCTCTCGTCGCGCCGTACCCTGGATACATGGTTTTCGGCGGCGCGACCGTGTCCGGCACTTACTCGGCGAACGTAACGATGAGAGGCGCTACGGCTTCCTCTCCTCAAGCCACGCCCGAGCAGTCGGAGGCTGTTGCGACCATCGAAGCCGCAGATCGGCCCTGGGTGACCATCGTCTGGGACGACCCGGTCAATCTCATGCATTACGTGACTTACGTGTTCCAGAAGTTGTTCGGCTACAGCAAAGCCAAGGCTACCGACCTGATGATGCAGGTCCATTCGGAGGGCAAGGCCGTGGTCTCGAGCGGTTCGCGCGACAAGATGGAGGCCGATGTTCGTCGCCTCCACGCTGCCGGTCTCTGGGCCACGATGCAACGCGACGACACCTGAGAAAAGCACTTTTTCGACCGATTTGTTCGCCTAACTCGTAGACGGGAGTCCGACGCGTGCGGACGTGGAGTAGGAAGAGTTCACTCGGCGGAGTGAAGTTCAAGTCCGAGATGGACGGCCACGAGGCGGCGGTTCTGCGCTCGCTCGTGGAGTCGGTGACCGGGCTTCTCGACGAGCGTGCGTCTTCGGCGCCGCAAGACGAGCTCGCCGCCCTGACGGGCCTTCGTACCGGAAATTCGGAGACACCCGACAATCCGGTATTGGCGCGTTTGCTGCCCGACTTCCAGCGCACCGATCCGGACAAGGTCGCTCCGGACAGTGACGATCTCGACGACGCCGGCGCCAATGTCAACGGCGCGCTGCGAAGTTTGCACGAACCCGAGATCATCGACGCCAAGCGTGAGTCCGCTCGCATGTTGTTGGCTTCGCTTCCGGAGGCCGGCGGCAAGGTCGTTCTCACGCAGGAACAGGCCGACGCCTGGCTGTCCTCGCTCAACGACGTCCGTCTCGCGCTCGGAACCAATCTCGGCATCGACGCCGACACACCGGAGAGCCTCGAACCCGACGACCCGCGAGCCCCGCATCTCGACGTCTATCACTGGTTGACGTGGATGCAGGACTCCCTCGTCCAGGCGCTCATGCCATGACCACGACGCGGACCGGGCCCACTGATTCACTGACAGATGTCGCCGGCCTCGCCGTCGGTCATCACCACAAGCTCGACGAGGGAGCCACTCTCGGAAGCGGCGCAGCCACCGGCTGCACGGTCGTGCTCGCATCGGCCGGTGTGGTCGCCGGAGTCGACGTCCGGGGCGGCGGTCCGGGTACCCGCGAGACCGATCTGCTCGACCCGAGCCATTCGGTCCAGCAGGTCAATGCCGTGCTGTTGACCGGCGGTAGTGCCTACGGACTTGCCGCGGCCGACGGAGTGATGCGCTGGCTCGAGGAACACGATCACGGGATCGCGATGGGCGCTCGCGGCCAGGTGGTACCGATCGTGCCCGGCGCCGTGATCTTCGATCTGCCGGTGGGGGACTGGACCGTTCGTCCGACCGGCGATTTCGGATTCCTCGCTGCCGACACTGCTTCGCGCGAATTCGCCACGGGCACGGTCGGCGCGGGGGTAGGTGCCAGAGCCGGAGCGCTCAAGGGTGGGGTGGGAACGGCCAGCGTCGTGATCGCCGACGGCCCCGCCGAGGGGACTACGGTCTCCGCCTTGATCGTGGCGAATCCGGTGGGTTCGGTCTTCGACCCCAGAACAGGCCTGCCGTGGGGCGTCGGCTCGGACGGCGCGGAGTCTTTCGGCCTCAGGCTCCCCGACGCGTCCGAACTCGCGGCGGCCAATGCCGTTGCAGCCAAGGGAACTGTCCTCAACACCACGATCGGTGTGGTCGCCACTGACGCCGCCTTGACGAAAGCCGGGTGCCGACGCGTCGCCGTCGCAGGTCATGACGGCCTGGCCCGAGCGATTCGGCCCGCACATTCGCCGCTCGACGGCGACACGATCTTTGCGCTCGCCACCGGTGAACACACTCCGAATTCGGAGATCACGGTTCCGGACGCTTTCCCGAACGATCTGCCGATACTCGACGCGGTGTGCGCGGCTTCGGCCCAGGTGGTCGAACGTGCGATCGTCACAGCGATTCTCGACGCCACGTCGGTAGCCGGAATCCCGAGCTACCGCGAACTCTTCCCGTCCGCATTTCTCTAGGCAGCACTCCTGGAATCGGCGGTAATCTCGAATTGAGCCTGGTCGCGAGTGACCGGATCAGAAGACCGGATCGACGGTGGAGGACGCACACGATGACGATGGATTTCAACAGTCCGGACTTCGGCACCCGGACGCCGGCACCGAAATCCGGTCCGCCCTCGGTGTGGAAGCAGTCGGCCGTGTTGGTGGGCGGCTTCGCGATCCTGCTCTACGTGATCGAGATCGTGGATGTCATCTCCGGTCAGAATGTCCAGAACGCCGGCGTCACCCCGCGCACGCTCGACGGCCTGTGGGGAATCCTGTTCGCCCCGGTGCTGCACGACGACTGGGGTCATCTGATCGCCAACACCATTCCGGTGCTGATCCTCGGATACCTCGTGCTGGTGTCGGGAATTGCGCGGGGACTCGCGGCGACCGGCATCATCTGGGTGATCGGCGGCGTCGGGACCTGGTTGTTCGCCGGCTCGAACTCGAATCACGTCGGTGCGTCCGTGCTGATCTTCGGCTGGGTCACCTACCTGCTGGTGCGCGGGTTCTTCACGCGGAGCTTCACACAGATCCTGATCGGCGTTGCCGTCTTCGTCGTGTACGGCGGAGTGCTGTGGGGCGTTCTGCCGAGCGATCCACGGGTTTCCTGGCAAGGGCATCTGTTCGGAGCGATCGGCGGCGTGGTTGCCGCCTGGGCGTTGACGTCGGGGGAGAGGGCCAAGCGCGCCGGGTCGGCGCCGGCCGTTCGACCACCGAGTTTCTGAACGGACGTGGGTCACACCCTCACTGCGGTGTGACTTCGACGCGCCAAAACCACCAAGAGCTTTTTCCCAGACGGGTAGACGTGGCAGCATGACCGGTATGCGCATGACCGTCCTGGGGTGTTCCGGCAGCGTCACGGGTCCGGATTCACCGGCTTCGGGATACCTGCTCACGGCACCGGGAACTCCGCCGCTCGTGATCGACTTCGGCCCGGGAGTTCTTGGGGCGTTGCAGCGATACGCCGATCCGGGCGAGGTGACGATCCTGCTTTCGCACCTTCATGCGGACCACTGTCTCGACATGCCCGGCCTGCTCGTCTGGCGTCGCTATCACCCCAACCCGCCGGTCGGCCGTGCTCTGGTTTACGGCCCCACCGACACCGCGTGCCGCATCGGAGTGTCCTCCGCCGAGTGCGCCGGCGAGATGGACGACATCTCCGACACCATCGACGTCCGGCTCTGGGCCGAGAACGAGCCGGTGACGTTCGGTGAACTGAGCGTCGTCGCCCGCCGTATGAATCATCCACCCGAGGCCTACGGTTTCCGGATCACCGGCGCCGACGGCCGCGTCCTCGTCTATACAGGCGACACCGGTATGTGCGACAACGTCGTCGAACTCGCGCGTGGTGCAGACGTGTTGCTCTCCGAAGCGTCGTGGACCGACAGTCCGGATCGCCCCGAGGGAGTTCACCTCTCCGGTAAGGAAGCCGGCCGTGTGGCTGCCCTCGCCGGCGTCAAGGAACTTCTCCTTACGCACATTCCGCCGTGGACATCGCGTGAAGACGTGATCGCCGAAGCGAAATCCGAATTCTCCGGACCAGTGCATGCCGTCTCCGCCGGAAGTGTCTACGACATCTGATTCCCCTCACATTCGGTGCAGCGCTCACCGGGCGACCGCTAGGCTCACGAAGGTGACTACACGAGAAGACGGTAGGGCGGACGACGAGCTCCGCACGGTCAAGATCACCCGCGGGTTCACCAGTCACCCGGCCGGATCCGTTCTGGTCGAGTTCGGGAACACTCGCGTCATGTGCACCGCCAGCGTCGAAGAGGGTGTACCCCGCTGGCGCAAGGGCTCCGGCTTGGGTTGGCTGACAGCCGAATACGCGATGCTTCCCGCCGCCACGCACACACGCAGTGGCCGCGAATCGGTCAAGGGCAAGGTCGGCGGCCGCACGCAGGAGATCAGTCGACTCATCGGCCGATCACTTCGAGCGTGCATCGATCTCGCGGCGATCGGTGAGAACACCATCGCCCTCGACTGTGATGTCCTCCAAGCCGACGGCGGCACTCGCACCGCGGCAGTGACGGGGGCATACGTAGCCCTGGTCGACGCCGTGACGTACCTGCGCGCAGCCGACCTGCTCTCCGACCCACAGCCCATCTCGTGTGGCATAGCGGCCGTCAGCGTCGGTGTCGTGGACGGACGAGTGCGTCTCGACCTTCCGTACGAAGAGGATTCGCGTGCCGAGGTCGACATGAATGTCGTGGCCACCGATACCGGCACGCTGGTGGAAATTCAGGGAACCGGTGAGGGCGCCACCTTCCCACGCTCGACGCTGGACAAGCTGCTCGACTCCGCTCTGGCTGGTTGTGAGCAACTTTTCGAGATCCAGCGTCAAGCGTTGGCCGAGCCGTATCCCGGGGTGCTACCCGAACCGAAGAATCCGGAACCCAAGAAGAAGTTCGGTGCCTGAGCTGTGAGCGTACGAGTGTTGGTTGCCAGCCGAAATGCCAAGAAACTGAAGGAACTTCACCGGGTGCTCGACGCCGCCGGAGTGAACGGAATCGAACTGGTCGGGCTCGACGAGGTCCCGCCGTTCCCCGAAGCCCCCGAGACCGGAGCGACGTTCGAGGAGAATGCGCTCGCCAAAGCGCGTGACGGAGCAGCTGCAACCGGAATGCCTTGCATCGCAGACGATTCCGGTGTCGAGATCGACGCACTCAACGGTATGCCCGGTGTGCTGTCCGCGCGATGGTCGGGCACTCACGGAAACGACGGCGCCAACACGGCTCTGGTCCTGGCTCAGCTGGGAGACGTGCCGGACGAGCGTCGAGGCGCGGCATTCGTCTCCGCCTGTGCACTGGTGATCCCTGGCGGCGACGAGACCGTCGTGCGCGGCGAATGGCGCGGGGTGATCGGCCGCGAACCAGCCGGCGACGGCGGCTTCGGATACGACCCCATCTTCCGTCCGGACGGCGACACCCGCTCGGCCGCAGAACTCACCCCGGCCGAGAAGGATGCGGCGTCACATCGAGGGCGCGCGCTCGTACAGCTCGTTCCCGCGCTGGCGGCACTGGCCGGCTGAACCGAATCCGAAAAGTAGAGCCCTGAACGCGTCTGCGTTCAGGGCTCTACTTTTTGAAACTCTCAGAGCTGATAAGCCTGCTTCACCTGGGCGGTTCGCTTGTGCTCGAACACGAACGACAGGAACGGGATCGTGCCGGCGAGCGCGGTGGCAACCGTCGTACCGGGCTTCCACCGGGCCTTGATCGCCAAGTCGATCGTGAATACGAGATAGAGCATGTAGAACAGGCCGTGGATCTGGCCGATGTAGAACAACCACGACGGTGCGTCCGCCGAATTGTCGAGAATCAGGTACTTGTAGACCATCTCACCGGTCAGGAACAGCAGCCAGAGGCCGGTGATCCAGGCGAGAACGCGGTATCGGACCAGCGCCGACGCAACCTTCTTCTGCTTTTCTGCGTTGACTGCGGGGGTAGCGATGCTCGCTTCCGAACCGGTACTCACGTCGTGCTCCTATCGGACTCGCGAGCGGCGAGCTGCGCAAGGTAGTCGTTGTATTCCAGCATTTGGCGGGCTTCAGGGTCGTCGACGTCGAGGTTCACATCGTCGAACTCGGCCCGCGGGCGTTGCGGCAAGAGGTCGGCGGGAATCTCACGCGGCTCAGCGGCGGCTTCCTCGGCTTCGGCCTCTTCGGGGTCCACGTCTTCGAGCTGAACGAACTTGCGATACGCGTACACGACAAACGCCGCGAACAGCGGCCACTGGAACGCGTACCCGAGATTCTGTCCCGAGCCTCCGACGGCTTCGAAGCGCTCCCACTGCCACCAGCCGAGCGCGAGGCAGCCGGCAGCTGACACGATGACCAGCAGAATCAGCGCAGGTCGGCGTTTAGTAGCGTTCTTGGACACACTAAGACGGTACCTGAGAGCTATAGTGCCTCGCCCTGCGATCTCCGACACGGTGTCGTAGAAGCCGTGCCACGGCGTGTCGTAGAAGCCGTCCCGCAGCACCTGTGCGCTATGCCCATCCTCACCCGCAACGCCAGGGCACTGAACACATTCTCCCGGCTGTGCTGCATCGATAACCTCGGCGCGTATCCGAAAGCAGGGGAGTGTTTCATGCACATCAGAGTGATTCGCCCGGTCATCGACACCACACTGACTCCGGCGGTGACAGCCGAGGTGGAGCACTGGGCGGCGCCCGGTACGACGGTCGACGTCGTGTCACTGCTCTCTGGCACGGCGAGCATCGAGTCCGAGTACGACGAGGCACTTGCCGGCCCCGGGATCGTGCAGCGGGTCGAGGAGGCGGCAGCCGACGGCGTCGACGGTGTGTTCATCACGTGTTTCGCCGATCCCGGAGTGCATGCCGCCCGAGAGATCATCGACGCTCCGGTGGTCGGCGGCTTCGAGCCGTCATTTCTGACAGCGATGAGTCTGGGCGATCGCGTCGGTGTCGTGACCATCCTGCCGAATGTCGTGCCGATGCTCCGATCGCTCACTCGGCGGTATGGGCTGGACAATCGGCTGGGCAGTATTCGAGTCGTGGACATGCCGGTGCTGGGCCTCACCGATCGGGAGGAACTGATCGATCGACTGGCCGCTCAGGCGTCTGCGGCAGTGGAGAACGGCGAGGCCGACACCGTCGTTCTCGGTTGCACCGGGATGCTCGGTGTGACCAGTGCGGTCCGAGACAGGCTGCATGGCAAAGGGATTCACGTTCCGGTTGTGGATCCGACGGCCTCGGCGATCACCTGGTTGGAGAGCTCGGTCCGTCTGGGGCTGACACCGAGTCGGACGACGTACATGACTCCACCGGTCAAGGATCGAAAGCGCTGACCTTGCTCACGAGAACCGAAAAAGCCCCGCCGGATCAGATCCGGCGGGGCTCTTCGTTGTGCGCGAGGGGGGACTTGAACCCCCACGTCCTGAGACACTGGAACCTAAATCCAGCGCGTCTGCCAATTCCGCCACTCGCGCGCGGAATTCAAAGGATACGCGAGTGGAATCGCTCGCGGGCACACCACCCTGGTCGGGATGCGCCCGCCCGCTCTCAGGCCGTTTCGGCGAGTGGATCCGCTGCGGGCGGCATGGTGGATTTCTTCGACCGGCGAGGTTGCTCGGCCGTGCGTTGATACCGCCACGCAGCGTGGGTGAGCGTTTGAACATCGACATCGAGATGTTCGGCAACCGCAACGAGCAACTCGGCTGCGTCGGTGCTCGACAACAATTCCTCACCACTGCTTGCTTCGGTGGCGAACCGTGCAAGTAGATCTATCGAAGTTACCGTCAACTTCCCGGACAGGAACACCAGCGTCTCGAAGGTCCTGGGGCCGAGCCCCGGAACGGAGACAACTGCCGAACGGAGGCTTTCGGTGTCCTCGACGTCGGCACTGGACCTGCAACCGGATTCGACGAGCGCCTTGGCCGCACGAGCCGCACCCTCGGCTTTGGTGAAGTAGTTGCCCGGCACGCGCTGGCGATTGCCGAGAATCGTTGCGAGCTCGTCGCCACGGTCGGTGAAGGCGGCGAGAGCGGACAAGCTGTCGAGGCGATCGTCGGCGGCTACCGAGCGGTGTGTGCGCCAACGGTCGACGACGGCGCGGACTCCGGTCTTCGGTGTTCCGTAGGCGGCGCGCGACGAGAAGATCGCGTCGAGAAGGGCGGATTCGGACTCGCGCGGCCATCCCTGATTCCAATGCGGCCACGCCTCGCGCGGAAGCTCGGCGCCGATGAATTCGGCCGCTCTGACTACGTCTGTGTCTTTCATGATTTCTCCCCCCGAGAAGTTGTCCGGTGTGGACGCGCTGAACGTAGCGAGGGGGTCCGACAGATTGTGGCCCGGAACGCACGGGATCGACCGTCCGTCAAGGAGGTCACGAATTGGTAACAATAAATATGAGGGGTTCCTCAGGTTTCTGAAAATCCCGGTAACAGTCCCAGGCAGGGCGTTCGCGACCTACTCGCGAGTCACTTTCTCGAAGTCTCGTGAGGAAGATCACGGCCCCGAAAGTCCAGATTTCCAGGGTGCCGACAAACGTGAGGAAATCCTCATGATTCTGTGTAAACCTTGTCTTGCACGAACGCCCTGACTCCGTCGATTCTCTCGACGAATTCGCGAGCACTTCAGCCGGGCAGCACACCGCAAATCCCACCTCGCCGCAGAGGTGACCAGGAGAGGACGTACGCGTGACGATCGATGACACGACACCTACAGGAAACGGACGCGACTCGAAGGGTGGACGCCGTTTCGGCGTCGATGGGGGACAGTCCCGCACGACCAGCAAAGGTGCCCTCGTCGATTCGCTGAACAACGGCGTTTCCTACGCAATCGCTTTCGGTGGACAGGGCGCTCCCTGGCTCACCTCGCTCGAGGAGCTCAGCCGTGACAACGGCCTGGAGCCCGTTCTGACCGATCTGGTCAACGACGCAGCAGCACGCCTCGCGCCCGTCGCGCAGGATCTCCTCGTGGTTCGCCCGGTCGGATTCGATCCGATCGCGTGGATGCTCGAAGCCGAGATCGTCGACGAAGAAGAAGGTGAGAAGTCGGCCGGGCCTTCCGCTGCCGCGCTCACCGCAGCTCCGGTGTCACTCCCCGGCGTCTTCCTCACGCAGCTTGCGGCGTTGCGTGCACTCTCCGCTCAGGGTCTGGATGTAGCCGGTAACCCGCCGGCTGCCGTCATCGGCCACTCGCAGGGCCTTCTGGCCACGGCTGCCGTAGCCGCGCAGGGCAACGACGACGGTGAACTCCTCGCCGTCGCACAGCTCGTCGGTGCTGCTGCCAGCTTGGTCGGCCGTCGCCGCGGCGTCATCGCCGGCGCCTCCGCGAAGCCGATGGTTGCGGTCTCGGGCGTCGATCCCGAGCGTCTCGCGGCCATCGTCGCCGAGCTTGCCGAGGGTGTGGCGCCTGAGCGCGCGGCTGTCCTCGCCATCCGCAACGGCCGTCGCCGCGTCGTTCTCGCCGGGCCGCCCGCTCAGCTGGCACGCGTGCAAGAGCGTTGTGAACAGATCGAAGCCGAGGAAGCCCGCGAGCGTGAGGGTAAGAAGCGTGGCGGTTCTGTCTTCGCGCCGTCCTTCGATCCGCTCGACACCGAAATCGGCTTCCATCACCCCGCATTGACCGAGGCCGTCGAACTCGTCGGCAGCTGGGCGACCCGTTGCGGTCTCGACGCGGACCGTGCGCGTGAACTTGCACAGGGTGTCCTCGTCGATCCGGTCGACTGGGTCGAGGCTGTCGACGGCGCAATCTCCGCCGGCGCCAAGTGGATTCTCGATCTCGGACCCAGCGATCAGCTGACCCGTATGACGTCCTCTTCGCTGCGTGGACAGGGCATCGGCATCATTGCCGCAGCCACCCGCGGCGGACACCGCAATCTGCTCACCCCCGGTGCAGCACCTGAGGTCTCACGTTCGTGGTCCGAGTTCGCGCCGAAGCCCGTTGCGCTTCCCGGCGGCCGTATCGGCGTCGAGACCGCGTTCACGAAGCTGACCGGTCGTTCACCCATCCTGCTCGCAGGTATGACGCCGACGACGGTCGACGCCAAGATCGTTGCCGCGGCAGCCAATGCCGGTCACTGGGCCGAGCTTGCCGGTGGCGGGCAGGTCACCGAAGAAATCTTCGAAGACCGTGTCGCAGAGCTGAAGATGCTGCTCGAGCCGGGCCGCGCGGTCCAGTTCAACTCCCTGTTCCTCGACCCGTACCTGTGGAAGCTGCAACTCGGTGGCAAGCGCCTCGTGCAGCGTGCCCGTACCGCCGGTGCTCCCATCGACGGCGTCATCGTCACCGCCGGTATCCCGGAACTCGAAGAGGCTGTTGCTCTCATCGACGAGTTGTCCGAGATCGGCATCACCAACATTGCATTCAAGCCCGGCACCGTGGCGCAGATCCGCTCCGTGATCCGCATCGCCAACGAGGTTCCGAACTTCCCGGTCATCGTCCACATCGAAGGCGGCCGCGCCGGCGGACACCACTCGTGGGAAGACCTCGACGACCTGCTCCTCGACACGTACGCCGAGCTGCGTACACGCCCGAACCTGGTCATCTGCGTCGGTGGCGGCATCGGAACACCCGAGCGCGCAGCCGATTACCTGACCGGTCGCTGGTCTGCCGCAGCCGGTTTCCCGGCCATGCCCGTCGACGGCATCCTGGTCGGCACCGCAGCCATGGCGACTCTCGAGGCCACCACCTCTCCCGAGGTCAAGCAGCTCCTCGTCGACACACCCGGTACGCCGGACTGGGTCGGTGCAGGTACCGCTGAAGGCGGAATGGCCTCCGGCCGTAGCCAGCTCGGTGCCGACATCCACGAGATCGACAACGCGGCTTCGCGTACCGGGCGCCTCCTCGACGAGGTTGCCGGCGATTCCGAGGCAGTGGCCGAGCGCCGCGACGAGATCATCGCCGCCCTCGACGTCACCGCCAAGCCGTACTTCGGCGACGTCGAGACCATGACGTACGCACAGTGGCTGCGCCGCTACCTCGAGCTGACCGTCGGCATCGACGCGGCGAAGGAATTCGACTGCGGCGCCGATCTTCAGGACGCCATCGTCGAGGCGACGTCGAGCCCGTGGCTCGACATCACCTGGCGTGCTCGCTTCGGCGAGATGCTCCAGCGCACCGAGGCGCGTCTGCACCCGGTCGACCGCGGCCCGATCCCCACGCTGTTCGCTGACGCCGAGACCCTCGAGCGCCCCGAGGCTGCAATCTGCGCACTGCAGGCGTCGTACCCGGACTACTCGACCACCGTTCTGCATCCCGCAGACGTCTCGTTCTTCATCTCGTTGTGCAAGACGCCGGGCAAGCCGGTCAACTTCGTTCCCGTCGTCGACGGTGACGTGCGTCGTTGGTGGCGCAGCGACTCCCTGTGGCAGGCACACGACCCCCGCTACACCGCCGATCAGGTTTGCGTCATCCCCGGCACCGTTGCCGTCGCCGGCATCACCCGTGTCGACGAGCCGGTCGGTGACCTGCTCGATCGCTTCGAGAAGGCGACCTACGACGAATTGGTTGCTGCCGGAACCACTCCGGTTGCACTCGCGAGCCGTCGCCACCAGGATTCCGCACCCGGACTTCTCGACGCCGTTCTCTCGGCTCCTGACCTCCAGTGGGCCGGCCGCCTGACCCAGAACCCCGTCCGTCGTCTCGGCGACCTCGACGAGTGGAGTGCAGAGTCTGCCGACAAGGCAGTTCACGGCACCACCGGTTCCAGTCTGACCGTCGTCGATTCCTCGCACGTGCTGCTTTCGGTTCCGTTGGTGGCAGGCAAGTCGGTCGACATCACGATCACGATCCCCGAGTCCGTCGTCGACGGCGGCGCTCCGGTTGTCACCGAAGCCGATGCCGAAGGTGCGATGTCCGCGCTCCTGGCAGTTGCTGCCGGACAGGAACTTCCGACAGTCAAGAACGGCAAGGCTCGCCTCAACGTCGCGTGGGTTCCCGATCGCATCGCCGATCACGCCGGTGTCACCGGTTCGGGTCTGCCCGCCACGCTCAGTGTCAGCGGCAAGGCTGTTCCGGACGTCGTCGTCGGAGCATGCTGGCCTGCAGTGTTCGCAGTCCTCGGCGCAGCCAAGCTCGACAGTCTTTCCGTTATCGAAGGCATGCTCGACCTGGTCCACCTCGACCACACCGTCGACTTCGTCGGTGAACTTCCCTCCGAGACAAGCATTCTCGTGGTCAATGCCGAGGTCGCCTCGGTTCTCGACACCGACCTCGGTCGTGTCGTCGAGGTCAAGGTCGAGGTCGGTGCCATGCTCGGCGAGGGCCTCGACGCCCCCGCAGTCGTCACCATGACCGAGCGTTTCGCGATCCGCGGACGCACCGGTGCAGGCGAACTCGCCGACCCGGCTCGCGCCGGTGGATCGATCAGCGATGCGGCTGTCGACACCTCGCGTCGTCGTCGCCGTGACGCGAAGATCCTCGCGCCGGTCAGCATGGGCGCGTTCGCTCAGGTTTCCGGTGACCACAACCCGATTCACACCTCCGACAACGCCGCTCTGCTGGCCGGCCTCGGAACCCCGATCGTGCACGGCATGTGGCTCTCCGCCGCAGCGCAGCAGGTAGTCACCGCAGTCGACCCGGCCGAGACCCGCGTCCCGCCGCGCCGCCTGACCGCCTGGACCGCCCGCTTCCTCGGGATGGTTCGCCCCGGCGCCGAGATCGACGTCCGCGTCGACCGTGTCGGCATCGACCAGGGCGCAGAAATCGTCGAGGTCGGCTGCCGCATCGACGGCGAACTGGTCATGGTCGCCACCGGCCGCACTGCCGCACCGAAGACCGTCTACGCCTTCCCCGGCCAGGGCATTCAGCGCCCGGGCATGGGCCTCGACGCTCGCGCACGCTCCAAGGCCGCCCGCGACGTCTGGGAGCGCGCGGACAAGCACACTCGTAAGGCACTCGGATTCTCGATTCTCGCTGTCGTGCGCGACAACCCGGTGACCGTCAAGGCCCGTGGTGTGGAGCACAGGCATCCCGACGGTGTCCTGCACCTGACTCAGTTCACCCAGGTGGCCATGGCCGTTCTCGGTGTTGCCCAGGTTGCCGAGCTGCGCGAATCCGGAACCTTCATCGAGGATTCCCTTCTGGCCGGTCACTCGGTCGGTGAGTACAACGCACTCGCTGCTGTCGCCGAGGTTTTCCCGCTCGAAGCACTTCTCGAGGTCGTCTTCCAGCGTGGCTCCGCCATGCACCAGCTCGTTCCCCGTGACGAAGCCGGACGCTCCGACTACCGCATGGCTGCTATTCGCCCGTCGCAGATCGGTGTTTCCGACGACGACGTGCAGGGCTTCGTCGCCGGTGTCGCCGAGACCTCCGGTGAGTTCCTCGAAATCGTCAACCTGAACCTGCGCGGCAGCCAGTACGCCATTGCCGGTTCGGTAGCCGGTCTCGACGCACTCGAGGTCGAAATCGATCGTCGCCGAGCAGAATTCGGTGGCAAGCGGGCATACATCCAGGTTCCCGGCATCGACGTGCCGTTCCACTCCACGGTCCTTCGCGGTGGCGTGGCGGACTTCCGCGTGTGCCTGCAGGACTTGCTCCCGCACGACATCGATCCGGACATCCTGATCGGCCGCTACATCCCGAACCTGGTTCCGAAGCCGTTCTCGCTGCGTCGTGACTTCGTTCAGGAAATCGCCGACCTGGTGCCGTCCGAGCCGCTGCAGGAAGTCCTCGCAGACTTCGACAGCTACGCAACGCGCACTCACGAGTTGTCCCGCATCATCCTGATCGAGCTGCTGGCTTGGCAGTTCGCCAGCCCGGTCCGTTGGATCGAGACGCAGGACCTGCTCTTCGGTGACGAGTCCGAAGGTGGACTCGGGGTCGAACGCTTCGTCGAGATCGGTCTCGGCGCTGCCCCGACCGTTGCAAACCTCGCGTCGCAGACCCTCAAGCTGCCGGGCCGCTTCGGCTACCCGGTCGAGGTTCTCAACGTCGAGCGCGAAGCCGCGATCGTCTACGGCACCGACGTCGACCCCGCTGTCGATGACGACGACGAGATCGAAGCGCCTGCCGCGCAGGCTGCTCCGGCCGCCGCGGCCGCTGCTCCGGTTGCCGCTGCCGCGCCGGCTGCACCTTCGGGTGGACCGCGTCCGGACGACCTCACCTTCAAGGCGCCCGACGCCACGAAGGTCCTGATCAGCCTGTGGACCAAGCTCCGTCCCGATCAGGTCGGCCCCGCGGACACGATCGAGGCACTGTGCGACGGCGTTTCCTCGCGTCGCAACCAGCTTCTGGTCGACCTCGGCTCCGAGCTCTCCCTCGGTGCCATCGACGGGGCCGCAGACGCCGACATGGGCTCCCTGGGGGCAACCGTCGACAAGCTCGCCCGTACGTACAAGCCGTTCGGACCGGTGCTCTCCGATTCGATCAACGATCACCTGCGTAAGGTCTTCGGCCCCTCGGGCAAGCGTCCCGGCTACATCGCCGACCGCGTCAAGAAGGTCTGGGAGCTGGGCGACGGCTGGGCGCATCACGTCACCGCAGCAGTGGCTCTCGGTACCCGTGACGGCGCCAGCATCCGCGGCGGCGACCTCGGTGGCCTGAGCTCCGGCGCACTGGCCGACGCTGCAGCAGTGGACGCAGTCATCGACAGCGCAGTTGCCTCGGTCGGGTCTGCTCGCGGAGTCAGCGTCTCGTTGCCGGCTACCGGCGGCGGAAGCGGCGGAACCGTCGACGCAGCCGCTCTGGGTGAGTTCACCGAGAACATCACCGGTCGCGACGGCGTTCTGGCCTCGGCCGCACGCCTGGTACTCGAGCAGCTCGGACTGAACGAAGAAACGGCAGTCGGGACGGTCGAGGACACCGAACTGGTCGACCTGGTCTCGGCTGAACTCGGCTCCGACTGGCCGCGTCTGGTTGCTCCGGCATTCGACGCGCAGAAGGCCGTTCTGCTCGACGACCGCTGGGCAAGTGCGCGTGAGGATCTCGCTCGCATTTGGCTCGGTGACACCGCGTTGTCGGTCGAGAACTTCATCGGTGCCGGCTCCACCGTCGCCGCACAGGCGAAGTGGTGGGCCACCCGTGCGACCGACGAAGGCCGCACCGCACTCGCCGAGGTCTACACCCGCATCGCTGATGCGGCTGCTGCGGCAGAATCCGACGCACCCGAGTGGGCAGGCGAGGTCGCAGTAGTGACGGGCGCCAGCAAGGGCTCCATCGCGGCAGCGGTCACAGGCAAGCTCCTTGCCGGTGGCGCAACGGTATTCGTGACCACCTCGCGACTCGACGGTCAGCGTCTCGGCTTCTACCGCGACCTGTACCGCGAGAATGCTCGCGCCGGTGCCGCCCTCTGGGTGGTTCCCGCGAACATGGCGTCGTACACCGACGTCGACGCGCTGATCGACTGGATCGGCAACGAGGCCACCGAGAACGCAGGCGGCGCAAAGAAGCTCATCAAGCCGGCCATGACGCCGACGATGCTCTTCCCGTTCGCAGCTCCCCGTGTCGGCGGCGAACTCTCCGACGCCGGCGCTCGCGCCGAAATGGAAATGCGCGTGCTGCTCTGGTCGGTGGAGCGCCTCATCGGCGGTCTGTCGAAGATCGGTTACGACAGCGATGTCGACACGCACCTGCACGTGGTGCTGCCCGGTTCGCCGAACCGCGGAACGTTCGGCGGCGACGGTGCATACGGTGAGGCCAAGGCTTCGCTGATCGCAGTGGTCAACCGCTGGAAGGCCGAGCGCAACTGGGCCGAGCGGGTCACGTTGGCACACGCCGTCATCGGTTGGGTTCGCGGAACCGGACTCATGGGTCACAACGATCCGATCGTCGACGCGGTCGAAGCAGCGGGCGTCCGCACCTGGTCCACCCAGGAGATGGCGACCCAGCTACTGAAGACGGCAACCCGCGAGTCGCGGCGCGCTGCTGCCGAGGCCCCGCTCGAGGTCGACCTGACCGGTGGGCTCGCCGAGGCGAACCTCGACCTCGCCGCACTGGCCAAGGAAGCTGCCGAGGTGGCCGAGATCGCCGAAGCTGTCGACGAGGCAGTCGACGAGTCCAGCATCCTGGCACTGCCCGCGCCGGCTCGCATCGACGACTCGGTCAAGGCTCCGAGTTGGCCCGAACTGGACGTCACCCCCGCGGACCTCGTGGTCATCGTGGGTGCCGGAGAGCTCGGACCCTACGGTTCCTCGCGTACCCGCTTCGAGATGGAGGTCGACGAGCAGCTGTCTGCCGCAGGCGTTCTCGAATTGGCGTGGAACACCGGACTCATCCTCTGGGAGAACGACCCCAAGCCGGGCTGGTACGACGTCGAATCCGGTGACCTGGTACCCGAGGCGGAAATCGCCGACAAGTACCACGACGCAGTCGTCGAGCGTTGCGGCATCCGTCGCTACGTCGACGAGGGCGCGATGATCGACAACACCGCTCCGCTGCTCACCTCCGTGTTCCTGGACAAGGATCTGAGCTTCGTGGTCGGCAGTGAGGCAGAGGCTCAGGCCTTCGTCGAATCCGATCCGGAGAACACGACGGCGACGGTTTCCGCCGAGTCCGGCGACTGGACGGTCACCCGCCGCGCAGGCACCGAGATCCGCGTCCCGCGCAAGATGAAGCTGACTCGTAGTGTGGGCGGTCAGATTCCGACCAACTTCGACGTCACCAAGTGGGGCATCCCCGCCGACATGGCAGATTCGGTCGACCGCGTCGGACTCTGGAACATCGTCGCAACGGTGGACGCCTTCCTGACGGGCGGCTTCACTCCGAGCGAACTGCTCCGCTGGGTACACCCGAGCCTGGTCGCCAACACGCAGGGCACCGGCATGGGCGGCATGACCTCCATGAGGAGCTTGTACATCGACACGCTGCTCGGCGAGAACCGTCCGAACGACATCCTGCAGGAAGCGCTGCCGAACGTCATTGCAGCGCACGTCGTTCAGTCGTACGTCGGCGGTTACGGCGCGATGGTTCACCCCGTCGCCGCCTGCGCCACGGCAGCGGTATCCGTCGAAGAAGGCGTCGACAAGATCCGACTCGGCAAGGCGCAGTTGGTTGTTGCCGGCGGGTTCGACGATCTGAGCACGGAAGGCATCATCGGCTTCGGCGACATGTCGGCCACTGCCAAGACCGAGGACATGCATGCCAAGGGCATCGAGGATCGCCGCTTCTCGCGGGCCAACGATCGTCGCCGCGGCGGATTCGTCGAGTCGGCCGGCGGCGGAACGATTCTCCTCGCTCGCGGTGACCTGGCACTCGAGATGGGTCTTCCCGTCCTCGGTGTGGTCGCCTGGGCCGGATCGTTCGCCGACGGTGTCCACACCTCGATCCCGGCACCGGGACTCGGAGCACTGGGCGCCGGACGTGGGGGAGCGGATTCACAGCTTGCACTCTCGCTCAACGCTCTCGGCGTGAGCGCCGACGACATCGCCGTGATCTCCAAGCACGACACCTCCACTGCCGCCAACGATCCCAACGAGGCAGAGCTGCACGAGCGCCTCGCCGGGGCATTGGGACGCAGTGAAGGCGCGCCGATGTTCGTGGTCTCGCAGAAGAGCCTGACCGGTCACGCCAAGGGTGGTGCCGCAGCCTTCCAGCTGATCGGGCTCTGCCAGGTACTGAGCCAGGGCATCGTCCCGCCGAACCGCAGCCTCGACTGCGTCGACGACAAGATGGCCGAATTCGAGCACCTCGTGTGGGCACGTCAGCCGCTCAAGTTCGGTGAGCATCTTCCGCTGCGCGCGGGCCTGCTGACCAGCCTCGGCTTCGGTCACGTCTCCGGACTGATCGCAGTCGTGCACCCGCAGGCATTCGTCGAGTCGGTTCCGGCCGACAAGCGTGACGCCTATGTTGCTGCGGCCCAGCAGCGGACGATCGACGGTCAGCGTCGCCTCGCGAAGGCGATGTGCGGTGGCGACAGCCTCTACGAGCGCCCGGCGGATCGTCGCCTCGGTGCCGACGGAACGCCGGCCAAGGCGTCGCGTCAGCTCGAAGCGGACATGCTGCTGAGCGAGGACGCACGACTCGGCGCAGACCAGGTGTACCGCTCGAATCTGCCCGGCTGCAAGTAGTAGTCACGGTATGGGAGTTCTGGGTATCGGTTTCGACCTCGTGACGGTGTCGGAGTTCGCCGAGCAATTGAACAGGCCGGGAACGGCAATGCTCGACAACTTCACACCGGGCGAGCGTCGAGACGCCGCTACCCGGAGCTCCGAACCGGCACGACATTTCGCCGCCCGGTGGGCTGCGAAGGAAGCAGTGATCAAGGCATGGTCCACTGCTCTCTTCGCCGGCCCACCGGTGCTGGGGGAAATGATCCACAATCAGATCGAGGTCGTCTCGGACGCCTGGGGGCGCCCCGGCATCCGGCTTCGCGGTGACGTGGCCAAACACCTGACCGGAGTGAAGATTCATATTTCGCTCACGCACGACGGGGACATGGCGGGCGCTTTCGCGGTCATCGAATCCGACCCGGAGTAGCACTGCCGGACACGAAAGAGCCGGTCTCCCAAGGGGAGACCGGCTCTTTGTCGTTCGACTAGTCCTTCGTGCGGGATTCCTTCTCGGCGACGAGGAGATACGCGATCATCAACCTTTTCAGTTCGGCGACGGCGTCGGCATGCGACTGACCGTCCTGAACCGAGAAATTGAGCATCGAATACACCACGTGGACAAGAACTTCCGCCATCATCAGGCGACGATCTCGCCGCGTACGAGGCGTCAACGGGCCGAGCATTTTCGCTACGGTCTCGGCGAACTGCTTTTCGTGAATGACTCCGGTTGCCCGCGTGGACGGCGTCGACTGCATCGCCAGCCAGACCTCGCGGCGCGACGGATCTGACGTCCACAGCCCGGCCATGTGATCGACGAAACTGTTCAGGAACCGCAACCAGTCGAGCGAGGGTACTTCGCCGCCGAACTGAGCAAGCTCGTGCTGGACCCCGACGAGGTCCTGGCGGTTCAATTCGCACACGATGACGTACTTGTTCGCGAAGAACTGGTAAAGCGTCCCAATCGGGACGTCAGCACGTGCCGCGACTTCTTCACAGGTGAACGATTCGAAACCGACATCGGTGAGGAGTTCCCGTGACGCAGCCAGGAGTGCGTCGAATTTACGCTGGCTGCGCTCTTGCGTCGGACGCTTGCGCGGCAGCAGTTCCTGCGGTTCTTCGAGGCTCTGGGGATTCTCCAGTGCTGGGTCGACTCGTCGCCGCGCGCGGTGACGAGTCGTGGGCTGCACGTCTTCCAGGCTATCGGTGTTTTCTGTCGAATTTGGGACTTGTGCATTATCCGGTGTCATCGGCCACCTACTTCGGCGGTCGTGATCGGTCGAAACGCACCGCGCAGGTGCGCGCACACGAGTCCCGATGCTGTTGCCACACCTCGATACTAGGTGACCAACTGTCCAGTAGCCGAAGAGGTTGCTGCGCGGTGTGGCGCAACGGCGATCCTGGCGCCTGCCTACGTCCGATTCGGGCAGACTGAGATTCTTCGGGCACACCGAGATTCGATGCCGAGGAGAGGGAGACGATGACGGAAGAACTGCGAACCGCGGTAGGTGAACTCATGCCGCGTGCCCGTGAGGATCTGAGTGCACTTGTGGCGATGAAGTCCGTTGCCGATGCACGGCAGTACCCGCCGGAAGAATGCGCGGCCGCTGCGCATTGGGTCCTGGAGGCATTCCGGGCTCAGGGTTTCGCCGATATCGAGGCGATCGAGACCTCCGACGGTTCGGCCGCGGTTGTCGGGCGTCGACCAGGCCCGGGCGGTGCTCCGACCGTTCTGCTGTACTGCCACTACGACGTTCAGCCGCCCGGAAACGAAGAGCTCTGGGGCTCCCCGCCTTTCACGCTCACCGAGCGCGACGGACGGTGGTACGGACGGGGCGCTTCCGACTGCAAGGGCAACGTCGTCATGCATCTGACAGCTCTGCGAGCGCTCGCCGCAGCCGGTGTGGACCCGAGCGTCCACCTGACGCTCGTCGCCGAAGGATCCGAGGAGATGGGCACTGGCGGTCTCGAGGATCTGGTGCGAGAGCGGCCCGAACTTTTTGCAGCTGACATGATCCTGATCGCCGATACCGGCAACACCGAAGTCGGGGAGCCGACGATCACGACGTCATTGCGCGGGATCGCGAATGTTGTGGTCCACGTGTCGACGCTCGAGGGTGAGATTCACTCCGGTGTCTTCGGTGGACCGGCGCCCGATGCGATCACCGCGCTGGTGCACATACTCTCGACGCTGCACGACAGCGCCGGAAACACCACTGTCGAAGGCTTGACCAACGACCAGGAATGGGCGGGTGTCAGTTATGACGGCGATCAGTTCCGCTCCGACGCCGGGGTGCTCGAAGGGGTGCAGCTGACTGGTTCCGGTTCGGTCGCCGAGCAGGTGTGGGCTCGTCCGGCGCTGACCATCCTGGGTATCGACTGCCCGCCGGTCGTGGGTTCGGCGGCGGCGATCACGCCCCGCGCGTCGGCGCGCCTGAATCTTCGTGTCCCGCCTGGCACGGATCCGGCGCAGGCACAGAAGTTGTTGACGGACCACCTCCGCGCGGCGGCGCCGTGGGGCGTCCACATCGAGGTCGTTCCGGAATCGACGGGATCGCCGTTCTCGTCCTCGACGGAGGGTGCAGGTTTCGCGCAGCTGAAGTCCGCGCTCACCGATGCCTACGGCCGCGAAGTCGGATTTGCCGGCCAAGGGGGATCGATACCGCTGTGCAGTGCACTGGCCGAGCAGTTCCCCGACGCGGAGATCGCGTTGATCGGCGTCGAGGAACCGCAATGCCGCATTCATGCGCCCGACGAAAGCGTCGACCCGTCGGAGATCGAGAATCTCGCTTTCGCGGAGGCTCTGTTCTTGAGCCGGTACGGGAGTTAGACCGACAGATCGCGTCGTAGCTTGGCGACGTGGCCGGTGGCCCGGACGTTGTACTGGGCCACCTCGATCTTGCCTTCCTCGTCGACGAGGAACGTCGAGCGGATGACGCCCTGGACGGTCTTGCCGTACATCTTCTTCTCACCGAACGCGCCCCAGGCTTCGAGCGTCGCCTTCTCGGGATCGGAGAGCAGCGGGAAGGTCAACTCTTCGGTATCGCGGAACTTCGCGAGTTTTGCGGGCTTGTCCGGCGAGATTCCGATGACTTCGAGGCCGGCGCCGTTCAGCTCGGCGAGGCTGTCACGGAAGTCGCAGGCCTGCTTGGTGCACCCCGGGGTGCTGGCCGCCGGGTAGAAGTACACGATGACCTTGCGGCCGCGGTAATCGTGAAGGGAAACCTCGTTGCCATCGGCGTCTGGGAGCGTGAAATCCGGCGCGACGTCGCCGGCGGACAATCTACTGTTCTCGGTCACGGGAATCGAGGTTAGTCGAGAAATTGCGCGGCAGGTGGGCGCGAGGGCATTCTGCTCCTCTACGGTAGAGCGAAGTGTCGGCGCGCTGCGTCCGCACAGCAGACCCGCACACAGAGCAGCAGAACACAGACAAGTTGGAGGACACGTGCCCAGGGACACCGAGAGCATCGAACGCGAGATCGAGAAGGCGCGTAACCAGCTCGCGAGCACACTCGACGAACTGACGGTCCGCACCAACCCGAAGCGGCTGGTCGAGAACACCAAGAAGACGGTGCTCGCCAAGCTCAACGAGCCGGCAGTGAAGTACGCGCTGATCGCAGTCGGTTCAGTGGTGGGAATACTCGTGGTCCGGAAGATCATTCGCTGACCCGAGTTGTCGAAGACAGAACATGAAGAAGGCCCCCACCTGGTGAGGTGGGGGCCTTCTTGCAAGTGCGCCCACAGGGACTCGAACCCCGGACCCAGTGATTAAGAGTCACTTGCTCTACCAACTGAGCTATAGGCGCTCGCTCTTGCGAGACAGAACATTAGCCGACAGGCTCAGGAGTTTGCAAAACGCGTGTTCATCGTGGTGACGATGGTTACATCGCTTCCGGAATTCACGAGTGTGGAGGGTGCGAATCCGGCCAGCGGACGGTGCTTTCCAACTGCTGTGCGACGGCGAGAATGGTCGGTTCACCACCGCTGCGCCCGACCAGTTGGACGCTCAGGGGGAGTCCGCGTTCGGAGAACCCGGCGGGCACAGCGGCCGCCGGGTTGCCGCAGACATTCCAGATCGAACAGTAGGCGGCGATCGGCAACGCCTTGCGGACTGCTGACAGAAGGCCGGTTCCTTCGAGTTGTCCGATCGGGCGTGGCAGCGCGGGCGTGGTCGGCATCAGGACCAGGTCGAAGGTGTCGAAGACCTGGTTGACCGTCGCTGCGATTCGCTCACCTTTGCGGTAAGCGAATTTCCCGACGCGCGCGGGAGCGGCTATCCGGCCGATGGACGCGAGTGCGCGCGTGCGCTTTTCGAGGAGCGCCGGATGATCGACGCGCAGTGCTTCGTCGCGGACGCCGCCGAGTACCTGCGGGAGAAATGCTGCAGTTGCGTCCGGGTACTCGGGGTCGTGTTCTTCGACGTGATGTCCCAACGCGCTCAACATCTCTGCGATCGAATGCACCGCGGCAACGACCTCCGGGGACGGGCGGACGCCCCGGACCGGACTCCGGGTGGACACTGCAATGCGAAGCGGCCCGGGCGCCGACGCGGCTGACTCGGCAAAGCTGGTGCGGAGCGTTTCGGCTGTGTAGTCGTCGGTCCCGGTGGTACCGGTGATCACGTCGTACACGAGCGCGCTGTCCTCGACGGAACGAGTGAGAGGCCCTAGTGTGCCGAGTCCGCGCCAGAGGTTTCGGTTCGGCGCGGTGCTCACCCGACCGCGCTGCGGTTTGAGTCCGAACAACCCGCAGAACGCCGAAGGCAGTCGGATGGAACCGCCGCCGTCGCCGCCGATTGCCGCTGCGACCATGCCCGACGCGACGGCCGACGCAGATCCTCCGCTCGATCCGCCGGTGGATATGCCGGTGTCCCAAGGGTTTCTCGTGTATCCGTTTGCGGCAGTCTCCGTGAAGGGCCAGATGCCGAACTCGGGCATCGTCGTCTTGCCGACGATCACCGCGCCGGCCTCGCGCAACCGCCGGACGACCTCTGAATCGGCCGATACGATGCGAGTTGCTGCCGCACCGCCGTACGTCGTCGGCGTTCCGGCGACGTCGTTCTCGTCTTTGATCGCGATCGGGACTCCGTGCAGTGGGCCCAGGCTGTGGCCGTCGGCCTGGCGCTGATCGAGACGTGTCGCTTCGTCGAGCGCTTCGTCTGCGAGAACCCGCACAAAAGCATTGAGCGTCGAATCGAGGCGTTCGATACGGCGAAGTGTGTTCTCGGTGAGCTCGCGGGCCGATAATTCTCCGGACCGGATCAGAGCGGCCTGACCCGCAACCCCGGCAAATGCCAGCTCGCTGCCCGGTGTGGTTTCGCGCTCGGTCATCAATCCTCCAGGCCGTGGTTCCGATAACTGTGAAGTCTATTCACCACAACCTGTCCACCACGACACAAAGAAAAATCCCCACCTTCCGAAGAAGGTGGGGACCTTTGCAAGTGCGCCCACAGGGACTCGAACCCCGGACCCAGTGATTAAGAGTCACTTGCTCTACCAACTGAGCTATAGGCGCTCGCTCTTGCGAGACAGAACATTAGCCGAATCGCCGGTTCGGGAGCAAATCGCCAGGTGGAGGCGTCACCGCTGTAGTCCGATCGGAGGAAATCCGCTGAAAGCGGTAACAAAACGGACGGTTCGGAGCGATTGATACTTGAACGTTACTGACGGCGTGGCCTTTCATGACCGTTGGTAACGAGCGCGCCTGGCATCATTGGTGCAGCGCAGTCATACCGCAAGTCCCACTTGCCTTCCGGTAAGTGGGATTCGCATGTGACGCGGAAGTTAGTCGGAGAAATTGTGAAGCGGAGTCGAACGATGAGTCGTCAAAGGTGGGGTCTGTCCGTGCGCGGGGGGAACGGTCGAGCGTCGAAGGGCGCGGCGATGATCGCGGCGTCTCTCGGTGCTCTCGTTCTGATGACCGCGTGCACGTCGGGCGGCAAGGACGTCAGTACCGAAGGGTCGGCGCCGATCGATTCCAATCCGCTCACCGAACTCATCAAGCCGAAGCTCACCTCGACCGCTGCCGACGGCGCTGTCGGCTTCTCGCCGGGCGACCCGGTCAAGATCAACGTCGCTGACGGCGCTCTGTCCGACGTGACGATGGTCAATCAGGACGGCAAGGCAGTTGCCGGCGCGATTGCTGCCGACGGTGCGTCGTGGACCACCACCGAGCCACTCGGCTACAACCGCAAGTACAAAATCGAGGCCCGCGCATTCGGATTGGGTGGCGCCAGTACGACGGTCACGTCCTTCACCACCAGCGCGCCCGGCAACGTCACCAAGCCGTACGTCTTGCCCAACGAGGGTGACGTGGTCGGCATCGGTCAGCCCATCGCGGTGCAGTTCGACGAGAACATCCCCGATCGCAAGGCTGCCGAAGCCGCGATCACCGTCACCACGACTCCGGCCGTCGAAGGTGCGTTCTACTGGGTCAACAATCGTGAGGTCCGTTGGCGTCCGGAGAACTACTGGGCACCGGGCACCAAGGTCGACGTGAGCGTCAACGTGTACGGGCGCAATCTCGGCAAGGGAGTCTTCGGGCAGGAAGACGCGAAGAGTTCCTTCACCATCGGTGATGCCGTCATCGCCACGGCGGACGACAACACCAAGCAGGTCACTTTCCAGGTCAACGGTGAGACCGTCATGACCATGCCCACCTCCATGGGCAAGGACAGCACTCCTACCGACAACGGCGTCTACATCATCGGTGACCGCTTCGCGAACATGATCATGGACTCGTCCACGTACGGCGTCCCGGTCACCTCGGCGCAGGGTTACAAGACCCCCGTCGACTGGGCGACCCGAATGTCCTACAGCGGCATCTTCTTCCACTCGGCGCCGTGGTCGGTCGGGCAGCAGGGCTACTCCAACACCAGTCACGGCTGCCTCAACCTGAGCCCGTCCAACGCCAAGTGGGTCTACGACAACACCAAGCGTGGGGACATCGTCGTCGTCAAGAACACCGTCGGCGGCACTCTCTCCGGCACCGACGGCCTCGGTGACTGGAACATTCCCTGGAGCGTCTGGAAGACCGGCAACGCGGACGTCTGAGTGCGTCCCTGAAGCCTTGAACGGCAGAATGCCCCCGACCGTCCGGTTGGGGGCATTCTGCATCTGTACACCTTTTGTGAGCGAAAGTGCCTCTCGGTCTATCTGAGGCGACGGGAGGTACGTTCGCTCGGTGTCAGCGTCGACCGAACGCGTCCACTCCGGTCATCTCAGCGGACAGTGCCCACAATCTGCGTGCGTCGGCGGGATCGGTAGCCCAAGGTTTCACTCCGCCGACGCTCATGTCATCGGTCTGCGCGACGTCCGCGATGTTGCAGTCCTGGAGATACGCGCCGGAGTGATCGGCGAGTATCGGTGCCGTCGCTGCCCACACCGTTGTAGCGGCGCCCTGGGAGGGAGTCTTGAACCCCGGCACGGCGTCGCCATTCGACGTCGTCCATCCGAGATCGTGTTTCTCCAATGTGGAGAAGTGACGTTGAAGCGGAGTGAGGATGCTCCCGGGATGGACGGAGAACGCACTGATACCGCGTGAAGCACCGGAGCTCGCCAGCTGTACAGCGAATAGAGCATTTGCAGTCTTGGCTTGACCGTACGCAAGCCAGCGGTCGTAACCGTTGCGGAAATGTATGTCATTCCAACGCACTCCCGACAGAAAATGTCCCGCCGACGAGACAGCGACTACGCGAGAACCGTTTGCGGGCATGGCTGGCACAAGCAGGTTCACCAGTACAAAGTGCCCGAGGTGATTGATCGCGAATTGTGATTCCCATCCGGAGCCGACACGGAGTTCCGGGCAGGCCATGACCCCCGCATTGCAGATGATGATGTCTGGAGTGATCCGGGATTCGAGAATTTCTCGCGCACACGATCTGACACTGCTCGGGTCCGACAGGTCGCACGCTCGCACTTCGATACCCGGAAGGTCGGCCACCGCCCTCCGTGCCTGTTCTGGTCGGCGGGCAAGAACTACAACTCGCGCGCCGACCGAAGAAAGTGACTGCGAAACCTCATATCCCAGTCCGGAGTACCCGCCGGTGACCAAAACCGTAGTGCCTGTTAAATCTTGTCCGGCAAGTACGTCGTCGGCAGTGGAGACTCGGGAGTATCCGGTGTTGATTTTGCGCTGGATGGAATTCATGGCTGCGACCGTAAAATCTGGAGTGCACTCCAGGTCAAGGAAAGGTCGCCAGGCAATGCGCGAACTGTCAATCGGTGACGTCGCTGTCCAGACCGGAATCAGTATCGATTCCCTTCGATACTTCGAACGTGAGGAATTGCTCGTTCACGAGGTGGCGCGCTCGGCAGGTGGGCGTCGGGTCTACTCCGAAAGCGATGTCTCTTGGTTGAAGCTGTGCAATCGCTTCCGAGACTCGGGTATGCCGATCGCCACGATCCGCGAATTCGCCGCTCTCGTCAGGTCAGGGCCGGGAAACGAGAAGGAGCGGCTTTCACTTTTACAGTCGCATGAGGAGTTGATTCGATCCAGGATCGCTGCGATGCAGGAAAACCTGAACGTCATCCACGACAAGGTTTCGGCGTACGAGCGACATGTTCGCGAGGGGACCGTCGTAGGTGTCTGGGAGCCGGAACCGTCGCCCGAGTGATCGACGGCTGGGCCATTTGCGGCGAATTCCAGCTACCCCGATGCGAGCGAAAGTGGCTTTCGGTCTATCTGAGGCGACGAGAGGTACGTTCGCTCAGCTCGGGCACGGGTTGCTCGGGAGCGCGCGATTTGTCGCGGTCGCCACCCCACCCACTTCGGGTGAACGTATCGCTGCCCCTGCCAGAGAAGGGGAGCGATACGTTCACCCGGCTGTGGAAGGGGAGATTGGGGCTGGCGCACAAACCAAAAGAACCCCCGAAAATGTCTTTCGACATCTTCGGGGGTTCCGCTTGGGTGAGCGACGGGACTCGAACCCGCGACAGCCAGGATCACAACCTGGTGCTCTACCAACTGAACTACGCCCACCATTGCCTCGGCCACCGGTTTGACCCGGCTGCTTTGACGAAAGAGATACTAGCGCGAAAGTCGGTCAGGAAGCCAATCGGCAGGTCAGGCGGGACCCAAGCCCTCTACGACGGCTGCAATCTCCGCGCTCGACGGTCCGGGCGCCGCGACGAATGCAGTGCCGCGGTAGTACTTGAGTTCGCGGATGGATTCCTTGATGTCGGCGAGTGCCCGGTGGGCGAGACCTTTTTCGGGCTGGCCGAAGTAGATTCGCGGGTACCAGCGGCGGGAGAGTTCTTTGATGGAGCTGACGTCGATCATCCGGTAGTGCAGGTATGTGTCCAGCGCCGTCATGTCCCGCGAGATGAATCCGCGGTCGGTGGCGATTGAATTACCCGCCAAGGGAGCCGTACCGGCGACGGGAACGTGCTTGCGGATGTACGCGAGCACCTCTTTCTCCGCCTCGGCGAGGGTGACCGTCGACTTACGAACCTCTTCGGTCAGTCCCGACTTCGCGTGCATCTTCTTCACGACGTCGGGCATTGCAGCCAACGCGTCGTCGTCGGCGTGGATGACGATGTCCACACCTTCGCCCAAGATGTTCAAGTCGCTGTCGGTCACCAGAGCCGCAATCTCGATGAGTTTGTCCGACTCGAGTCGCAGCCCGGTCATTTCACAATCGATCCATACCAATTTGTCCTGCACCAGGAACACAGTAGTGCGCGCGGGAGCGGGATAAGGTCTGCGGTGGAAACTCGACGTGTGTAAGACGGCGTTCGGGTGATGACAAGAACTTCGCCGCATTGCAACGAGGAGGGCTTTTCGATGACCGTGGATCCGAAGGACGGAGCCGCGCCGCCGACGCCGGCGGAGAAGGCGAAAGCTGCCAAGGCTGCCGCTGCCGAAGCCGCTCGGATTGCAGCTGAAGCCGCTGCAGCAGCTGAGGAAGCAGAGAAGGAAGCGGCTGCCGCCGAGGCCGAAGCATCGGCCGGAGCCACCCCCGCTGCTCAAGTGCCCTCGGGTGCTGCCGCTGAAATCGCGGCGGGCTATTCATCCGAGGGGCGGGCACTCGAGCTCGGCTCGGTGGTGATCGACGGGGTGGCAGATCCCACCGCACGGGTGCGGATTCCGTTGGCGACGATCAACCGTCACGGTCTGATCGCCGGTGCGACGGGTACCGGCAAGACCAAGACGTTGCAGGGCATCGCCGAGCAGCTGTCCGCCGCGGGTGTGCCGGTTGTGATGGCCGACGTCAAGGGCGATCTCTCGGGTCTGTCGAAGGCGGGGGATCCGAGCGAGAAGATGAAGTCTCGCGCAGTCGAGACGGGCGACGATTCGTGGACTCCCGCTGGGATGCCGGTCGAGTTCTTGTCGTTGGGTACCGACGGAATCGGTATCCCGGTGCGCGCGACGATCACCAGTTTCGGACCGATCCTGCTCAGTAAAGTGTTGGGCCTCAACGAGACCCAGGAGTCGACTCTAGGGCTGATCTTCCACTGGGCCGACACTCAGGGCCTCGCCCTGCTGGACCTCAAGGATCTGCGTTCGGTCATCGCGCACCTGACGAGCGCTGAGGGCAAAGCGGATCTGAAGGGTATCGGCGGAGTTTCCTCCGCGACGGCGGGAGTGATTCTGCGCGCGTTGGTCAACCTCGAAGCAGATGGTGGTGACACCTTCTTCGGTGAACCGGAACTCGAAACCGAGGATCTGCTGCGTGTCGTCGGCGGTGCCGGTGTGATCACGCTGTTCGAACTCGGTGCCCAGGCGGCGCGCCCGGCAATGTTCTCCACCTTCCTGATGTGGGTGCTCGCGGACCTGTTCCAGACGCTGCCCGAAGAGGGAGATCTGGACAAGCCGAAGCTCGTGTTCATCTTCGACGAGGCGCACCTTCTGTTCGCGGACGCGTCGAAGGCCTTCCTGCAGCAGGTGGAACAGACGGTCAAGCTCATTCGTTCCAAGGGCGTCGGCGTGTTCTTCTGCACGCAACTTCCGACCGACATTCCGAATTCGGTGCTGTCACAGTTGGGTGCGCGGGTTCAGCACGCCCTGCGTGCCTTCACGCCCGACGATCAGAAAGCCCTCAACAAGACCGTCCGCACGTACCCGAAAACCGAGCACTACGACCTGGAAAAGGCACTGACTTCACTCGGCATCGGTGAAGCCATCGTGACCGTACTCTCGGAAAAGGGTGCGCCGACGCCGGTGGCCTGGACCAAGATTCGTCCTCCGAGGTCGCTGATGGACACCATCGGCAACGACGCGATCAAGGCGGGAGCGTCGTCGAGTCCCCTGAATCAGAAGTACGGCCAGACCATCGACCGCGAGTCGGCGTACGAGAAGCTGACGGCCAAGGTGGCCGGAGCTCCGACAGCGGATCAGTCCCTGGATCTTCCGTCGCTGCCCGATCTGCCGCCACCGCCGCCGGCCGAACCGGAGGGCCCCAACATCGCCGAGCAGATCTTGGGCAACTCGGCTGTCAAGAGTTTCCTGCGCTCGGCGGCTTCGGCTGCGGGACGCGAGATTTCGCGAAACATCTTCGGCACCGGTAGTCGCCGCAGGCGCTGAGGCTCAGGCGCCCGCGAGGTCAGATGCCGACCTCGCGGGCCAGCAGGTCGTTGATCGATTCGCGCCTGATCAACGGCCGCGCAATCCCTCCCAGCACGGCGACGACCGGCGGCCGGCCGACGCTGTTGTAGGTGGAGGCCATGCTGTGGTGGTATGCGCCCGTACACGGCACTGCCAACAGGTCACCTTCATGTAGGTCGGCGGGAAGCCTTGCTCCGACGGCGATTTCGTCGCCCGATTCGCAGTGCCGCCCGGCGACGGTGACTTCCTGGAGCGGTGCGCGCGAATGTCGGTTCACCAGTTCGACGTCGTAGTGGCTGTCGTACAACGACACACGAGGGTTGTCGCTCATCCCACCGTCGACGGAAACGAAGGTTCGTCCCCCGCTGATCGACTTGATGTTCTGTACGCGATAGAGCGTGACTCCGGCCCGCGCAGCGATCGCTCGGCCAGGCTCGAGCACGATTTCGGGGCGAGGGAAGCGGTTTCGGGTGCACGCGTCGTCGAGAGTTTCGTCGATGACGTGAGCGAGGCGGGTCAGATCCAATTGGGCATCTCCCGGCACGTAGGCGATCCCATGGCCACCGCCGAGATCGAGTTCGGTGAGGATGATTCGATGCGTGCGTCGTATGTCGTCCATCTGTGCGATCATCGTCTCGATCGCGGGGCGGAAGAGTTCGGGATCGGTGATCTGGGAGCCGAGATGGCAATGCAGGCCGATGAGCTGCAGGTGCGTCGCGTTGGCGACGACGGATACCGTACGTTCCAGTTCTTCGGAAAACGCTGGTAGGCCGAACTTTTGGTCCACGATGCCCGTGGACACTGCCTTGTGTCCGTGTATGTCGATGCCGGGTGTGACTCTGACCAACACCTTCTGTCGGTGGGTGCACACCGACGCGAGCCGTACCGCTTCGCTGGGGGAGTCGAGGACGATCCGGCCGACACCCGCGTTGACCGCCGCCCTCAGTTCGGAAACCGATTTGGCATTGCCGTGCAGGATGATTCGATGGGGGTCCACGCCCGCGGCAAGCGCGACGGCGAGTTCACCGGCGGAACAGACATCCACCCCGAGTCCCTCGTCGGAGACCCAGGTAGCCATCGCTCGAATCATCAGTGCCTTGCCGGCGTACACGATCTCCGAGTCGGGGAAGATCTCTCGATACGTGCGGCAGCGGTGCCGCACGTCCGCCTCGTCGACGACGTACGTCGGTGTGCCGTACTGGTCCGCGATCTCTTCGAGGGAGACGTCGCCGATGCAGACACGCCCGCTGTGGTCGTGGCGAGTACTGATGGGCCACAACGCAGGATCCATACGCGGTGTCATTGCGCCGCGTAGGGAGGGGAAGATTTCGAGTAGCGTCACGTCGATCTCCTGAAGGTGACCCGCCGTGTTGCGGGCTACTTTCAGATCTACTCCCGAAGATCACCGGTGGGGCGGATCTTGACGCTTACTTGACGCGCCGCCGAACGAGGTTGACGCGGCTCTGACGGCCTCGGCACTGTGCCCGTGGACTCACTGTGCCCGCCGCCGCCTCCATCCGAACCAACCGAGCACCGCGAGCAATGCCACCGCGGCGCCTCCGCCGATGACCGTCGATCGGTCGGCGGACACACCAACGGACGGAGTTCCGCCGGCACTCGGGGCGTAACCGGCGCCGTACACGGACTCGACCGCCGCTTGGATGTCGAACCCGGTATCGGTAGCCGGCCCGCAGCTGTGCCCCTCGTGCTCGGCGTCGACGTCGTACGGCGCAGAAACGAACATCAGCTGCTCGGTGCCGAGCACGTAGCTTGTGCCACAACCGTTCCCGTTCGCGAGTGTCCCCACCGACGTCACCGATGCCAGATCGCCTTTGTAGACCCGGCTGACGTCGAACAGGTAGGTGTCCTCGAATCCGTCCGAAGTTTTCTCCGTCGGAGTCCCGAGGAAAACGGTGCTGGAGACGCTCACGGCTTCTTCCGGGGTAGCCGATGATGCGCACGAACATGCATTCGCTGCCGTGGGCAGCAGTAAGGGCAACCCTCCGGTCAAAAGAAGGATTGCCCCGACTGCCAGTGTTCTTCGCATCGCCATTAACCGACTATATGGTCTGCTATGGCCTGCTCTGAGAAGTTTGAGTGAATCAGCCGCCGAGCTTCTTGTAGAACGTGCCCACGATGGGCGCAACGACGGCACGCGGGCTGTAACCGCCCGCGACGGACATCGCCTTGCTCAAGATGCCCGGTACGACGCGCATCTTGTTCTCGGCCAGGCCGTCGAGCGAGACCTTGGCGGTGTACTCGCTCGAGATCCAGAAGAAGTCCGGGACGAGCTTGTCGACGATCGACGCTTCGGCCGGGTCCGGGGTTTCGGTGCGTACGGGGCCTGGGGCGAGCAGGGTGACGTTCACTCCGGTGCCCTTGAGTTCACCTCGCAACGATTCCGCGAAGGTGTTCACGAACGCCTTGGTGGCGGCGTACGTCGCGTTGTTGGGGATCGGCATGTTGCCGGCCGCGGACCCGACCATCAGGATGGCTCCGGACTTGCGCGCGAGCATGCCCGGCAGCACGGCCAGCGTGAGATCGTGCACTGCAACGGCGTTGAGCTCGACCTGGTCGCGCTCGTATGCCGGGTCCAGCTCGGCGATCGGCCCGAAGGTGGCGATACCGGCGTTGTTGCACAGGATGCTGATGTCGCGGCCACCGAGTTCCTCGACCAGAACGGCACGCGCCGCGCTGTCGGAGAGGTCCGATGCACGGACCTCCACCTCGACGCCGTGCGCGGCGCGAAGCTTCTCGGCGAGGACCTCCATGACCTCGCCACGACGGGCAACGAGGATCAGGGAGTGTCCGCGTGATGCCAGATCAGCGGCCAGTGCCTCTCCGATGCCGGAGGAGGCGCCGGTCACGACGGCGCGGGCTGTGGTTGTGGGTGTCGGCAGGCTCACGATCAGTCAGCGTAGCCGGTCAGATCTTCGCGGCCAGTCGTGTGCCCTGTTCGATGGCACGCTTGGCGTCGAGTTCTCCAGCGACATCCGCGCCGCCGATGATGTGGGTCACCACGCCCGCGACGGTCAGTTCGTCCACTAGATCGCGAACCGACTCCTGCCCGGCGCAGATGACGATGGTGTCGACCTCGAGAAGTCGGGGCTTCTCGTGCTTCTCACCGAAGGTGATGTGCAGGCCGGCGTCGTCGATGCGCTCGTAGTTGACGCCCGAGAGCTCGTGGACGCCCTTGTTCTTGAGGGCCGCCCGGTGGACCCAGCCGGTGGTCTTCGCGAGGCCGGCGCCGATGCGTCCTGGCTTGCGTTGGAGGAGGTAGACCTCCCGCTCGGAGAGCTCCGGTACCGGAGTGGTGAGAGCGCCCGGGGCCATTTCGGGTTCGGTGACGCCCCATTCCTGCTTCCACTCCTTGAGATGAAGAGTGGGGGAAGTGGGGTGCGTGAGGAATTCGCTCACGTCGACGCCGATGCCGCCGGCACCGATGACGGCGACGGACTTGCCGACGGGCTTGCCCTCTCGGACGACCTCGGCGTAGGTCAGCACCTTCGGGTTCTCGATGCCGGGGATCTTGGGAACCCGCGGCGTCACGCCGGTGGCAACCACGACTTCGTCGAAGGAGCCGATGAGATCTGCCGGTGCGACGCGGGTTTCGAGCTTGACCGTCACTCCAGCCACGTCCAGCATGCGGGTGTAGTAGCGAATGGTTTCGGCGAACTCTTCCTTACCCGGAATGAGCTGTGCGATCCCGAATTGCCCGCCGATCTTGTCCGAGGCCTCGAACAACGTGACCGAATGACCACGCTGAGCAAGATTGAGTGCTGCGGAAAGTCCGGCAGGACCGGCGCCGACGACGGCGAGATTCTTGGTCTGCCGAGTGGGGGAGAGGATCAGCGTGGTCTCACGGCCCGCGCGCGGATTGAGCAGGCAGGAGACCTGCTTGTGAACGAAGGCGTGGTCGAGGCAGGCTTGGTTGCAGGCAATGCACGTGTTGATCTCGTCGGACGCTCCGCGTTCTGCCTTGTTCACCCAGTCGGGATCGGCGAGCATCGGCCTGGCCATCGAAATCAACTGCGCGTCACCGCGGTTGAGGATCTCTTCGGCAGTCTCGGGCATGTTGATCCGATTCGAGGTGGCTACCGGAATGTCGACGTGCTTCTCGAGCTTGCTCGTGATGTCCACGAAGGCTGCTCGGGGAACCGAGGTGACGATGGTGGGCACCCGTGACTCGTGCCATCCGATGTCGGTGTTGATGATCGTGGCGCCGGCAGCTTCGACTTCCTTTGCCAACGAGACGATTTCATCCCAGGTCTGACCGCCCTCGACCAGGTCTGCCATCGACAACCGGAACACGATGATGAAGTTCGGGCCGACGGCCTTGCGTGTGCGTCGCACGATTTCGACTGCCATGCGTCGACGGTTCTCGGAACTGCCGCCCCACTGGTCGGTGCGCTTGTTCGTGCGCTCGCAGAGGAACTGGTTGATGAAGTAGCCCTCACCGCCCATGATTTCGACGCCGTCGTAACCCGCGGACTTGGCCAGACGCGCGCAGCGAACGTAGTTCCGGATCTGCCAACGCACCCCACGGCCGGTCAGCTTGCGCGGACGGAACGGATTGATGGGCGCCTTGATCGACGACGCGGATACACTGAACGGCTGGTAGCTGTAGCGGCCGGCGTGCAGGATCTGCATGGCGATCTTTCCACCCGCGTCGTGAACCGCCTTGGTGATCCGGCGGTGACGGCGCGCTTCGATGCGGTTGGTCAGCTTGGCGCCGAAGGGCAAGAGCCAACCGGTGCGGTTGGGCGCGTAGCCGCCGGTGATGATCAAGCCGACTCCGCCACGGGCACGTTCGGCGAAGTACTCGGCCAAGCGGTCGGTGTCCTTCGCGCGATCTTCGAGGCCGGTGTGGATCGATCCCATGACGACGCGGTTCTTCAGCGTCGTGAATCCGAGGTCGAGCGGTTCGAGCAGGCGGGGGAACTGTGTATCCGTCATGACTGAAGATGTCCTTCCGTGGCGTACTCGCCAGTGTCTTCGGTGGCGGGCTCGCCAGTGTCTTCGGTGGCGTACTCGCCAGTGTCTTCGGTGGCGTACTCGCCAGTGGGCAATGCGTCCAGAACTTCCTGGCACCAGTCGGTGAATCCTTCCTCGACGCGGATGCCGCCGCGAAGTACGAGGTACTGGTGCAGTGAAGAGCCGGAAAGCGCTGCTGGATTGGGGAAGTCACGCTTTTCGATGAGTCGGTAGACGTCGAGGCGGGCGGCGTGGCCGTCGCGGTGGCGAGCGACTTCGCGTCGTAGAGCGGGGAGATCGGCGTGCGCAGCGGCCCTGATCTTGATGGCCAACTCGTTGCGCAGGTGGTTCGGTTCGGACGGCTCTGCGATCCATCGGGTCAGTTCGGCGCGGCCGGCATCGCTGACGCGGTACATCTTCTTGTCCGGTCGGCCGTCCTGCGCGATGGCCTCCACCTCCACCCAGCCTGCCTCGTCCATTCGCTTGAGGACTCGGTAGATCTGCTGGTGCGTCGCGCTGTGGAAGAAGCCGATCGACTTGTCGAACCGGCGTGTGAGGTCGTATCCGGACGCATCCTGTTCGGAAAGGGAGACGAGCAACGCATGTTCGAGTGCCATGGAAAAAGTATCTATGCACTCAGGTGCCTATGCAACTAAGTGCGTACTAACTCGGGTGCATAGAGCGTCTTGTATGTCGACTTCGGAGAGAGGCGCCGAGTCGCCCGCGCGCAGTTAGGCTTCGCCGTATGAGCGCCGAGTCCACGAGCACGCAGGCAGAGCCACCCGCAGGCATCGGCGGTGCGGCCACGAAGAGTCAAGTGTTCGCATGGGGGCTGTGGGATTGGGGATCGGCCGCATTCAACGCAGTGATCCTCACGTTCGTCTTCTCGGTCTATCTCACCGACGCGGTCGGTGACGACCTTCCCGGCACGATTTCGGCAACTACGTGGCTCAGCTGGGCACTCGGAATCGCCGGCTTCTTCATCGCGATTCTCGCTCCGATCACCGGACAACGTTTCGATGCGTCGGGTAAACGTAAACTCTCGCTCGCGATACTGACCGGCATCACCGTGCTCTCGATGGCGGGCCTCTACTTCGTCGAGGACAACTACCGCTATCTGTGGCTCGGATTGGTTCTGCTCGCAATCGGTTCGGTGATCTTCGAGCTTGCCGGCGTTCCCTACAACGCCATGATGCGGCAGGTGTCGACACCGGAGAATCTGGGTAGAGTCTCCGGCTTCGGCTGGGCCATGGGATATTTCGGCGGAATCGTGCTGCTGTTGCTGTGCTACTTCGGGTTCATCGTCGGCGACGGTGACACTCGGGGATTCCTGGGATTGACCACCGACGGCGGCATGAACATCCGGATGGTGGCACTGCTGGCTGCAGTGTGGTTCGCGGTCTTCGCAATTCCGGTGTTCTTCAAGGTTCCAGAGTTGCCCAGCCCCGCGGTCGATCCGGGAGCGTCCAAGGCCGGGTTCCTCGACTCCTATCGGGTGTTGTGGCGCGATCTGCGCGAACTCTGGAACGTCGACAGGCGCACGATCTGGTACCTGATCGCGAGCGCGCTCTTTCGTGACGGTCTCGCGGGCGTGTTCACCTTCGGAGCCGTGCTGGCTGTCAACGTCTACGGGATCAGTGCGGCCGACGTGCTGTTGTTCGGTGTTGCGGCCAACGTGATTTCCGCAATCGGTGCATTGGTGGCCGGACGTTTCGACGATCGGATCGGACCGAAACAGGTCATCACCGTCTCGCTGGCGTCGATGATCGTGGTCGGCGCAATATTGATCGCGGTGTCAGGGCCGGTGATGTTCTGGATCTTCGGTCTCGCGCTCTGCCTCTTCGTCGGGCCCGCTCAGTCTTCGGCACGAACCTTCTTGGCGCGCATCACCCCGCCTGGGCGTGAAGGTCAGATGTTCGGCCTGTATGCGACCACAGGCCGAGCAGTGTCGTTTTTGGCGCCGACACTGTTCGGCCTGTTTGCTTGGCTCTTCGGTGCAGACCGTGCCGGCATCATCGGACTGCTGGTGGTTCTCGGCGTCGGTCTTGCCGCATTGTCGATGGTGAAAGCGCCGGAAGGGGACAGTGCGCTTCCCGTCAATCCTTGAAGTAGACCAACTGGTGTGTCGTAGCGAGCAATGCGCCGTCACTGCCCCAAATTTCGGCCGACTGATCGAAGTACCCGTTGCCGAACCGTTGGGTCCGCGCGGTTCCCAGCACGGAATTGTCTGCCTGTTCGGTCAGCGTCTGAGCGTCGGCGTGGAAGTAGATGGTCATCGAGACCGTCCCAGCCGGAGCCATCTTGCCTCGGCGCAAGAAAACTCGTGGGAAGAAGACATCGCACAGTGCGGTCAGCGACGTGAAGTCGAGAGCGCGTGCCGGTTGATCGCGCACCCAGAGCGTCGTTGTCGAGTCGGGATGCTCGCCCGACTCCAGGTCGGGGATCGCACCCTCGACAAAGCGCATCTCGTAGTTCTGTGCCCAGGCGATGAACTCGGGGAACGGCAGCAGCGTAACGTCTTCGGCCGACGGAACTTCCGGCATCGTGATCTCGGTAGACGACCAGGTTTCACGCCTGGTACCGAACGCTGCCGTCGCGGTAGTGGCGACGGTTCCGTCCTGAGAAAGTTCGATGGACCAGTGTTGCGTCGAGCGGTTGGTGCGCACCGGCCGGGCGGAGATCTCGAAGGCGCCCTCGGTGATCGGACCGGCAAAGTTGACGGTCAACGACAGCGGATCGCCGAGGCGTTCGGGGTGCTTCAGTACAGATTCGAGCAACGTGGCAGCGGTGACGCCGCCGAACGGCCCGACCATGTTGTTGTACGCCGGATTGGTCTCGCCGGTCGACAAGCCGGCGGTGAGTGGCGTCAATCCGACAGCAGCGTCGAAAGGATGGGGTGGTGCAACGGTCTCGGTCATCGCAGAACTCCTGGTGATGGAATCAATTCGGCTCTATGTATGACAACATACATAGAGCCGAATTCGTCGCGGCGATCAGGATCCTGCACGTGCGAGGATCGCCTCGGCCAACTCTTCGGCTCGCTCTTCCGGAATCCAGTGACTTCCGCCGTCGAGCACGACGAACTCGTAGGGGGCGTCCACGAATTCACCACAGCGTTCTGCGCCTGCGCGGCCGAGCGCTGTGTCGCCGGTGCTCCAGACATACGTGGTCGGCACGGTGGTGCGATCGATGTCGCCGAAGTCGCGGGTCATCGCGCGGTACCAGTTCAAGGCGCCGGTCAGCGCGCCCTCCCCGCTCAGGACACGAATGTGCTCGTCGGCGAATTCAGGATCGATCTGGCCGTCGAACATGGCGCGCAGCCGGCGAAAGTTGTCCTCCGACAACACTTCCTCGGCTTTGCCCTCCTGTCGGAGAAGTCCGATGTACGCCGAGCGTTGTTTTTGGTCCTCGTCCTCGCGGAGTGCCCAACCGAAGGCGGTGGGGTGGGGGACCGAGATCGCCGTCAGGCTGCGGATCCGGTTCGGATGGCGACCGGCGACCTGCCAGGCGACCGCCGAACCCCAGTCGTGACCGACAAGATGCGCGTCGGACAGGCCGAGCGCGTCGAGCAATCCGACGACGTCGGCTACCAGGTGCTCGATCTTGTAGGCATCCACCCCTTCGGGGCGTGCGCCGGCGGAGTAACCGCGCTGATTCGGTGCGATTACGCGGTAGCCCGCTGCGGTGAGCAGTGGTGTGACCTTGCCCCAGGATGCGGCGCTCTCCGGGAAGCCATGCAGCGCTACCAGCGGAATGCCGTCGTCCGGGCCCGAGATCAGTACGTCGAAGGTGAGGTCGCCAACGGGGATTTCGTATGTACTCGTGGAAGACATGACTCTCACCGTACGTCGAAAAGGTGAACCCGAGGTCAGTTTCGAGGTGGATTCCAGGTGGCCATTCCGAGCATGATGACTCGCAGTTGCTTCTCGGCTCGTGTGATGACGGCGGCTTCGTCGCGATACCCGGCGGTCCCGGCGTCCAGCAGTTCGACGACAGCACTGAACATCGTCGAGACGATCAGGTCGGCAGCCATTTCCAGATCGTCCGACGACCAGCTTTCCAGTCCGGCAATTCTGGAGAGGTCGATGGTCAGTTCGCTGACGAACAACCGCATTTCAGTGGCTATCGCACGTCGTACCTCACTGACGCCGCTGTAGCGTTCGCGGCAGAGGAACCGAAACTGTCGCTCGTGTGTATGCACTTGTCGCACAAGGATGCCCAGGGACGTAGCGGCGTCCTTGGTGCTGGGATTGCGCCTTGCGTCGCGCAGCATCTGGCGCAACATACGCATGCTCTCTTCGACGAGGACGACACCGACGTCCTCCAGTGAAGCGAAGTGGCGGTAGAACGCCGTCGGAACGATCCCGGCTTCCCTGGCTACCTCTCGCAGGCTGATTCCGGCGAAGCCGCGATCGGCCGAGAGGTCCATGGCAGTGTCCAGGAGCGCTTGGCGTGTGCGTTCCTTCTTGGCGGCACGACTTTCCGGTTCCCTGTTGTCGGGTTCCCTGCGCTCGGGGTTCACCGGTCCGGCCTTCGTCACGACGTCGAGTGTAGGTACAGGCATTCCGGCTCCTTTCGGCAACTCGTGTAACTCGGATCACATTCTTGTTGACATGTACTTGTGTGCACCTGTCACACTATCTTCGGTGAACATTTGTACACTGAATTCACGCAGTCGGGGGAAGCTAGCCCAGCAATCGAGATACCCGGCAATCGAAGTACGAGGAGGGTCATGACAATCGCATCTGCTCCTGAGAACACGACACCGAAGTCCACACCTCGGCGCGGACTGTCCTTGGTGGGACTGATCGAAGCCATGGCTGCTCCACATCAGATCGACCGATACCTCGAGTTGGTCAACCCGATGGCGACCGTTCGTGACATTCGCGCGCAGGTTGTCGCTGTCGACCATCCGACGGCTGACTCCGTCACTCTCACGCTGCGCCCGACGCGCCAGTGGCGCGGTTTTCAGGCGGGCCAGTTCGTGCAGTTGGGCGTGGTGATCGACGGTGTTCGTCACACTCGCTGCTACTCGCCGGCCGGGGGCGCGTCTACGCGCAGCGGGCTGATCGAGCTCGCCGTCAAAGCGCATCCGGGTGGCTTGGTGTCGCAGTATCTGTACGCCAACGCAGCGCCCGGGCTCGTTGTCAGCCTCTCGCAGGCAGACGGGGTGTTCTCCCTTCCCGTCGACCGCCCGCGTCGGGTGTTGTTGATCAGTGGCGGCAGTGGAATCACCCCGGTCATGTCGATGCTTCGGACGCTGGTGGAGGAGCAGCACTCGGGCGAGATCGTGTTCGTGCATTACGCGAACACCGATGCCGACGTGGCGTACACGCGCGCGCTGAAGACCATCGCCGAGCAGAACCCGAACGTGAAACTGGTACTCGTGTACACCGAAAGCGGTGGAGGTGACCTCGAAGGTTTCTTCGATCGCGGGCACCTCGACGCGGTGGCTCCGTGGATCGCCGATCCGGACACGATCGACGCTCAGGCTTATCTCTGCGGACCTCCCGGACTGATGCGGGGAGTGCGTGAGGTGTTCCGTGAGGTCGACGTCGAGCACTTGCTCAACACCGAGGAGTTCGCGCCGGCGGTGGCCGAGCCGGGGGAGGCCGGCGGCGAGGTGTCATTCACCAAAAGTGGGGTGGCGGCCGAGAACTCCGGCGAAACACTTCTCGAACAAGCAGAAGCTGCGGGCCTCAATCCCGAGTACGGATGCCGGATGGGAATCTGCTTCTCCTGCACCTCCGTCAAGAAGGCGGGCCGTACCCGAAACGTGCGCACCGGTGAGACAGACGACGAGCCGGACAAGAAGATCCAGCTGTGCGTCAGTGCTCCCGTCGGCGACGTCACCGTCGACATCTGAAGTCCCATTTTCCACACGACTGTCTGGAGACCGACATGTTTGGACTTTCACTTCCCACCCTCCCGTTCCTCGGCAACGGTACCGATGCGAAGGACGACGCTCCCGTCGTCCTGACGTACGAGCAGGTCGAGGAGATCGGCCGCGAGTTGGACGCATTGCGCGATCGCACCGTCGCCTCGCTCGGGGCGGAGGATCGGGAGTACATCTACAAGATCATCAAGGCTCAGCGCGGGTTCGAGGTCGCAGGTCGCGGCTTGATGTACCTCGGCTTCCTGCCTCCGGTGTGGCTCGCGGCAGTCGGTGCATTGAGCGTGTCCAAGATCCTCGACAACATGGAGATCGGCCACAACGTCATGCACGGTCAGTACGACTGGATGCGTGAACCAGGGCTCAATTCCGAAGTCTTCGAATGGGATACGGTGTGCCCGGCCGACCAGTGGCGTCACTCGCACAACTACATGCATCACACGTACACCAATATTCTCGGCAAAGACCGTGACATCGGATACGGCATCCTGCGTATCGACGACGCGCAGAAGTGGAACCCCTATTACCTCGGTAATCCGGTCTGGGCCTTCGCCTTGATGGTGCTCTTCGAGTGGGGCGTGATGATGCACGATCTCGAGATCGAGAACGTCATCCAGGGCAAACGCAAGTGGCACGACGTCAAGCCGCTCCTGAAGGGCTGGTGGAACAAGGCGGGCAAGCAGGTCCTCAAGGACTACGTCATCTTCCCGGTTCTCACGGGGCCGCTGTTCGTGACCACTCTCGCGGGGAATGTCACCGCCAACCTGGTCCGGAACGTGTGGACGTACTCGATCATCTTCTGTGGCCATTTCCCCACCGGTGTCCAGAGTTTCACCGAGGACGAGACGGCCGACGAGACTCGCGGGCAGTGGTACGTGCGTCAGATGCTCGGCAGCGCCAACATCGAGGGAAGCCCGCTCTTCCACATCATGTCTGGCAACCTCTCGCACCAGATCGAGCACCACCTGTTCCCGGACCTGCCTGCGCATCGTTATCCGGAACTCGCTCCCCAGGTGAAAGAATTGTGTGGGAAGTACGGTTTGCCGTACAACACTGGTGGGTTCTTCAAGCAGATCGGTTCGGTATGGGGCAAGATCTTCAAGCTCGCTCTTCCGCCCGGTTTGGTCAAGTCGACGACCCCTCCCGGTGTTATCGTCGAGCGCCAGCGAACTGCAGCCTGAGAGGCACACACTGATGGTCGGGAAATTCGAACGCCGCAAGGACACGGTCCAGGAACTGACCGAAAGTGCAGCCAACCACGTGGGCTCGATCGCGATGATCATCGCCGGGGCCGTTCGAGACGTGACGCGCGAGATCGGCGACTGGGTGTCCGACGGAATCGAGATGCGTGAAGCAGCGAAAAAGGCTGCAGCTGACGATCGTTCGGAGTCCGTGACCATCGAGGACGACGACAGCGATCCACCTGAAGACTGGCGTTGATTCACCGCGGCGGACGGCCTGATCGCGCAACCGCGAGCCGTCTCGCCTGAACGACCACGTTGCCCTCCGTCACAGATGACGGAGGGCAACGCGGGTTTCGTGGACTGCCTCGGCGGCCGAAGACGCGGATCGAACGCCGATCACAAGTGAGGTCCTAAGCAGCGCTGCCGAGGCTCGCCGAGTCGAAGCTGCCGAGCCCGGTGCTACCGAGACCGCTGCTACCGACTCCGCCCAGTGCGAGTGCATTGCTGCTGCCCGCGCTCAGTAGCTGGACGATGATGTTGATGACGATGGGGTCGCCGGTGAGCGGAATTGTAGGCACAGGGGGACCTGCTTTCTGTTTCGAGATGTGGTGAGAAGGTGAGCGGCGACGGGATCGTCGACGTGGTCAGGCGGGCTGTTTCAGCCACTTCCGGTGCTGCCGAGCGACACGATGGAGCCGTTGCCGAAGCCGAGTGCTCGGGAGAGTGAGCCGAAGTCGATGACCAGGCTGCCCAGGGTGTGCTGGTTTATCACGGTGGTTCCTGTCTGTGCCGCGACTGTGTGATGCGAGCGGGTAAGTCGATCAGGGAGCAGGCGTCGTGGGAGTTTCGCCGCCGCCGCCAATCGGAGAGTTGTCGGTGTAGAGGAAACTGCTGCCGGCGTTGAACATCTGTAGGACGGTGTTCAAAACGACGGCCAAAGCGCCTGTGGTTGGTGCGGCGATCATGTGCTTGCTCCTGGTTTCAGCGGTGGCGACGTGGTGGTCACCGTGGTCACCGCCATCACAGTGTCAGGCGGCTTGGAGCGGGCCCTGTGCGAGAGATTCTCTCGCACAGGGCCCGAGATTCGTCCTAGGAGACGCCGCCGCCATCCGTCGAGCCCGTGCCGGTGCTGCCCGCGTTGAAGAGCTGCAGGATGGTGTCGAAGAAGGCACCGAGGAGAGCGTTATCCTGGCCGTTGATCATGTGTTTCCCCTTAATTGTTACTGGTTTGCGCGGTGATTCGCACCACACTTTTATAGCCCGGTTCGGAGCGGAAAAGTGGGGTCCAGGCGCCACACGTGGACAGCTAATAGCGAGGATGTGAGTGTTCACATTTTCGCTGGACGATTGTCCACATCAGTGCTTGCGAAGGTCAGCGAGATCATGGCAGCGCGCAGTTTGAGCAGTTCAGAGGGCAGGGCCGGATCCAATCCGGTCAGGGTTGCGATGCGCTTGATTCGATTGTCGACGGTGTTGGTGTGCAGGCCGAGCGCCGACGCGGTGCGCTGACGATGCTGGCCGTTGGCGAGATGTATGGACAATGTCTGCAGCAGTTCCGGATTGCCGTCGAGTGGCTTGAGAAGATTGATCAAGCTGTCGCGGCCTGCGCCACCCCGAGTGAGTTGATACTCGAGCGCGAGGTCTTCCATTCGGTAGGACCGCGCCGGCAGTCTCAGGCGCCGCACGAGTTGCGCCAATTCGTGAGTGGTTGCTTGGGCGGCGGCGATATCTCGTACCGCGGCGTTCTCGGCGATTGCTGTGATCTCCACCCCGACCGTCGCGCGTGCGCGTTGGATGACCTCGCACACTGTTCCCCAGTCGGGCGTGCCCTCGATCAGCACCAGACCACGTTGCGGTGCAGGAGCTTCGAGCAGTGCCGACCCGAAGTGGGCCGCGATTTTCGATTGAGCGACGGAGAGGTCACGGTAGGCCTGTATGCGCTGGTGGTTGCCGTTGCGTGCTCCCGGGCGGATGGGCGGCAGGTTCACCAGGAGCCGCAGGACGAGATAGCGGGGTGCGAGTTCAACGCCCATCTGCAACGCAAGCTGGGTGGGATCGTCGCCGTCCAGCATGGCCTTCACGAGGGCGCCGGCGGAGTATTCCCCGAGTTGGGAACCGGCTGGAAGAGCCGAGAGATAGCTGATCGAGATGAACGAGTGAAGCCGCTGCGCAAGTGCGAACAAGAACTCGTTGAGATCCCCGAGATTGGCGGAGTCCTCGGCGTCGGCCCGGCTGAGGATGAGGGTGCGAAAAGTGCTGATGCCCTCGTTGGTCAAGTTGAGGATCGCGCTGAGTGGCACGCCTTTCAATGCTTGTTGGACGGTCATCGTGTGAATGCCGTCCAACTCTTGGTCGGTGGGAAGTTTGCGGTGATCCAATAGCTGGATCCCCACTTGGAGCCCCTGCACGATCACCGCAATCAGTTCCCGACGTACTGCCTCCGTTTGGAGGGAAGTCAACGTCGGGTTGGCACGGGACAGGTGATCTACGAGATCGCTTGCCAGTGGGATGACGTCGTTGACCGCTGTGGAGGCGGGCTTGCCTCCCAACATGAGCGGTCCCGGGTTGTTCAGCAGCGCTGGGGACATGGGTGGCCTCCTCTAGACAGGTGCGTCGCCTGGCACAGGCACCCGGAGGCTCGGCGCGTTACGAAGCGGGGTACACGCTGAGGCCTTGTTCGGGGGCATACTCGCCGCTGAAATTTGCGGATCGAATTGCGCCAGGCGTTGTGATTTCTACCACATGAACGATCGTCCAACTGTGAAATGGACAAATGTGAAGATAAGTCCATATGCCCCACGCGCTGCGGACCTAAACAATCGTCCACTTACGGTGTTTTTCGACGTCAGAGCGGAAAACGGTTTCGGAGGACACCACGAGTTCCGTCTGGGATCATTGCCGCGCCTACGGTGCTCGTCGCGGGCGATTTGCTCGGAGCAAGCTCGAGGGCCCTGGGTCCTCGCGGACCCAGGGCCCTCGAGGCCTAGGTATTGATTCGACCAGTCCGATGTACGGGAACCGGTCCAGGGTGAAATCACCCTTTTTGTACTGCTGTCTGTGGTGCGGAAATCTCTAGATGACGCCCAGTGAAATCATGGCGTCGGCCACCTTCACGAAGCCGGCAATGTTCGCGCCGTGCACGTAGTCGCCGGGCTTTCCGTACTCGGCAGCGGTGTTGATGGTGCGCTTGTGGATGCCGCGCATGATTCCGGCGAGACGCTCGTCGGTGTACTCGAAGCTCCAGGAATCACGCGAAGCATTCTGCTGCATTTCGAGAGCGGAGGTTGCAACGCCACCGGCGTTGGCCGCCTTGCCGGGTGCGAAGGCTACGTTCGCGTCACGGAAGAGCTGGATGCCACCGGGGGTGGTGGGCATGTTCGCGCCTTCGGCAACGGCCTGAACGCCGTTGGCGATCAAGGTCTTTGCGGCATCTTCGTCGAGCTCGTTCTGAGTCGCGCAGGGGAGTGCGACGTCGCACGGCACGTCCCAGATGGAACCGTCGGCGATGAACTCGGCATGCGGAACTGCGTCGGCGTACTCGCTGATGCGGCCGCGGCGAACTTCCTTGATCTCCTTGAGGAGGTCGAGATCGATGCCCTTCTTGTCCACGATGTATCCCGAGGAATCCGAGCAGGCGATCGCGACGCCGCCGAGCTGGTGGATCTTCTGGATTGCGTAGATGGCGACATTGCCGGATCCGGAGATCACGACGTTCTTGCCTTCGAGGCCTTCACCCTTCGCCTTGAGCATTTCGGCGACGAAGTACGCGACGCCGTAGCCGGTGGCCTCGGTGCGAACCTGCGATCCGCCCCAGGTGATGCCCTTGCCGGTGAGGACGCCCGACTCGTACGTGTTGGTCAGCCGCTTGTACTGACCGAACAGGTAGCCGATCTCGCGACCGCCGACGCCGATGTCGCCGGCCGGAACGTCGGTGTATTCACCGATGTGACGCTGCAGTTCGGTCATGAAGGACTGACAGAAGCGCATGACCTCTGCGTCGGAGCGGCCCTTGGGATCGAAGTCCGAGCCACCCTTGCCGCCGCCGATGGGCAGGCCGGTGAGTGAGTTCTTGAAGATCTGCTCGAAGCCGAGGAACTTCACGATGCCCAGGTTGACGCTGGGGTGGAAGCGCAGGCCGCCCTTGTAGGGGCCGAGTGCACTGTTGTACTGCACGCGGAAGCCACGGTTGACGTGAACGTTGCCCTGGTCGTCGGTCCACGGCACGCGGAAGATGATCTGGCGTTCCGGCTCGCAGAGCCGCTCGATGAGTCCGGCGTCGGCGTAGCGGGGGTGGCGTTCGAGCACTACGTGAAGAGACTCGAAGACCTCTGCGGCGGCCTGATGGAACTCGGGCTCTCCTGCATTGCGAACCAAAACCTGATCGTAAATCTGCGCTACGCGGTCACGTACGGACACCGCTCACCTACCTCGTTGTGAGAACTCTTTTACATTTCCGTTACATACTAGGCGCCTTTATTGCTGTATCGGACAACTGTCCTGTGAAGGTGAAATCGGACACAGCTGTCACTTGTGTCAGTTGAACGGGCGATTTATAACAATTTGCTCAGCTTTCACTCTCTTAACACATTCCAAATGGTTTGCTTCTGCGGTCGGGGATCACTGTGCCTGTGGTCCGAACGAGTCGAAATGATCAGAGGGGCTGCACGTGCGTAATAAACACTCCATGTCGGCGATGTTGTCGATAGGCGTCGTCACGATTGCCGCGACGATTGCCGCAGCACCGTCTGCGTCGGCGATCGGTGGACCGTGCGGTTCGGGAGGAAGTGGTTCCGCCGGATCGATGACGGGTTCGCTCGGCTCGCTGACCGGATCGCTCGGCAGTGGATCCGCCGGTACCGGCTCCCTCGCCAACGCGCTGCCTTGGATCACCGGCGCCCCCAACGGTGCTCTGCCGGTGCTGACCGGCCGGACCAAGGCGATCGAAATGGTCACTGGCCCAGGCAGTCCCAACAACACCATCGAGCGGTTCAACGTGTCGGGTACCGACCTCGGAATCATGTGGGACAACGGTCTTTCGGGGCCGGATCACGACGTGCTGATGGCATTCGGCGACACGGTGGGCGACTGCGACACCCCGGGTGACGACTGGCGCAGCAACGTATTGTTCCGCAGCAACGACACCGCCATTGCCGACGGGATGAAGATCGACAGTTCTCCTTTGGACGGCCCCAATCATTCCAAGGAGATCATTCCGGGATTCGGCATTCCGGGTGAGTTCACCACCATCCCGACCGCTGGAATCTCTTACGGTGGTGTGCAGTACATCAGATTCATGTCCGTTCGGTCGTGGGACGAACCTGGAGCCTGGACCACCAACTACTCGGCTCTGGCCTTCTCCACGGACAACGGTGAGAACTGGGAACTCGATCCGGCGACAGTTCGCGCCAATACCGAAGGACTTGGCATTCCGGGGATTCCGGCAGTATCGCCGATCAATTCCAACTTCCAGCAGAGCGCCTTCCTCGACGGTCGGGACGGCTACATTTACGAATACGGAACTCCCTCAGGTCGTTTCGGTAAGGCGATCCTGGCGCGAGTGGCCGGCGCCGACATCAGAAATCTCGGCGCCTACGAATACTGGGACGGCTCCGGTTGGAGTCCGCGAGATACCGATGCCGTTCAGGTCATCAAGGCACCGGTCAGTGAACTCGCAGTGCAGTGGAACGACTACCTGAACAAGTACGTTGCCATGTACACCAGTGCCGAGGGCAACCTGGTGATCCGTCAGGCCGACCAACCGCAAGGCCCGTGGAGTGGTACGCAGACCCTGTTGAGTGGAATCACGTTGCCCGCGTTGTACGGCGGATTCATGCACCCGTGGGCGAGCGGACAGTTCCTCGAATTCGTCGCCACCACGTGGGACCGTTACAACGTCATCTACATGCGGACCGATTTGAACGGACTCCAGATGGCGTCGTCCGATTCGCGCGATCGTCCTGACCCCGCGACCACCGGTGAGGCTCGCGTACTCGAAGTCACGATGCCGGAAGACCGCTAGCCGAGCAAGATTCGACAACTATGGCCTGCAACTCGATCGAGTTGCAGGCCATAGTTCTGTGGGTAGTGATATTCGGGTGATACTCAGAGAATGAAGAGCATTTCCTGATACGTCGGGAGTGGCCAGTGATCGTCGGCGACGATGGTTTCGAGGAAGTCGGCCGCTGCACGTACCTCTGCCATGGCGGGCAGGAGTGCGTCCTGTGCGTGCTTGGCCTGATCGAATGGCGACTCGCCGGCGTCGGTGTCGATTGCTGCGCGCAGGGCCGCGAGCGCTGTGCGCAGAGCCGCAACGGGCGCCGACACTTCTTCGAGCGGTGCTGAATCCGGTTCGAGGCCGGCAGACTTCAGTGCGACGAAGTTCTGCGCAACTTCCGTCTGGTGGCGCACTGCAGCCGGAAGAATCAGCGTCGTACCGATTTCGGCGGCCAGGCGTGCCTCGACGCCGATGCTCAGTGCGTACTGTTCGAGTCCGACCTCGTAGCGGCTGTGCATCTCCCGGTGGTTGAAGACCTTGTACTTCTCGAAGAGTTCCATCGAGGATTCGGTGATCAGTTCAGGAAGGGCGTCCAGCGTCGTGCGAAGGTTCGGCAGGCCGCGAGACTCGGCCTCGATCTGCCAGTTCTCCGAGTAACCGTCGCCGTTGAAGACAACCGCACCGTGGTTGGTGATGATCTCGGTGAGCAGATTCTGGACGGCGGTGTCGAAATCGGCGCCGTCGGCGACCGCGGCCTCAAGTTCGGTGGCCATGTAGTCCAAGGCCTCGGCCATGATCGTGTTGATGGTGACCATCGGGCCGTTGACTGTTTGCAGCGATCCTGGCGCGCGGAACTCGAAACGGTTGCCGGTGAAGGCAAATGGGCTCGTACGGTTGCGATCGCCCGGGTCGGTCGGTAGGACGGGAAGGGTATCGGCTCCGATCATCATGGTGCCCTTGTCCTTCGACGATGTCGCTGCGCCCTTGGCGATCTGCTCGAAGACGTCGGCCAGCTGATCGCCGAGGAAGATCGAGATGATGGCCGGGGGAGCCTCGTTGGCACCGAGACGGTGATCGTTGGTTGCCGATGCGACCGACGCGCGCAGGAGGCCGGCGTATTTGTGGACGGCCCGGATGACTGCGGCGCAGAATACGAGGAACTGGGCGTTGTCATGCGGATTGTCGCCGGGGACAAGCAAACTGCCGAGTTCGGAGTTGCCCAGCGAGAAGTTGACGTGCTTGCCGGAGCCGTTGACACCGTCGAACGGCTTCTCGTGGAACAGACATTCCATGCCGTGCTTCTTGGCGATTGTCTTGAAAGTGGTCATCAGCAACTGCTGGTGGTCCGCGGCGATGTTGCCTCGCTCGAACATCGGGGCGATTTCGAACTGGCCGGGCGCAACCTCGTTGTGCCGCGTCTTGGCGGGGATACCGAGTTTGAAAAGTTCCCGCTCGGTGTCCATCATGAATCCGAGCACACGTTCCGGGATCGCCCCGAAGTAGTGGTCGTCGAACTCCTGGCCCTTGGGCGGCTTTGCGCCGAAGAGTGTTCGGCCGGCGTTGAGGAGGTCGGGGCGGGCGAGGAAGAAGTGTCGATCGATCAGGAAGTACTCCTGCTCGGGTCCGCAGAACGACACGATGTGCTCGGGATCGGTATGGCCGAACAACTTAAGGATTCGTTCGGCGTGGAAACCCATTGCCTGTTGTGAACGCAGCAGGGGAGTCTTGTGGTCGAGCGCTTCGCCGGTCATCGAAACGAACACGGTCGGGATACACAGTGTGTTGCCGTTGGGGTTTTCGAGAACGTAGGCCGGGCTCGTGACATCCCAGCCGGTGTATCCGCGAGCCTCGAACGTGTTGCGCAGCCCGCCGTTCGGGAAACTCGAAGCGTCGGGTTCACCTTGGATCAAGGTCTTGCCGGCGAACTCCGCCAGTGCACTGCCGTCGCCGACCGGCTCGAGGAAGCTGTCGTGCTTCTCGGCGGTCAACCCGGTAAGCGGATAGAAGACGTGGGCGTAGTGGGTTGCGCCTTTCTCCAACGCCCAGTCCTTCATCGCGGATGCGACCGCGTCGGCGACCATGGGATCGAGCGGTTTGCCTTGCTCGATCGTCGCCATCACCGATTTGTAGACAAGCTTGGGCAGTCGCTTCTGCATGACCACCTTGTTGAAGACGTTGGCTCCGAACACCTCTCCGGGTGTCTCGTCGGTCGTGAAACTGACCACCGGAGGTGTGTAGGCCTCGACGTCCTTGATCGCTTGCAAGCGAACTGCATTTCCACTCATGTGCTTACCCCTCGCCCGGGCCCAGGGCTGCGCTGCTGATTGCGAGCCCGACTTCGGCAAACCCTACGAACCTCCGGTATCGGGGGTGTTTCGTAGATATTGCGCCTGTCCGCAAACTTCGAGTCACAACGGAAATCTCGATCTGTCGGAGGTCTACGGCAGACTTCGAGCGGAGGGGTCAATGCAGGACAGTCGAATCGGAGAGTCTTTGTGATCAGGGTTTTGGTGCCAACCACAGTGGAGCAGGGCGATCTCGCGGAAGTGCTTCGGTTGTACGACGAACTTGTCACCGAGACCCGAAAAGAGGTCGGCTGCATCAATTACGAGTTATTGCAGCGCACCGACAATCCCTGCGAGCTCGTGTTGGTGGAAGAATGGGAATCGCAGGAGCACCTCGACGCTCATACCCATACCGAGCACTTCGTCAGGTTGGTTGAGGCGCTGGCCAAGCTCGAGACGGCAGCGCCGGCGCAGATCTTCACGAAGGTTCTGTAGCGGCGGAGTCAGGTTTCAGTGCTCGCTCAGGCGTCGAACAAACATTCCGGAGAGCCCCGAGCGTCAACTAGGCGACCCGTTCCGACACACGCGGAAACTGGTTTGCATCGACACGCCAGAATCATCGTAGATCCGTCGAGTCCGATGTAGGACAGCACCTTCGGGCTCCAGCCGGGCGTTGTGCAGGTGTCGGCCGACCTGCACGGGTGCTCTATACGGTGACGTCGGAGTAGGGCATATGCTCTGACACCCAAGGAAATACGAA
>NZ_JARJBE010000080.1:0-404 GCF_029269915.1 Rhodococcus sp. C3V
GTAACAAGGTAGCCGTACCGGAAGGTGCGGCTGGATCACCTCCTTTCTAAGGAGCATCTCTTTCGCTCGCTGCACACAGGTGTGGTTGAGGAAAGCAGAGGCCATTTCGTTCCCGTATGTGGAACGGTGGTTGCTCATGGGTGGACGCTGACAAGCATTCGTTTTCGTTACTGCCGGCCTCAGTGCTGGTGGGAGAACAAATTATATCGGCATACTGTTGGGTCCTGAGAGAACACGCGAGTGTTTCCTCTCTAGGAAGTAACGACAACACTGGAATGTGGGTCATACCGCGGAGTTGCATTGATTTCGGTCAGTGTTTTCTTCGGCTGGTGCTCACGGGAGTTCTGGGGTTGTGTGTTGTTTGAGAACTGCACAGTGGACGCGAGCATCTTTGTTGTAAGTAA